>JANRLS010000001.1:0-5731 GCA_033762315.1 Pirellulaceae bacterium
CCGGCCTTCGGCCGGAAGCCACCAGGGGAGGGGTCCGGGGAGGGGGGCAGGGGGGGCAGGTTTCAGGTTTTGATTTCGTCCCGATCGTACGCGGACAAGTGGGGACCGTCCCTTATATTAAAAACCTTCTTCTTCAAAATAGGAAAACAGCCCCCCTGCCCCCCCAACGTGCAAAATCATCAATACTGGCGCGGGTGATTCGTGGGGGGGCAGTTTTTTTCGTGCCCCCCTTGCCCCCCTGGTGCGGATGTAGCTTAGGGGGGCGAAAGGGGGGCGGAAAAGGGGCATTTTTCAAGGTGCCCCCCTCAAAAACAGCCAATGAAACCGGGCCTTGCGTGGCCTTTGGGGGGGCAGGGGGGCAGTCGGGCACATTTCGGCCAGAAGTTCCCGCGTGACAAAATGACGGTGGCGGCGTTTCCTTTTCCTGCCGGTCACGAGGATAGGGCTACGCAGGAGTGCGACCCGAGCGCGTGATTCGGCCGGGGTGGCGAAAGCGACCTGAGAACCCGGCAAGCCTCTTATTGGCAGCCGGGTTTTTCTTTCCCTCCCTCGCGCTCCCTCCCTCTGGCTCGCTTCGCGCCCGGCTTCCCCGCTTCAAAGCGATAAACTCACCCTGTCCCCGGCCGAAGGCCGCACACTTTCAGCCTTGCCGTCGCAGTTGGCCTCGCTACGTTCGCACCTCATGGACAAGCCGACTCTTTCAAACGATCACGCATTGCGGCAGGCATCAATGACCGCCGCCACGTATCTTTCCGAGGCAATGCTTGCAATCGACAAGCGATTTGGCGATGGCTACGCCAAGGAAAATCCCGCGTTGGTTGGCAGCTTCATTCAGGCGTGTGCTTCAGACTACCATTCAACGGCTATATCGGCGGCGCTGTATGAATTGGCCGAGGCAATCGAGAGGCTTCCAGCGAAGGAATAAGGTGGCATTTCAGCCTTGCGGCCGGCGGTAGGACAATTATTGTCCTACCCCATGCCTTCGGACGCGCTGCTTAAGACGGAATACACCACAATTCCCCTTTCCGTCCCGGTTCACTGGCGGAAGTTTTTCCAGGACGCAGCCGACGAGCTTGGAACCTCGCGCAATTCGGCAATGTGCCTCGCGCTTCGCATCGGCGGGCCGATCCTGTCGGAGTATCGGCGGATACTGCGCGAGACGGTCCGGGACAACACGCTTCGCGCCCGGCGGGGCCGGCTTTCACTTTCCAAGATTCTAGGGACTCCCCGGAAATGCGCCTTCGGTGCAACGTCGGCGGATGAACGAAAACGAGCCCACCGCCGGGCCGGCTGAAACGCCGGCCGATCATCCTGCCACCACGAGCGGACCGCCCAAGAGCGCGGCCGTCGTCAAGAAATCCCCGCCCAAGCCCGTGGCGAAAGCCAAGACCGCGCCGCCACCACCGCCAGCAAAGCCCGCAGCAAAGCCCGCAGCGCCCGTGATAGTGCCGGCCACGCCTGAACCTAGTGAGACACCAGCCAAAGAAGAAAACGACGACGGCGGCGACGGCGACGCGATTAACTCCACAATGCGGCTCTTTGGATGGAAATCCTGAACCTATGGAAAGCGTGGAGATGGAAACGACACTGCCGGCGGCGGCTGAACCAACAGCAACGGCTGGTGAAGCGGGTAACGTGGGCGGCGGGATTGCTGCTCAACTCGAAGCTCAACACGTCGGAACTCCCGCCCCTGGCGGCATTCCTCCGAAGCGAGGGAGACCGATCAAGCACGGGCTGTATTCGCAGGCTATGGGCAGTGACGGGAAGCGGGCTGTGCGCCCTCCTGGCCCTGCTGATGGACGCCCTGCCAAGCCGGTTGCTCGGCCGGAGCCGGTGGCGGTTGATGAAGTGGCGGCTGGGGCTCAACCTCGCGTCGAGTTGCCTCCGGATTTGCTCTCAAAGGTGGTCAAAGACGCCATCGACTTCGGGGAAAAGTTCGCGCTGAACAAAATCGAGACTGCCGGGAAACGCGCCGGGCTTGAAGAACGCGACATCGAACCGCAGTTGCAACAGGCGCAGCTCGGCGAGACGCGCAAGGAAACGCTGGCGAACCTCGCGCCCTACATCGCGGAGGAATGGGGCCTCGATATGAACATGAGCCCGACCGTGGCGGCGGTGGTCCTGCTCGCGCCGTGGGGCGTGGCCTCGGTTTCCGCGTTCAAGACATTGGAAAGGCTCGCTGAAGAGAGGGCGCGGCAGTCGCGGAAAGATAATGAGCACGGTTAAGAACGCTCACAGCCCGGCGGGGATGCGGTTTAGCAACGCAGGATCAAAGCTCACCACCTTAACCGACTGCCCGGCTTGCAAATTTGGAACCTTGGACCGTATCAGCGAGCAAAAGTTGCGGTGTGCTGACTGTAATCGAGAATTTGAATGCAAAGTAACCATCCCAAGTATCACACCGGAGTTTTTGGAACCGGGGGCACGGGAAAAACGACGTGGGGCTTGAGGCTGGTTTGCAACGCGCCGTCAACCTGTGTCTTCCTCTTCGACCCGGAAGGCGAATTTCAACGCGCCTTGAACCTCGCTCCGGCTCTGACGGGCGCGGCCATCGACGCGGCCGTTGCAACGGGCTGGGTTTGCTTTGATCCCAACCACCTTTTCCCCGGCGACGAGGAAGCGGCACTCGTCTTCTTTGCGGACTGCGCGTTGCAAATCTCCGACCGATTGCCCGGCCGGAAATTCTTTGTCGTGGATGAACTCGGCAGCTTCATTTCCGGCAACAGCATCCCGAAGAGGTTCAAGCATTTTGTCCGCGTGGCGCGGCGCTACGGAATCGACTGCGTTTGGATGGCGCAAGGACCGAACGGAATCAATACCGCCGTGCGCGATCAACTCACCGAAGTCGTCTGCCACCGGCTGGACGATACGTGCTCGCTGGATTTCCCGTTGCAACGCGGCTTTTCGGAAAAGGAGCTTCGGGCGCTGCCGCTCCGGCAGTATCAGCCGGGAGCGAAATACTACTGGATTTCCCGCGATCAACTCGGCCGTGAGGCGCGGGGCGACTGAATCGAATCTTCCAAAAGGCTACGAATAGCCGGCGGACAGGGAAGGGGGCAAAGGTGAACGCGTAGTCAGCAACAACGCATCACACCATGAACAAATTGAAGACCCTAGCAATCGGCTTCGCGATCTTTTACGGCTGGTATCTCCTCGCCGGAATCGTTGACCGCAAGTTTCCGGCGATCCGGGAAATGGCGAACAAGATTTGAGCGCGAAGGAAACCCCCAACCGCAACCCGAATTTTCCTCCTATGCTTTCCTTCCGAAAATGCCCGGCCTTTGATGCCGTCTCTGCCGGCCGTAAGGCCGTTATGACCATCGAGCCGGGCCTGCGCGTTCACCGCGTTTCCCTCATTGTCGGCAATGCGGCTGTCGCGGCCAACGACCTGGACAACGGCGACGACACGAGCGATTTGCTTGATGATATCGTCGTCAAATACAAGGCCAAGCCGCAGCGGATTTTCACGCCGGCACAGCTTAACCGGATGAACTCGCTGAATGGCGCGGAATACGGGATCAAGTCTGTCGGCACTGCCGGTCAGGCGGACCGTTTCCATCGAATCGACATCTGGTTCGCCAACCCGTGGCGGCTGACCGCTGCCGAACGTGTCGCGCCCGCCTGGAACCTCGCCAAAGAGGGCATTCAGATTGAAGTGAACATCAAGGCCGGGCTCGCCGCTCCCACGTTGGAAGCGGAAATGGAAGTGGATGCGCTCACCCAGGACGACATCGGCGCGATTCAGAAAGTTTACCGGGAAGACATTTCCGCCGTGGGCTCGACCAAGAAGATTCAGACGCTCGCAAAGGCGGACTTGATTGAGGCAATCCACTTCCTCCCGACCGTGGGCGGGACCAGCCGATACGTTTCCGCCGTGAAGCTTCAGCGGAACGGTTATGACGATATCGACAACATTTCGTTGACCTCGATGCAGGCGTCGCTCACCGGATGGGGGCTCAATCCTGACTCCCGTGCCACGCCCTGGTATGAACTGGTCTTGGACCGTTCCGACCGGATGCAGGACGGCATGGTTGCCGAAGGGCTCCGCACGCTTCACGCCGACGTGACGTTCTCCGGGGCTGCCGCTGGTGTCCTGCCGGTCATCATCCAGCGAACCGGCGCACCGGATTAAGGTTTAGCGGGCTTCATTTACACCAAGCGGCCGGCGCGGCTGCTCTGCCCACCAGGGCACCGCGCCGGCCAACTGAAGACCGATTATGGCCAAGAAACATTCGCCCCGCAGCGCCAAGCCGACCAAGCCCGTGACGAGCACGGATGCCGGCGAGGCGGCAGCGGATCAACCGGCGGACATTGCCCCGAGGATGGAAGTCAACGGGCTGGTTCGCACCTTCAACACGTCTCTCGAACATGGACCCAGCCCCCAGCCGGAATGACAGCAATTTGACCGTGCGCGATATCATCGACACGGCATTGGAAGTGTATCAGACGGTTAATCCGCCGAACACGAACCCGCCCGCAACCACGCAGTTGCCGGCCGAACCCAAAGCGCCCGCCACGAATTGGCTGGCCTCGCTCACGGCCTCGCCGGCTCTGCTGATTGCAGCGGTGGCGGGTGTCGCGCTCATTGTCTGGCTCGCCGTCCGTCGCTAACCCGACCCAACCCAACCCACCAAGCCAATGGACTGGACTTCACTTCTAGGAGGCATGGGCGGCGGCGGCGGTGGTGGTGGTGGCAAGACCACTTCCAGCACGGCGCAAGCGGTCATTGGCTCCCAGGTGCGCGGCGATCAAGCCGACGTTTCCAAGTGGCTGATTGGCGGCGGCGTGGTGGTGGTGGTCCTGCTGGGCCTCGTCGCACTGCTCATTTTCAAAGGGAGACGTTGAACCATGATGCCGATGGATATTGGCCTGTCTGAAAGCAGTTCGACGGCTTTTCAGTTGGGGGATTTCAAGTCGGGCACTTCCGTTTCCTTCGGCGGCACGCAAGGCAGCGTTTGGAAGTATGCCATCGTTGGCCTCGTCGCCGTGCTGGCGCTCAGTCTGTTTCTCGTCCTGCGAAAATGATTCGCTACATCCAACCGAATTGCCGGCCGCGCCTGATGGCGCTGGAAGGCTGTCCGCGTCGCACCAGGCTCGCGCCTCGTGTCGAGTGTCACCTGTTGGATTGGGGCGACGATAGCGAAACGGTGAATCAAATTGACCGGGGCATCAACGCGCAGGAAAGCACGATTGCCACGGAAAACGCGGCGGTGGCGGCGCAAGGGGCCATCGCGATTGGCTCCGGTGGTGCCTACCAGGAAGCCGGCAGCATCGGCCGGGACCAGAACATTGAAGGCGGCGTTTCGATCCTCACCAGCGACCCGCAGACGGTGAAGGCGGCGCTCGATCTCGTCGCCAACCTCACCGCGCAAACAACGGCGGCAGCGACCGAGACAAACGCGGCCTCGCAGTTTTTGGCGGGCCAGTCGGTGGAAGCTCTCGCGGCAGTGCGTGAGGCGGAAGTAGCTGGCGGCTCTGCGCTCTGGCGGACGGTGGTCATGGTGCTGGGCATCGCCCTGGCTGCCGTTTTCGCCATCAAATTTTGGAGGAAGGTTTGACCATGCCGCAAAGCAATCTTTCAACGCGCACCATCGGCCTTTCGGCAAACATCCCTTTGCCCATCGCCTTGGATGGTGAGTTTTTCGTGGTCGATTCCGCGACCGGGACGTTTGAAATGCGCGTGGACGGTGGCGAGTGGATACCCGGCCGAACGAAAGTGCGGACGCGGTTC
>JANRLS010000002.1:0-32506 GCA_033762315.1 Pirellulaceae bacterium
TCGTTGTCGAGACTGCTGGCGACGACCTCGCCCTTGACGTTGCGGCGCATGTCGGTCACTTCCTCGGGCCGCTCGTCGATCAGAAGAATAAACTGCTTGACCTCGGGGAAATTTTGCGTCATCGCCAGGCTGATGTGCTGGAGCAGGATCGTCTTGCCGCTGCGGGGCGGAGCGACGATCAGCGCACGCTGGCCGCGGCCGAGCGGAGTGAGCAGGTCCATCACCCGCGTGGTCAGCGGCAATGCGCCGGTTTCCAGGCGGAACCACTGATCGGGATTGATCGGGGTTTTGGCGTCGAACGACTTGACGTTGCGGTAATCGTCGGGGGCCATGCCATCGACTTCGGTGATCTCGCGGACCCGCGGCCCTTGCTGCCGGCGGGCGGGCTGCACGGTGCCGCGCAGGACGACTCCCTCGCGCAGGCCGTACTTTTCGATCATCGTGCCGGGAACGAAGGGATCGCTCCGCTCACGGGTGTAGTTGTTGTCGGGGCTGCGTAGGAAGCCATAGCCATTGGGGTGCATTTCCAAGAGGCCATAGCCCGGCTCCAGCGGCGTTTCGGTGGCCACCGGAACAGCCCCTTCGAGGCCAGGCTGGCCGGCGACAGCGCCTTCGGGCAGAGGGAGCGGTTCGCCATCGGGCCCCAGTTCCGGAGGGGGAGCGGGTCCGAGATCGCCGCCGAATTGGCGGTCCCGATTTTGGTAGCCGCCTCCTTGGTTGTAGCGGCGCCGCCGTCCACCGCCGCCGCCACCTCCACCACCGCCGCGGCCGTTGCCATTTTGATAATAGCCGCCACCACCACCGCCGCCGCCGTAGCCCCCGCCGCCATAGCCGCCGCCAGTTCCAGTGCCACGACCACCGCCGCCTCGGGGACGAAAACGCTTTTTACCCATGTCTCACCAAAAAGAAGATAGCGCGACCATAAACAAGAAGGCCCGCGCCAAGCGAAGAACGCAATCCTTAGGTAGGGCGAAACGAAACACGCTGCGCCGCGGCCCGACGAACCGGCCGCAAGACGACGCGGACGAGCGCTCACTCGCTTCGCATATGCAGAAATGGCCGGCAATTGCACGTCGTTGTGCGATGGCCAAACCACCCAACCAGCTTCACGCTTCTGCTTGTAGAGGGAGACGACAATTCGTCGCCCGGATGTAAGTGTCTCGGCAGGGCCAAACCGGCCGCTACCGAAGCGTCAAATCGCCTCCTGCTGACTTGTCTTGAGTGCCGAGCTGATGTGGGTTGGCGAAGGCAATCCTTGGTCCGCGACCCGTTACCACAGCCTGGACTGGCAAAGCCTTGCGGCCTGCCGACGGTCAGAGAAGCGCTAGGACGGCCACCATTGCCGAAGCACGGTGGCTATCGCCCGCCACAGGCACGGACGAAAACGCTTACATGCACAGAAGTTAGTTACTCCGCACGCAATCCTACTGACGAATTCGTCTCTGTCAAGTTCCACCTGCCAGCGGAAGCCCAAAAATCGCAAAAATCGCTGCCGGACACTTCCGCGCTCAACGGACACCCCCCGTACTAGCGGATTCCGAACCGTAAAATGCCGCCTCACCCCTACTTTTGCTGCAATCGGCCCGTCCCCCCATCCGATACAGTCGGAACATCCCGCTTGGCGGGCGCGGCCTTCGCTGCGCAAGCGGGAGCGTAGCCGGCACGAGGCTGGCGGAACGAACCAAAGGCCCTAGGGATCGGGTGGGCTATGCACGCAGCGGGCAAATTGGTGGCGCTATTCGGCTTGGCACTGGCCGCGACGGCCTCAGCCCAGGAGCAGATTCCCTGGCAGGCCGATTTCAAGCAGGCCTGCGACCTGGCCGCGAGCCAAAAGCGGCTAGTGCTGCTGCACTTTTATGGCGACAACTGCCCGCCGTGCGAGCGCGTCGAGCAGCTCGTCTTTTCGCAGGCCAGCGTGGCAACGGCCATCACGAAGAACTACGTTCCGGTGAAGGTGCATGTGAGCAAATCGCCCGATTTGGCGGCCCGCTATCAGGTCAATCGCTGGCCAACGGACGTGATTTGCACGCCCGCCGGATTGGAAGTGACCCGCGCGATCAGCCCCCAATCGCCCGAAGCCTATGTCGCGATGGTCGATCAGGTGGCGTTGCAAACGGGGGTGGGAGCCTCGCGGCAGTGGAGCTCTCCGCTGACTGGTGCCGCCGCCGACCTGCAAGGGCAGGGAGCGGCTGCGGCACAGGCTTTCGCCACCCGGGTCGGAGCTTCGACAGCCGGCTATGCCAATCAGGCCGGCGCGACCGTCAACCAATATGCCACCCAAGCCGGCAACTATGCCAACCAGGCGAATACCGCCGCCCAAGGCTATGCCGCCCAGGTGCAAGGCTATGCCGGTCAGGCGCAGCAACAGCTGGCCCAGGCGAATCAGCAATATCAGCAAGCGTCGGATCAGGCGCAGGCCGCGGCGGGGCAAGTGCACCAGCAAGTTGCCGATACTTCCAAACAGTTTCAGGTAGCTGGCGAGCAAGTGCAGGGAACCGCCCAGCAAGCGGCTACCGATCTGCGCTCGGCTTGGAATAGTGCCGCCACGAACCTCCGTTCCGCCTGGACGGGTGAAGCCCCCGCCGATCCCGCCGCTTCTCCACAGCCAGGCGGGCCGTACGGGCCCACGACCACCGCGCCACCTACCGCGGCACAAGCCCCACCGATCGGCACGGTGCCGGCCGGGGGATACGTCGTCAATCCGGCAATCGCGCCGGCAGCGCCCCAAGCCGCGCCAGGCCCAGCGCCGCAGATGATCGCGGGAATCGCTCCTCCCGCGCAACAATCTCCGGCGGCGGGCAATTCGGCTTCCTGGGCTCCTCCGGCAACTCAGGTGGTGGCGAATCCCGCCCCGCAAGCTCCGCCCGCAGTCGCGCCGCCAGCCGATCAGCAGACGCTCGTGCCGGCATCGCAAGCTCCGCCCACCGCGATGGACGGCTACTGCACCGTCTCGCTGGTCGAAGGCATGAAGTGGGCCAAGGGAGATCCCCGCTTTGGCGCGATTCACCACGGCCAGACATACTTGTTCGCCACCGCCGCCGAACAGCAGAAGTTTTTGGCCGATCCCGACCGCTATTGTCCCGTGCTCGACGGCTTCGATCCGGTTCGATTTGCCAAGTCGGGCGAATTGGTTCCCGGCAAGCGGAGCTGCGGGCTGACGTACAAGAAGCAAATCTATCTCTTCGCCGACGAAGCCAGCTTGCAGCAATTCGCCAAAAGCTCGGAGAGCTTTTCGACCGTTGCCCACCAGGCGATGCTGCAACGCGAAACCACCGGGGCTTACCGGTAAGCGAAGGGTTGCCGCGGGTTTCGCTAGCGAACCTCCGGCAACTTCGCGACCACTTTATACTCGGGCCGAATCATGATTTCGGTCTGCTGGGCGACCATCTCGCGCAGACGGGCGGGCTTCACCTTGGGTTCTTCGTCCTGTACGAAAAATACCAGCACGCCGCCATCTCCCTCGACGACGCCCCGAATGAGCCGATTTCCCCCGACATCGCTGCGCACCAATCGCAATTCGCCATCGCGCGGGCGTTTGCGGTCCACCAGCAGCTTGAGCGGATCGTTTCCCTTGCAAATGAGGACGAAGTGCTGAGCTCTCTTGCGTGCTTGACGCAATCCCTCGAGCAAATCTTTATCAATTTCTTCGGCGGGCATCACGGCATTCTTTCAGGGCTTCGCCGTCGAAACAACCCCGCTTGGCAATTCCGCGGGCACGGGGCGCGGTAGTCAGTTGGTGGAGCCGGCAATCAGCATCGTCCACCCACGGCGTTCGTAGAATCCCGCTGGTGCGGTCGTGGCCAGGAAAAGCTCGCCAATTCCCAGCTGGGCGGCCTCGACCGCGGCTTGCTCGCAAAGTGCCGCTCCGATGCCGCGGCGTCGCGAGGTGGAGACAATAAAAGTCACCACCGAGCAACGGAAACCAGCCCAGCTGATCGAGCAAGCGGTCTTTGACCAGGCTAGCGGTTCCCACAGGCGGATCGAGCGCCGCCAACAATTGCTTCACCTTGGCCTGCAACTCCGCCAACGACTTTTCGACCAATGCCCTCGTAACCGCGGTTTTCGGTTTGGTCGCCCGTTTTTTCGCGATCAGAACTCTCACTGCCACCGGGCTGCGCATCGGTTTCAATAACCGATGCTCAACCCTGCAAAAACCCCTGGAAATCCAGGGCAGCGGAGAGGACAGGATTCGAACCTGCGGATAGGTGTTACCCCATCACCGGTTTAGCAAACCGGCGCTTTCGACCACTCAGCCACCTCTCCGGGTGGGTCGCCGGGGTGTTTCCGGCAACGCGGTACTGTGCAACTCAAATTCTTACCGCCCGCCCGCCAGCCAGCAAGCGGGCTTTGAGGATTCTGTAATTTGCGTGGACCACAGAAGTTATCGGGTCGCGGGCCGGCTTCCTATGGCCTGTTCCCATTTGGGCCGAAAATTTACCTTAGATTGCCTGACCCAGCGTGGCTCCGGCTGCTTAACCATGCTTTCATCGTCGCAAGTGGAGCCGCCCATGAACTGGATGCCGATTCGTCCCGCCCGGTTCGCGCGGATTCTCTGTCCGGCGGTGCTTCTCGTCGCGGGCTGGCTGGTGGCGACCGGCTCGGCCCGTGGTCTCGACCGGGCCGAAATCTTGGCGGCGATTCATTCGATCACCACCGAAGAAGTGAAGACCACCGTCGAAGTGCTGGCCGACGACAGCTTCGAGGGACGCGAAGCCGGAAGTCGCGGCGGTCGGGCGGCGGGCAACTACCTGATGAAGGAATTCGAGAAGCTCGGCCTCTCCCCCGCCGGCGACGGCAAAACGTATTTCCAAGCCTTCAACGGTACCTCGCGAAACATCCTGGGGTTGCTCGAAGGGAGCGATCCCAACCTCAAGGAAGAGATCATCGTCGTCGGAGCTCATTACGATCACGTCGGCTACGGCCGGCCGACCAACAGCTTCGGTCCGTTCGGATTCATCCACAACGGTGCCGACGACAACG
The DNA here is from genome assembly GCA_033762315.1 of Pirellulaceae bacterium. GTDB lineage: Bacteria > Planctomycetota > Planctomycetia > Pirellulales > Pirellulaceae > CAYLLN01. The sequence goes on from JANRLS010000002.1 coordinate 4,981, forward strand.
CCAGCGGCGTTTCGGGCCTTTTGGAAATCATCGGCGCGATGCGGCATTTGCCCACCGCGCCGCGGCGCTCGATTCTATTCGCCCTGTGGGATGCCGAGGAGCAAGGCTTGCTCGGTTCACAACATTGGCTCAATGCGCCAACGCTGCCGGTATCGCGCGTCGTGTGCGCCATCAACATGGACATGATCGGTCGGCTGCGCGATTCCAAGCTCGAAGTGCTCGGCTGCCGCACGGGAACCAGCTTTCGCCGCATCATTAGCGAAGCGAACAGCGATACGGGGCTCGCGCTCGATTTTAGCTGGAAAATGAAGGCCGACAGCGACCACTGGCCGTTTTTCACCCGGTCGATTCCCTCGCTCATGTTTCACACCGGCCTGCATGGCGAATATCACCGCCCCAGCGACGATACACACACGATCAACAACGAAGGAATCGCCCAGGTGACGCGCGTCGCGTTTCTTACGGCGCTTGAGCTGGCCAATCGCGAGCAGCTCGGCGGCTTTCGGGCGGCCAGCCGGGGAGAAACGGTCAGCCATCAGGCCGCAGCCGAGCAGCCCGTACAGCCGCAAGCGCCGCGGTTCGGCCTGCCGCTGCGAGTCGAAGCGGGGGATCCGCCAAAATTCGTGCTGACCAGCGTGCCCGCTGGTTCCGCGGCCGAGAAAGGGGGCCTGTTGGCGGGCGATCGCTTGCTGGAACTGAACGGACAGGCGATTCGCGACGAAAAACGAATGCGACTGGAGCTGCTTGCCGCCGAGGGAGAAACGCAACTGCTCATCGAGCGCCCGGGGCAAGACTTGCCGCTGTCGGTCAAGCTGATGCCGCTCGGCCCGCCGATTCGGGTCGGTATCACCTGGCGGTGGGACGAAGCTGAACCGGGGAGCGTGCTGATTACGCAGGTGGTCTATGGCTCGGCCGCGCATGGCGCGGGGCTCGCCGTGCGCGACCGCATTCATAGCGTCAGCGGCCAGCAATTCGCCAGCAGCGAAGCCTTCGGCGGCTTGCTCACCTCACTCTCCGGCCCACTCGAAATGCGGGTCGAGCGCGGGGGTCGGATGCTCACCCTGCCGGTGGAAGTGCTGAAGTAATCGCGGGAGCTATTTTTCGCGGCCGACTGCTAGCGCAAAGGCGGTGGCGTGGGTCCGGCAGTGCGAAATGCTGATGAGCATTTCGGCGATGCCGAGCTTCTCGCACATTTCGCGGGCCACCCCACCCAGGGCGATGCTGGGCTTCCCCCCCAGTTCGTTGCGGACTTCGATGTCGCGCCACTGGATGCCGCGCGTCCAGCCGGTTCCCAGGGCCTTCAGCACCGCCTCTTTGGCGGCAAAACGGCCGGCATAGTGCTGGGTCGAGGCTTTGCGGGCGGTGCAATACTCGATTTCGTGCTGCGTATAGACCCGCGTCAAAAATAGCTCCCCGTGCCGCTCGATCATTTGAGCGATGCGCAGGCATTCGATGATGTCGGTTCCGATTCCGATGACGGACATGGCACGGCCAGGTGGGTTGAATAGGCGACGACGCGAGCGGCAAGCCTCGCTACATTAGAAGATACCGCACCCAATGCCGGGGCGGGTAAGGGGTCTGGCATGTTTGAACGACGCTCGCTGCGCTGGCCGATCACGCTGGGCGTGGTCATGATCGTGCTCGTCGTGCTGCTCATCGTGGGCTGGGTAGTGCTGGCGGCGTTTGGCTTGGTGGCCGACTATGAACGGGCCACCTTCTACATCACGCTCCTTTCGCTCGGCGCGACCTTTCTCACGCTCGTCCTCGTGGGGGTGGTGATGTATCTGACCTTGACGATTAAAGCCATCAACCTCAGCCGGCGGCAAACGAACTTCATCGATAGCGTCACTCATGAGCTGAAGTCTCCGATTGCTTCGCTCAAGCTCTACCTGCAGACTCTCAATCGCCGCCCGGTTAGTCCCGAGGAGCAGGCAGATTTTTATCGCTACATGCTCGAAGACGTCGAAAGGCTTGATTCGCTGATCAACCACCTGCTCGACGCTGCGCGTCTCGAAAAAGACCGCACGCCGCCGGAATTGGTCGATGTCGAGCTAGCCGGAGTGCTGCGTGGCGTGGCCGAAACGGTTTGCCAGCGGCAGCAGGTGCCGCTTGAAATCGTGACGCTCGAACTGACTCCCTGCATCGTGCGGGCGGCCCCGGTCGATTTGGAGTTGATCTTCCGCAACCTGATCGACAACGCGGTGAAGTATGCCAGCGACGAGAATCCGCAAGTCGAGATCGTGCTGCTGGCCGAAAGCGATGGGCAGGTGCGGGTCCGCGTGAGCGACAATGGACCAGGAATTCCGGCCAAGTATCGCCGCAAGCTCTTCGGCCGGTTCATGCGCTTGGGGTCTGAATTGGAGCGGGCCAAGCCGGGCACCGGGTTGGGACTTTACATCGTGCGCACGCTGGTCAAGCGCCTCGGCGGCACGATTCGCATCGAATCGCGCGACAGAGGCACCGGCACCACGTTCGAGGTTTCGCTCCCCGGGAAGCAAGGGACTGCCAAAGCCGCCCCGCAGCCGGATGCGGCTTAGCGCCACCTCGCAACTCCACTTCACGCATGGCATTTGTAAGCTATTGTTTCTGTTAGCCGCGAAGGCTGTCGCGAACTGGCCGCCCGCCCCCCGTCAGTTTGTCCTAAAGCCTTTTGGCACAATCGTTTAGGTTGCGCTCGCACCGCGCAAACTGGGCGAAGCCGTCGGGCACTTGTCGTCGTCGTTTCTGATCAGGCCTGTGCGGGCAGCACAGGAAACCCGTTGCATTTGGGAGGGGGATCGTATGCGCGCATTGGGGCAAAATGTTGAGTTCAAGGTCGCTCGCCGCGGTCGGCGAAAGGGGAACGTCATCGTCCTGACGGCATTCCTCATGATTGTCATGCTGGCGCTCGTCGCGCTGTCGGTGGATGTGGGCTACGTCTATACGTTGCAAGCTCAGTTGCAACGCTCGGTCGATGCCGCCGCGCTCGCCGGCGCGGGGCAACTCGTCGAAGGGCCCGATGTCGCCCAGGCCACCGCGACGGAATATCTGGTTCGCAATCCCGTGGGATCGTCGATGTCGGTCATCGATGAGAGCGCGCTTGCCAGCACGGTGACGACGTTCAAAAACGATCACAAGAACGACTATCAACTGAAGGTGGGGAACTGGAACCCCAACACCCGGACATTCGAGGAATCGAACGTGATGCCTTCGACGATGTCGGTCACGATGACCTATCCCAACATGCCCCTCTTTTTCGCGCGGGCCTTGGGACGCGATTCGGTGAACATCACCGCCTCGTCGGTCGCCATGTATCAGCCGCGCGACATCGTGCTGGTGCTCGACTTTTCAGGATCGATGAACGACGACTCCGAATTCTCGGCAATCTCGAAGCTGGGACAATCCGAAGTCGAGGGGAATCTGGCCGAGATTTATTCCGACCTCGGATCGCCGACGTACGGCAACCTGCAGTTTGCACCCCAATGGGCCACGGCCCACGGCGTTCCTCAGAACGACGCGCAGGGCATTCCGCACATTTCGGTGGAATATCGCAATTCGTCGGTATTCATCACCTCGACCAGCAACCTGACCACCGTGAAGGTCGAGTTCTCCAACAGTAATCAGCAATCGTGGAGTCCCAGCAGCACTTCCACCGGCACCTTCACCGGTTCGGGCGGCAATGCGGGGAAGCAGATTCGCAAGGTTTGGGTCAACTCGGGCAACAATACGGTGCAGTTTGGCTCCAACGGAGAATATTTCGACTTCACGAGCGGCAACATCAACACCACGCTGAAAAAGGCCCTGGGCCTGAACACCGTCACCTATCCCTACGCCAGCGGTTCGTGGGATGCCTACATCGACTGGGTCGAAGCCTCCGGCAATCAGAACGCCAATGCCGGGTATCGTTACAAGTTCGGCTACATGAACCTGATCGTCTGGTGGCTCGAAGCCAGGCCGGCTTACAACCAGACGGCGGACCTGTGGAAAGTGCGGGCCGAGCCGATTAACGCTCTCAAGGACTCCGTGGCGGTGTTCATGGATTTTATCGGGGCGGTCGATACGCAAGATCGCGTGGCCTTGGCCATTTACAATGCCGCCAATGGCGAGGGGATGATCGAGAAGCCGTTTACCAGCGACTACGACTCGATTTCGACGACCGTCAGCCAACGCCAAGCGGGGCATTACCACAGCTATACGAACATTGGCGCTGGGCTGCACGAGGCCCGCGAGCATCTCGACGCCCATGCCCGACCCAACGCCAAAAAGCTGATCGTGCTGATGACCGACGGCCAGGCGAACTGGGTCAACGGGGCCTACAACGAATCGGCCGCCAATCAATACCTGATTGACGAGGCCAACCTGTGCGCCGCCGACGCCCGCAAGTACGAGGTCTTCGCCATCAGCATGGGAGCCGGTGCCGATACCTCGATCATGCAGCAAGTGGCGACGATCACCGACGGCACGCATTTCAATGTGCCGGGGGGATCCAGCCAGAGCGACTACTACAACCAGCTTTACGACACGTTCGAGGACATCGCCAAGGCCCGTCCGCTGAAGCTGGTGAAATGACCGTCGGGTTTCCTTCGTCCAGGGGCCCAACGTCCCCTCCCCAAAGCCAGGCCGCCGAGCGTCAACCACGCGCTCGGCGGCCTTCTTTGTTGGTACAATCCGAGGATGAAACTCGCGCTGCTCGGAGCCGACGACGAAGCCCTGGCCCTGGTCGCCGCCGCCCAAAAAATGGGGCACGATCTGGTGGCTGCGTTCGATGTCGGCCAGTTCCGCAAACCGCTGCTTGGTTTGGAGCCGGGGGTGCGTCTGGATGAACAGTGGGAATCGCTCTTGCTCGGCGGACGGGCCGACGCGGTGATCGTGGCCCGCGGCCTGGCGGGACTTGCCGCGACCACCGGCATTGGCGACGAAGAGCGGCGGGCCGATCAGCTCCGCAAGCTGGCTCAGGCGGGCATTCCGCTGGTCGTGCTCTGTCCGGCGTGCGAAGCGATTGTCGGTTTCGAGATCGACATGATTCGCCGCGATTGCGGAGGAGTCATCATTCCGGCGACCCCCGATCAAGGTCATCCGGGGCTGCTTCAACTGGCGGAACTCGCGCTCGGCGCGAGCTCGCCGCTGGGGAAAGTCGAGCAAATTCTGCTTGACCGCCAACAAGCCGACCGGAGTCGCGCGGCGGTGCTGGCGCGGTTTGCCCGCGATGTCGGCCTGCTCCGGCCCCTGCTCGGTACGGTTCGCAGCGTCACCGCGACCGGCGCGGCGGATTGGCTGGGGCGCGATCCGCTTGGCCCCAAGCCCAAGCAACTGCCGCAATTGGCGAACCTGAGCGTTCATTTAATCGGTTCCACGGGCCTCGGCGCTCGCTGGTCGATCGGGCCAGCGAGTCCTGGCGAAGGGGCTCGCTTGATCCTCGTCGGCGAGCGCGGCCAGGCCCGGCTCGAAATGCCCCACGCCGGCAATTGGTCGCTCAGCGTCGGCGAGGGCGAAAGCATTGACTTGCCGGCGTTTCAGCCTTGGTCCGACGCGATCCATTGGCTGACGATTGGCGCCAGCGGCGCATGGAACAACGACCGTGCGTGGCTCGATGCGTGCCGCGATCAAGAGGTGGGCGAGGCCATCGATCGAAGTCTCTTGCGCGGGCGGGCCATCGAGCTTTACAACGAGGAACATACGGAGGAGCAGTCGTTCAAGGGAGTGATGGCGATGGGAGGCTGCCTGCTCATGGTGCTCGCGCTGGGGGTGCTCGGCGTGGCGGTGGCGGTCGAAGGCTTGCAGCTTCCCATTCGCAACTGGGCAATCTGGCGATATTGGCCCGCCTATTTGCTGGTTCCCATCGTGATGTTCTTGTTGCTGCAGCTGTTGCAGCTCGCAGTGCCGAAACGGCCGCGCGCCAGCAGCGAACCGGGAGGAGTGGGCGATCCGGGCTGAAGTTGCCGGTCGGCTAAAGTCTGTCGATTGTGCCGGTCGATACCTGCGCAGAGGGATCGGCCATGCCGCGACTGCTATCATTTGAATTACGACTCTGCCTGTTGGTGCTTGCCGGTACAGCCGGCTGCTGCGGGATTCCATCGCACCAATATGGGGCGGCGGCGGGCGGGGCGTGCGCGAGCGGAGCGTGTGGTCCGCAAGGTTGCGGACCATCCGGTTGCGGACGAATGCCGGGGGGCTGCCACGAGGGGCATCCTCCCCTGCTAGCGCTAAAGCACTCGTTCGTGCCGCAGGTGCCGCCAGGCGAGCAGGTGCCGATGCCCAAGTTTCACCCCGTGCCAACGCGTCCCGTCTTCGAGCCCGAGCCGCTCTATCCGCCGCTGGCGCACGGCGCGACGATCCCCAGTCGCTTCTCGCAAGCTCCTGCTTCCGGTGAGCCGACACTAGCGCCGCGCCGCTAGCTATTGGTGCGATGCCGCCGGGCGATCCTGCTAGCGAGCCCTTCGCCGGATGTGAACGTGGGCAGACTGTTCCGGCGACGTCGCCCCCCTTGAAGCGGCGATTCGGCGCAAACCGATTAGACCAGCGGATCGACATTTTGCGCCCGCTCCGCCATTTCCCGCGGCGGACCGGGCGCTCGTGGCGGCACGACCCAGGCCTGACGAGCACCTCATGCCCGACCCCACCTTCCGCACGCCTGGCTCTCGCCTTGCCAGCCTCGCCCTGCTGACCGCCGGGCTGGTCGCGCTCGCCGCCGGCACCGCCCTCGCCTCCGAGCAGCGGCAAACGCCGATCGTCAAGGCGGTGAATGCAGTCGCCCAATCGGTCGTCAACATCCACGGCCGCAAAACGGTGCGGGCCGAAAACGCCTCGCTCGGCGGCGATTCCCTCCGCCAGGTCAACGGCATGGGGACGGGAATCGTCATCGATGCCCGCGGCTACATCCTGACGAACTACCACGTCGTCGAGGGAGTCAGCAATATCCAGGTTTCGCTTCACGACGAGCGAGCCGCCATCGCCCGCCTCGTCGCCCACGATCCCAAAACCGACCTCGCCATCATCAAAATCGAAGCCAAGGATCCGCTGCCGGTCATTCGCTTCGGCACTTCGTGCGACCTGATGCATGGCGAGCCGGTGATCGCCGTCGGCAATGCCTATGGTTACGAGCACACGGTAACCGAGGGGATCATCAGCGCGTTGCATCGCAGCGTGCAAGTGAGTGACGAGCAAAAATATAGCGACCTGATCCAGACAAGCGCCAGCATCAACCCCGGCAATTCTGGCGGGCCGCTGCTCAATATCGACGGTTACGTGATCGGCCTCAACGTAGCCGTTCGCGTCGGCGCGCAGGGAATCGGCTTCGCCCTGCCGATCGACGAGGCGCTCGAAGTGGCCGCGCGCCTGATGAGCATCGAAAAGCTGGAACAAACCACGCATGGCATCGCCGGGAAAACGGTGTGCGAACCGGAACAGCGGAGTTTTCTTGTCACGGGCATCCGCGCCGACAGCCCCGCCGCGAAGGCGGGTTTGAAATCGGGGGACACCCTAACGCAAATCGGCAACCGGCGGATCGAGCGGTCGCTCGACGTGGAGCTCGCCCTGCTCGGCCAGCCGGTCGGCGAAGAGACTGCGCTCGAGGTTCTCCGCGATGGGCAGCCGATTACGGCCAGCCTGGCGGTTGGTTCGTTCTCGCGCAGCCACCTTAAGCCGGCTCTCGCCGACCGGGTGTGGACGACGCTCGGCCTGCGGCTCGCGCCGATGGATGAGGGAACCTTCAAGTCGCTCAACACGCGCTATCGCGGCGGGTTGCAAGTGACCGGCGTCCGGCCCGATAGCCCCGCCTCGGCCCAAGGGATTCGCCGAGGGGACGTGCTCGTCGGCATGCATGTCTGGGAGACGATCTCGCTCGAGAACGTCGCGTACATTCTCGACCGCGAAGACCTCGCTCGCCTCGATCCCGTCGTCTTTTATCTGGTTCGCGGCAGCGACACGCTCTATGGCCACCTGCGTCTAGCCGCCAAGCCGTAGCGGTCAATCCGGGCAATCCCCGTAAAGCCTGTTCGCCAGCAACTCACTTCACCCGCTCGAGCCACGTCCGCACCACCCAACCGACCTTCGCCAGCGATAGGGCGGAGCAGTTTTCGGGAATGTCTTGCGTGGTGTGCCAATAGTTCGGGCCGCGGCTGGTGGGATATTCAAAGTCGATGATGTCGATCGCGGGGATGCGGGCGATTTCGTTCAGGGCGAGATGGTCGTCGCGCACTTCGTAGCGCGTGTAGGGGATGAACTCTTTCACCTTCAGCCGCTCGGCGACGCCCCAAATGTCGGCGACGAGCGCCCGTTGCGGCACGGTCCGCAGGCTGTTCACTTCGCGAAAGAGGGCGAGCTGCTTGTCCCCCACCATGTCGAGCAGCACGGCGGCTTTGTATTTGTGAGCCGGCGGCTCGGCGACATATGCGCGGGCGAAATACTCGCTGCCGAGGAAGTACGGATCGCGGGCCTTGTCGAACACCAGCTCTTCCCCGTCGAAAAAGACAAAATCGATCCCGTATTTGCACTTGAGTCCCGGCATCTCGTTTCCCAGTTCCATCAGCAGGGCGGTGCTGCTGCCGCCATCGTTCGCGCCGAGGAATTCGCCGCGGGGATTGATCGGGTCTTCGTCGGGAAACGGCCGCGTGTCGTAGTGGCCGCACAGCAGAATCCGCTCTTTCCGCTCCGGATGCCACTCGACGATCAGGTTCGTCATGCCGACGAAGTTCCCCGTTTGCGGATGCCGCGCCTGAAACTCCTGCCGCGAGACCTTGGCCCCCAGCTTCTCGAAATGAGCCGTCAGCAGCTCTTGCTGCTTGGTCATGCCCGCCGTGCCGGAAACCCGCGGGCCGATGGCGCAAATCTCCTTCAGGTAGCCATAGGCCCGCTCGCCCTGGAACGGAATGTCGGCCAGGGTCAGGCTGCTGCTCGCGGGCCTTTGTGCGAACAGCCCCCGCTCCCACGCCGCCCAGCCGACGAGCACGAGGCCAATCGCCCCGGCCAGCAAGACATAGAACCGGCCGCTGGAATTGCGGACCAGCGTCGGCGATGGGGCGTGTTTGGTGGCCACGATAAGCATCCTGCCAGAGCGATTGAACAAGCGCTATTGAAACATCGGCTGGTTGCGGTCGCCGCGCGACAGCAAGAACGCCACGAGATCGAGCACTTCATCGTCGCCGAGCGTATCGAGCAGACCGGCGGGCATCATCGACACCTTCGAGGGTTGCATCGCCTCGACATCGCCGCGCTTCACGTTCACCTGCCCGCTCGGATTGAGCATATCGACATTGACGTGCAGCACGTCGCCATGCAGGTTCACGATGCGGCCGGTCACGATTTGCCCGTCGACGGTGCGAATGATGACCGCCGCGTATTGATCGCTGATCGTCTTGCTCGGATCGACGACCGATTCCAGCAGGTCCCGCCGGCTGAAACGCCCCGCGAGGCCGGTCAAATCAGGCCCGTTCGAGCCCCCCTCGCCGGCAAAGCGGTGGCAGGCAAAACAATTCGCCTGGCCGAAGAGTGTGCGCCCCCGATCGTAGTCGCGCTTCGCGAGCCCCTTCTCGACGAGCGGCACCAGTTCCTCGATCGTCCACTTCTTCACGAACGGCCGCGGCGGCGCGACGCTGACCGCCTGCGTCGCCGGCTGCGCTTCGAGAATCGGCTTCAGCTCGGCCTTTTCGGCATCGGTCAAGGTGGCGCCGGCATCGTCCTTCATGTTGCGGAAAAACCCCTTCAGGCTGTTCCCCCCTTTGTAGTTGGCCGCCTTCACGAACCAGTTGAAATAATCGCGCCGCAACTCGGGGGTCCAGCCGGTCTTGAGCACGCGGAGCGCGCGGGCATAGTCGATTTGCTCTTCCTGCGTCGGAGCGCTCGCCAAGAGCTGCATTGTTTTCGCCGCCACGTCGGGGGCTTGAAGATAAACGAGCAATTGGCACAACTCCGCATTCAGCTCGCGTCCCTTGGCGGGAAAGAGCGGGCTAAAGCGGCTGGCGAGAGCCACGCGGTTCGCGTCGTCGGGGGGGCCCATCCGATTGAAGGTGATGGCATAAATCCGCAGCAGCTCCAAACGCTGATAGTCGGTCAGCTTTGACCATTCAAGTCGCGATAGCGCCGCGAGCACGTCGCGTTTGAGCTGGCCGTCGGCTGGCGGGCTGCTGGGATGATGAAACGGATCGCGAGCGCTGACCCGCACCAGGGCGAGCAGCGCTTGCAGGGCCGCCTCCGGGTTGGTCTCGGCGAGCGCCTTGTCGCGCCATTCGGCCGGATCTTGATGCTCGATCGCCACCCGCGCCGCGAACCGCAGATACCGATCGCTGCTGGCCAGATGCGGCCACGCAGTGGCGACGGCGGCCGGATTTTGCTCGCCGTGATACGCCTCGAGCTGCTGGCGAATCGCCCGCTGGTCGGCGAATTGCACATCGGGCTTATCGGCGACCGGCGCGGTCGATTCGGGGCCGGCATAGGTCACGCGATAGAGCCCTGACTGCGTGCCACGGCCACCGATGGCGAAATAGAGCGCCCCATCTTGCGGTCGAACCACCATGTCCGTCAGCGGCAGCGGCGTGCCGGAGACAAACTCCTCGAACGTCGCCGTATAGGCCGAGCCCTCCGGCGCCAGATGCACCGCGTAGAGCTTGCCATAGCTCCAGTCGTTGATGAACAGGGCGTTTTGATACTTCACCGGGAATTTGGCCCCATAGCCGAACGTTACCCCCGTCGGCGAGCCGGGGCCGATATCGACCACCGCCGGCAAGCTATCGGGATAATACGCGGGCCATTTGCCGGCCCCGTTGCGCCAGCCGAATTCACTGCCGCTGGTGGCAAGGCAAACCCGCGTCGGCCGATACCACGGCGTGTTGAAATCCCACTCCATGTCGGCATCGTAGGTGAAGAGATCCCCATTGCGGTTATAGGCCGCGTCGTATTGATTCCGAAAGCCGACACTGAGGAGCTCCCATCGCTCGCCGGCCGGATCGACCTGATACATCGCCCCGCCCGGCCCGAGTACCCCCCGCATGAAACCATTGCCATCGGGCATCCGCGGCAGCAGGTGGTCTTCACCCCACACCGGCGGCACGCGGCTCTTCTCGAATTTCGTCAGCTTCGTTTGGTTGCCGCAAACGACCGTCAGCGATTTGCCATCGGGCGACAGCAGCACTGCGTGCGGGCCATGCTCGCCGCCCCCCCCTTCGAGCTTCCGGAGTTGCTTCACGTCGTCGAGTTCGCCGTCGCCGTTGGTGTCGCGGACGCGATACAGCCCCGCCTCTTTCTGCCGGCTGTTGACAACGACATACAGGCTGTCGAACGCCCAGAGCAACCCCTGAGCATGGCCGATATCGACCGGAATTTTGCTGATCGCCGGCGGCGTGGTGCCGACATCGACCCGAAACAGCCCCCCCGCTTGATCGCACACAATCAGCCGCCCGGCCGGATCGAGACACATGCTGACCCACGAACCTTGCTCCGCCTTGGGGACGCTATGCAGGAGTTCGACCTTGAAGTCCTTGAGCACCTTGATTTCGGCGACAGGCGTCGCGGCCGAAAAGAGGGCGTTTTCGGCGGCCTTCGCTGGCTCCGCGGGCTTATCGGCCTGCGCGGCCTTCGGGCCCTTGGCGGCTTTGCCGGGCTTCTCCGGCTTCGCGGGCTTCTCTTGGGCGAGGGAGAACGCCGGACCAACGGCAAACATCAGGATGAGTGACAAGATCGGACGCATCAGGTTGACTCCAGCATGGATTTGGCAATTCCTTGTTGTACCCCAGTCCACCGGGGCGCTTCAACGTGATTGTCTGGGCGAGCGCGAGTCGGCTTGAATCGGAACTCTCCGGCGTGGGATCAACGGGCGGCGAGCGGCGGAAACTGTTGCCACGATCACTCTTGGTGGAGGGGTTCGGATGCTAGGCGCGCCCGGCGTAGGGGTGAGCTTGGCACCCCCATTCGCAGCCCCGACGCGGCATTCGCGCATTGCGGAGGCCCCCCTCTTTGGGGAGGCATTTCTGGTGTCCTCTTATAATTCGCGGCCCAAGTCACGCACGACTAAACTCGAAAAACGACTCGTAAGTCATTTGGCGGCATGGGTTTGTGGCGAATCACTGCAGCTTATCACAAATCCCGCTTTGATAAGCCAATAAGCCGGCCACCCCATTATTTCGCAACCGATGCTGCTCTGGTTCGACCTTTGGCAATGCTCTCCCCAGCGCGCAAAAGCTCCCCAGTTGCTAAAGCGCACGAACGGCACATTTGTACTCATCAATTTGCAAAAATGTTTCACTTTTTCGGCTGACCGTCTCCCGCCCTGCCGGCGGCACTGCGGTGTACCCTTTTGGCTGGCGGTGGCAATGGGCCGGGTCGCCGCGCTGCCGCGCGTGACACTGGCGACAATCTGGCAGCCAAGCAGCGCTGGCGATAAGCTAAATGTGGGGAAGAACTACCGAGGGGCTAACGAGCACAACCGCTGAAATTCGTGATCTAGCGCTGCAGTTGCCGCCCGACGAAAGGGCGCTGCTTGCTTGTGACCTGCTCGACAGCCTGCAATCGCCCAGCGGGGCAGTCGCGGTCGAACTGGCTTGGATTGACGAAAACGAGGCCCGCGCCGACGCCTATGCCGCGGGCGAGGCCCCTGCCGATGACTGGATTGTCTCGTTGGAGCGCGCTCGCCAGCGATTGCGGCAAGGAACGTCCCCGTGAAGGTTCGCGTTCTCTTGGCTGCCGAGGATGAGTTGGTGGATGCCGCCCGGTGGTATGAGTAGAGACCGCCCGGACTGGGCCACGAGCTCATCGACGAGTATGAGGCCGCGGTGCGACGAATCCGCGCTACTCCGACCACCTACGCCAAAGTGGGAGGGGGTTCGTACGCGCCGCGAGATTCGCCGCTGTCCGCTAGATCGGTTCCCGTACTACCTGCCCTATGAAATCGCCGCAGATGAAATCGTCCTCCTCGCCGTCGCCCACGGCAAGCGGCGGCCGAATTACTGGATTCGGCGACGATAACGAGGCAGGCTTCGGCTGGTGAATCCCTGATTGTTGCCGGAAATGTGTTCACGCGAATCGAATCCGCGTTGCGGCAAATTGCAGGCCCAACGGGCCGACCCGATGTCAGCCCAGGGCGCAGCCCTGGGTACCAGGGTCGATTTGCACCTCCGGAGCCCCAACGGGGCAAAAACGCTTGCGTTGCCGAGTTGTGGCAAACACCGTCCTGGAAGATGTGGCCAAGCGACGACAGCGTTGTTAGATTAAATGAACCATGTCCACCGAAGAAATCACCATTCGCGTAGATGCCGATGCCGCTAAGGCTTATCGTGCCGCGTCGGAGCAGCAGCGGAAAAAACTGGATTTACTTCTGAGCTTGCGAATTCAGGATGCCATTCGCGGCGATGGTTCGCTTCCAGACCTAATGCGCGACATCAGCCGCAAAGCTCAGGAGCGCGGACTGACTCCGGAGATTCTGGACTCAATTCTCCATGAGTCTTAAAACGAGATGCGTATTTGACACCAGTGCAATCGTTAGCGCCGTATTGTTCGAGCAATCGGTGTTAGGGCAGGCTTTCTACGCCGCCTTGGAACGGTCGGATCTACTGGTTTCTTCCGCCACATTTGCGGAACTCAGCGAAGTCTTGCGGCGCAAGAAGTTCGATCGCTATCTGACGCTTGAGGACCGCGAGCGGTTTCTCGTCATGCTCTTACAAGCGGCAATTCTGGTCGAAATTCGCGAGGAAGTACGAGCTTGCCGGGATCCTAAGGACGACAAGTTCCTAGAACTGGCGATCAGTGGGGCAGCCACCTGCCTCGTTTCGGGTGACGAAGATCTGCTCGTGCTCAACCCGTTCCGCAATATTGCCGTGATGACGCCAGCGGCATTCATCGAGTGGCTTTCTTCGGCGACACCGTAGATCAACACCTGCAAACGTAACCTGCCGCACAAGATAGCAGTCACTCCGAGCATTCATAAGCGATGAAACTTTACCCGAATCAAGCAGGCGGCCAAACGGTGGAACTGAGCACGGGCGACGATCTTGATGAGGTTCCGGAGTCGCATCGTGATCTGGTCAGCGATACTCTGCGGCAAGCGTTTGCCGATCCACCAACATGGTTTCGAGAGATTGCGGAGCGATCAACAATCCCAGAGCTCTCCCAATGGTTGACCGCTCTGATTGCGAATGCTCAGTGGCGACTGCTGTTGCATGAAGGCTTCATGTACGACCGTTCGACGCTGGCCGCGTTCTGTTGGCATTCGACCACGGTCACCAGCGCGATGGTCTCGCTGCCCGCGACCTATCTCTCGCCACGATTGCCAGAGGGGCTTCGTGGCTTCCACTCGCTAGTCGACTCAGTCCATTGGGATGCGTTTGGTTACGCAGGCGGCGTCCTCGGTAGTCAATCGCACATCCCGCTGACCGCTTTCGATTCTCGTCCGAAGAAAAAGGGATTCAACCCGCAACAATGTGTCGTGTGGGGCAATAGTTCCTGTGGCGATCTGCTGATTTACACACAGGCGGGCAAGGCAGGTTTCCTTTCGCACGAAAGCGGCAAGGTTCAGTCGCTTGGCACTATCGATGAAGCGATTCGTTGGGTATTCCAGCAACTCCTGGCCAACCAGACGCCGGAATTCGATTACAGCAAAGCGTAATTCGACCTATCCCTCTGGCCGCAGCAGCGGGAACAAGATCACGTCGCGGATCGATGGCGAATTGGTCAGCAGCATCACAAGCCGGTCGATGCCGATGCCGAGGCCGCCGGCGGGGGGCATGGCGTGCTTCAGGGCGCGGATGAAGTCGTGGTCCATCTTGGCCATCGAGTCTTCTTCGTTCTGGCCGGCTAGTTGCGTGCGGAACAGGTCTTCCTGCAGATCGGGGTCGTTCAGCTCGGTGTAGGCGTTGGCCAGTTCCATCCCCTGCACGAACAGCTCGAACCGTTCGGCCACCTCGGGATTGCTCCGCTTGCGCTTGGTGAGCGGGCAGATGCTGGCGGGATAGTCGGTGACGAAAATCGGCCCGACGAGGGCATCTTCCACCTTCTCCTCGAACACTTCGCTCTTGATCACATCCGGGTGCTTGCCCGCCGTGTCGAAGCCGATTTGCTCGGCCAGGGCCTTCACCGCCGCTGTGTCTTTGGGGTCGATCCCGGCATGTTCGGCGAATAGCTCGTCGTAGGTTTTGCGGTCGAAGGGGGGGGTGAAGTCGATCACCGTCTCGCCCCACGAGCGCTTGAAGTTGCCATCGATGGCCTCGATCGCCCCGGTGATGATCGCTTCGGTCAGGTCCATCATCGAGCGATAGTCGCCCAGGGCCTGATACACCTCCAGCATCGTGAATTCGGGGTTGTGCCGTGGGCTGATCCCTTCGTTGCGATAGACGCGGCCGAGCTCATAGACCCGCTCCATGCCGCCGACCATCAGCCGCTTCAGATGCAGCTCCAAGGCGATCCGCAGCACCAGCGGCATGTCGAGCGTGTTGTGGTGCGTCTTGAAGGGGCGGGCCGCCGCGCCGCCGGCGATGGTGTGCAGCGTGGGGCCTTCAATCTCGACGAAGCCCTGCCGATTGAGCGTACTGCGAATCGACTGCACCACTTTCGTCCGGCTCAGGAAGCGGTCGCGGACGCCGTCGGTGTAGGCCAGGTCGAGATAGCGCATTCGCTGGCGCAGCTCGGCATCGGCCAGGCCGGCGTGCTTATCCGGCGGCGGGGCAATGCTCTTGCTGAGGAAATGGAGCTTCTCGGCAAAAATCGTCAGCTCGCCCGTCTTGGTGTACGAGAGCTTGCCATCGACGCCGATAATGTCCCCCAGATCGAAACACTCGGCCAAAGCCCAGCTTTCTTCCCCCACCTGGGCCTTGCCGGCCATGACCTGGATATTGCCGGTCCAGTCTTGGATGTTGATGAACCGGAGCTTCCCCGCGTCGCGCGAGAGCATGATCCGCCCGGCCGCCCGTACTTTGGGGCCGACGATTTCCCCCTTACCCAAATCTTGCAGCCAGCCGCGGAAATCGGCCTGGGCGGCGTGCCCCCCAATTTCGACCGTCTGGCCCCCTTCTTTGACGAAGCGGATTTCGCCGGTCCGTGCGCGGAGATCGCCGATGAGCTGGCGGTCGTCGAACCGGCTCCCCCAGGGATCGACCCCCAAAGCGATAATTTTGCGGAGCTTTTCGCGGCGTGACGCTTCATGCACGCCGGGACTGTCGTCGGCGGCAGGGGGCGGATTGGCTGGTTGGTCTGTCATCCGACCAATTTTACCGGCAACCGCCGCGCCTGGGGGAGGGGTGACTACGCCCGCTGCACGTTTGCCCTATCGCCGCTGACACGAGAGGTGGCGTTGCGGGTATCGATCACGAGCTTAGCGTGGCGGACGACGAGGTCGTAATCGACGGCGGTGTGATCGGTGACGATGAGGACGCAGTCTTGGGCGGTCAAAAGCTTGGCGGTGAGGGGCTGGCTGGCGAGGTCGGGGACGCGGTAGTGCCGCATCTTGGGCAGGCGGGCGATGTGCGGATCGTGATAAGCGAGCACCGCCCCGCGCTCTTCGAGCAGTTCCAAAATGCGGAAGGCGGGGCTTTCGCGCGGATCATCGACGTCCTTCTTGTAGGCGACCCCCAAAATCAGCACCCGGCTGCCGCGGATGGGCTTGGCCACGTCATTCAGGGCGGCGGCGGTCCGCTCGACCACATAGTGGGGCATGGCGGCGTTGATTTCGCCGGCCAGCTCGATGAACCGCGTCGGCTGCTCGTGCTTGCGGGCCAGCCAACTGAGGTAGAACGGGTCGATCGGGATGCAGTGCCCGCCGAGGCCCGGCCCGGGATAGAACGCCTGAAAGCCGAACGGCTTGGTCTTGGCGGCGGCGATCACTTCCCACACGTCGATCCCCAGCCGGTCGAACAACAGCTTCAGCTCGTTGACCATCGCGATGTTGACCGCCCGATAGACGTTCTCGAGAATCTTGCAGGCCTCGGCCACTTCCAGGCTGCTGACCGGCACCACCTCGACCACCGCGTGCGAATAGAGCGCTGCCGCCAGGTCGCGGCTCGCCGCGTCGATGCCGCCGACCACCTTGGGGATGCGGCTCGTCGAAAAATTCGGGTTGCCGGGGTCTTCGCGCTCGGGGCTATAGGCGAGGAAGAAGTCTCGGTCGGCTCGGCCGGAGCCTTGCCCTCCCGGCCCCTGACTCCCGACTCCTGACTCCCGACCCTCCAGGATCGGCAAAACCACGTCCCGCGACGTCCCCGGATACGTCGTGCTTTCGAGCACAATGAGCTGCCCCGGCCGCAGCGCCGCGGCGATGTGCCGGGCGGTCGCTTCGACGTAGGTCAAGTCCGGGTCGCGCGTGTCCGAAAGGGGCGTGGGAACGCAGATTACAATCACATCGACTTCGGCCAGGCGGGCCATGTCGGCGGTTGGCTCGAAGCGGCCGCCACGGATGCTCTCGGCAATCCACTCGGCCGGGATATGGCCGATGTAGCTTTCGCCCCCCAGGAGCCGCTCGACCTTCGCCGCATCGACATCGAACCCCAGGCAGCGAAAACCGGCCGCCACGAAGGTGCGCACCAGTGGCAGCCCCACATAGCCCAGACCCACGATGCCGACGCGGGCGGATTTGTCGTGAATGCGGGCGAGTACCGACGCGAAATGAGAGGACACGAGGAGGCTGCTTCAAGTCAGGGAATGCAAAGAGGAGTAGCCTTCATACTAACCCGAAGCGTCAGCGGTGGAACCGGTGGAACGGGATACCTCCCTTGCTGGCGCTGCGGGCATGTGCGCCGAAGCAGCGGATGGGAGTCTCCCTCGCTGGGGTTTCGGGTTGGTGTCACTTCGCCGCGACCGCGGGCCGGGCTTCGATCACCAGTGGGATGGTGGTCTCGCTGATCGCGGGCCACTTGCCGTTTTGCAGGGCGGTGGCGCGGATGGTGACCGAGCGGCGGCCGAGAAGGCGCGGATCGTCGACCAGACGCAGCTTGACCGTGGCAGCCGATTGATTGGCGGCCAGTACGATCGGCTCGGCGGCAATCAGGCCGGGCAAGGCGGGATCGGCAACCAGTTCAACGCGGGCCTCGACGGGCATTTTGACGCTTCTCGAGACCCGGACGGGAATCTCGAACGTACTGCCGGTCTGGGCGATTCGCTCTTCAGGCTCGTGCGAAATCTTGAGCAGGGCCCCTTCCATCGACATCACGATCAGGCCGTCCATGATGCCGGTGATGTAGCGCAGATTGCCCTTCGGGTCTTTCACTTGCACGATGCCGACGACGTTCATGCGGCAGGTGAGGCTGGTTTCGAGCCATTCGGGGGTAAAGATCGGGAACTGGGCCCGGTCGGCACCGGCAGGGACGACGATGGCGTCCGAACGAATGCCGCGCCGCTGGCGCTGCTGCGTTGCGGCCATTTGCAGCGTAACCGGGCCTTCGTACCCTTCGAGACGTTCGAGGAGCACGTCGGCCGGATAGGTTGTGCCGCGATTGACGATGCGGCCCCCATCTTGCACGGCCGATTTGACCACGCAGCGGGTTTTGAGGGTGCTGGTAACCAGGATCGGCCCAAAGCGGCGCTCCAAGGTCTTATCGCCCACCGTGGCCGTGGCGACGATGGTGACGAGGGACGACGCGCAAGCGGCATCGGCAGCGGCGACCAGGGGAACTTTGATATCGCCCGGAGCCGGCTTTTTCGGCTTGGGAACCTTCTTTGCTCCGGGGGCGGGCATCGGTTCCGGCGGCGGAGGGGGCTCGGCGGGAACGGTCACGCCGGCCGGGAGCCCTTCCAGCTTGATTTCGATGGGATCGTCCCACACGCCGCGGCGAGAGGTTTTGACGACAAGATCGGCCGTGCCGCCGAGCGGCAGATCGAGTTTGTCGAGGGCCGAGATCATAAAATCGAACGCTTCAGCCGGGTTCTCGACCACCAACCGATAAGTGCTGGCCCGCGAGGGGGCCAGGCCCGAAACGTCGCTCACCAAAAGGTCATACACGCCATCAGCAGGGCATTTGAAATCGACGGCCGCGTCGCTACTAGTCGGCAGGTCGTCGTTGCGGATGATCTCCTTGCCCTCGGCGACCGCGACGATCACCAGCGAGGGATCGACCGCCGAGCCAAAGCGGGCGGCCTCGGCCCGGATGTGCAGGGCGTCTCCCTTTTTGGCGGAAAACTGATAGCGGTCGAGAGGCAGGTTGCTGGCTTTGTCGAGGGCATCGAACGTCGCGGAAATCGCCAGCGGGGCCGCCAGTTGCCGTGCGGCCAGGTCGGCGGAAGCAGGTTCGGGCTGGTCGGCCGCGTCGCTAAGGGCGAGGGTGACCGATGCCGGGCCGGCGGGAGTATCAACAGCGGCGAGGAAGGTCTCGGCTTTGTTATCGGCGGGAACGGCGATGGGTTTTGTGATGGTTTCCACCTTCAGCGCGCCGGTGGCCACTCCCCAGCCGATGATTTCGACCGGGACCGTCTCGCCTCGTTTCACCACCAGCGGCAGCGTCGTCAGGACGCGTGGGCCACGGTTGATGGAAAGCCGATAGACATAGCCCCGGTCGCCGGCGAACTCCAGATCGGTGACTGTCGCCGTATAGGTCGTCCCGGCCTGAGCGGTGAAAAGCAGCACAACATCGTCGCCGGTGGTACCCGCCCCGTCGGCCACCACTTTGCCGGCCGCGTCGCGAATTGTCAGCGAGCCATGAAACGGCTGGCCGATGCGATCCGACAGTTGCACGGTTACGAGCCCCGCATCGGCGACAGTGAACCGATAGGTGTCGATTTCGGTGATCCGCGAGATGCGTCCATTGGCGACGACCGGCAAGGCAGGCAGATCGAGCGTTTTGGCGTGTTGCTCGGGCTCGACGAACTCGGCCCCATCGCCAACGACAAACGTGCCGACATTCGAGCCGCCGTTGGCGCTGGCCACTCGCCACTGGATCGGCCCCGGCGGCAGGTCGGCCGGCAGGGTGATGCGGGCCGGCACTTCACGGGCCAGCGGGGGTTGGGCCTGACCGGCTTTCAGGCCAAACCAATACGGCGGCGGCGTGAGGATGAAGTCCCCCATCGGGCCGGTAATCTCGATCTTCACCCGCGGATCGACCGGCAGAATCTGCACGTCGGGGGTCCAGTCGTACGTGCCCAGCATCACCTCGACGGTCGTTCCCGCCTTTCCCCCCGGCGGATAGACATAGCCGATCTGCGGGCGCACATTCTGCGCGGGAACCTGGGCGAAAGCAGTGAGGAGAAGGAGGGAGGTGAACATGGCGGAACCGGAAACCAGGGTTCGGAGTGGCGCAACGTCATCGGGAGGCTGACGCCTCCCGCTCGCCAGGGAAATACCTACACCAAATCCGGAATCACCCGCCCGCCGTCGCAAATCGGCACGGGGCGGCCGAGGGGGGTGGTATAGACCTTCTTGGTGTCGATCCCCATCTGGTGGAAGATCGTGCAAATCACGTCGTGGACGCCGAACGGCTCGGTGGTGGGATAGGCACAGTGCTTGTCGGTGGCACCGAGCACCTGGCCGGGCTTCACGCCGCCGCCGGCCCACAGCACGCTCTGCGTCATCGACCAGTGGTCGCGACCGGCCCGGTTATTGATTTGCGGCGTGCGCCCCATTTCGCCCATCATGATGACCAGCGTGCTTTCCAAGAGGCCGCGGTCCTCCAGATCGGTCACCAGGGCGCTGAAAGCCCGGTCGGCCGAGGGAATCAGGTCTTCTTTCAGGCTGGGGAACTGCGAGAAGTGCGTGTCCCAACTGCCGTTATCGACGCCGACGAACCGCGAACCGGCTTCGACGAGGCGGCGGGCCAAGAGGGCGCACTGGCCGAGCGAGGTATAGCCGTACCGCTCGCGCATTTTGTCGCTTTCGGCGGTGATGTCGAACGCCTTGCGGGCGTCCGGCGCGGTAATCATCTGATAAGCCTTCTCATAATAGGTGCTCATCACTTTCGGCCGGCCGGCAGCGCGCGAGCCGTCGGTCTTGTCGAGCGCGCCGAGCATACGGCGGCGGCGGTCGAGCCGGTCGGCAGTCACACCGGGGGCCAGCGCCAGGTCGCGGACCTTGAAGTCAGGCTGAACCGGATCGGTCTCGAGCACGAAAGGGGCGTATTCCGGCCCATAGAAACCCGGCCCGCCCGATTCCATCGGGTCGGGCAGATTGACGTACGTCGGAATATTGCCGCGCGGGCCGAGTTCGCGCGAAACAATCGAGCCGAGCGACGGGAAGAGTAGGTTGTTCGGCGTGCCGCCGGCCTGGCCATCGGCGAAGGCCGCCTTATAGCCCGTCATGCAGTAGTGGTAGCCCGTGCTGTGGCCATTGTCTTTGTGGCTGTGCGAGCGGAGGATCGTGAACTTATCGGCGATCTTGGCCGACAGCGGGCAATGCTCGCCAACGAAGGTGCCGGGGACGCTGGTCGAAATCGGGTCCCACGGGCCGCGAATCTCGGCCGGGGCGTCGGGCTTCAGGTCCCACATGTCGATCGTGCTCGGCCCACCTTCCAGGAACAGGAAGATGACACTCTTGGCCTTGGCCGGGCGGCCGTTGGCGGCGACCGCTTCGAGTTCCAAAAGCCGCGGCAGCGTCAGGCCGCCGATCAGGCCGACACTGCCCAGGCGCAGAGCCTGGCGGCGATTGATCCGGTCGCAGAAGTAGTTGTGCATGGGGTTACCAAAGTGGTCCGCTCACGCCGTGAGCGGACGGGACTGGAGTGGACCTGGATTTTGCGGAGGACTTCAACCTGCGAAAACCATTGTTTGGCAAGACTTTCCCTCATGGCGTGAGGGGCCTACTTGGCGGACCTACCTTAGTGGTTATAAAGGAATTCCTTGCTGTTCAGCAAAGCCCATAAACAATCTTCGGCAGCCTGGCGGCGGTCGCTGCTGGCAAAGGCTGCGAGCAAGAGCGACTTCTCGTCGGCCGTCGGCAGCCGGGCGAGGGCGACAAGGCACAGTTCATCGACCAATTGCTCCGGATTGGCCGGGCTGGCCGCCAGGCGGGCCGCGGTTCCCTCGCGCGAGCGAATCTTTTCCATGATTTCCGGTGAATTCATCAAGTGCAGGGCCTGGGCGATGCTCGGCTCGCCGCTCCGTTCGCATTCGCAAACGGTGGCCCGCACCGGCCGGCCGAAAATGCGAAAGAAGTAGCTCGGCAGCTTATTGTCCCAAATTTGGATCGCTCGCTGGCCAAGCGGCCACCCCTCGAACTGCTCGGGCACGCCGGTGGCTTGGCTGATCGCGTCGAGCAGCACCTCGGCCGGCAAAGCCTTGTGGGCGGCATGCGAGAAGTTCTGGTCGTCCGTCGCGTTGCTGGCGGTCGTTTCTGGTGAAAGCTGATAGAGCCGCGAGGCAAGCAGCGTGCGGGTGAACGCCTTCAGGTCGTACCGCACTTCGCGCATGTGCGTGGCGAGGGCCGCCAGCAAGGGCTCGTTGGTGGCGGGATTGGTGATCCGCAAGTCGTCGATCGGCTCGACCAGGCCGCGTCCGAAATAGTGTGCCCACAGCCGATTCGCGATCATCGGGGCGAAGAACTGGTTCTTGTCGGCCGTCATCCACTCGGCCAGATGCACGCGGCGGTCGTCGTAGGCCCCAAAAGCGACCGGCTCGGCACCGAGGGGCTTGGCGGGGATGAGGTCGGGTTTGCGGGGATGCTTCAGGTCTTTGGCGAGGCCGGGCACCAGCGCCTCGCCGCCGCCGGGGAGCTTTTTCCGCGTGATGCCGCTAAAGAGCCCCGCCATGGCGAAATAATCTTCCTGCCCCCAGCGGTCGGACGGATGGTGGTGGCACTGGGCGCATTCGATCCGCACCCCCAAAAACACCTGGCTCACGCTGCGGGCCAAAAGCTCCGGTGTGTCGAGCGCCTTGTAATAGCCGGCCGGCCCCTCGGCCGCCGTATTGCCGGTGACCGTGAGCAGTTCGCGAGTCATCGCGTCGTAGGGGCGATTCTCGGCAAATTGCCGCCGCAGCCAGCGGGTCATCGCGACCGCGCCCGAGGGTGTGATCTTCGTCTGATCGACCCGCAGCAAATCGCTGAACCGCATCGTCCAGTAGTGGGCATACTCGGGGCGGTCGAGCAAATGATCGACCAGCCGGGCTCGCTTATCAGCACTCTTATCGGCCAAAAAAGCTCGCGCTTCGTCGGCGGTGGGCAAGGTGCCGATGACATCCAGATAGGCCCGGCGGAGGAACGTCGCATCGTCGCACAGTCCGCTCGGCTCGATGCCGAGTCGCTGCAGCTTGTCCCAGGCCAGCTTATCGATGAAGTTCGTTTCCGGCGGGCGAGCGAAGGTGACGCCAGGCCGCGGGATCGTTACTCGGCAGACCGTGACGTGCCCCAAATAGCGGGCCAGAATGGCCGCTTCGCCAGGAATTTCGCTGGCCTGCACGAAGCCCCGACCATCGACCCCCGCAATGACTCCCGCATTTGATTCGTATTCCGCTTCGGTCGTCACGCAGCGGCGCGTACCGGCGGCGTCGATGGTCCACACCCGCAACTGCCGCGATTCCCGCGCGAGCAAAATCTGCTCGGCCGGCTCGACCTCGATCCGCACGATTTCGGGCGAATCGTCGGCGACATACTGGGCCCCTTCCTCGATCCACCGCAACAGCCGGCGATAGCGCAGGCTATCGACCTCCATCCGCTGGCCCCCCCCATGCGGCGCGGTCGC
This sequence comes from Pirellulaceae bacterium, assembly GCA_033762315.1. Classification (GTDB taxonomy): domain Bacteria; phylum Planctomycetota; class Planctomycetia; order Pirellulales; family Pirellulaceae; genus CAYLLN01. Next base: position 28,530 of record JANRLS010000002.1, read on the forward strand.
CGTTCCCTTGAGCAAGAGCAGGCTGCGATCTGGTGCCGACATGAAGAGCCGTCGCCCGCGAGCCTGCTCGGCAATCGCCTCGTGATCGCTTTGCGGGTCGAAGCCAAACACGCTCAGCTTGAAGCCGTTTTGCCCCTCCGCCTTGCCGTGGCAGCCCCCCGTGTTGCAGCCCGCCTTGGTTAAAATCGGAATCACATCGCGCGGAAACGAAATGGGTTGCGGCTCGTTCACGCCGGCCACCTCGACCGGCACGCGCATCGTCTGGCCGCCGTGCTCGATGACGACGACCGTTTTGCCATCGCGAATCGGCTGGATTAGCCCCAGTTCATCGACCGTCGCGACTGTGGCGTCTTCCGAGCGATATTTCGCCTGGCGGGTGAAATCGAGCGTTCGTCCCGCGGCCGGCTCGCTCACGAGTAGCTGTTGGGTCGATTCCGGGCTGTCGAGCAATACCGTTTTCGGCGAGACATCGGCCCCAGCGGCGAACGACATGCCCAGCGTCAACGGGAGCAAAGCCGCCCCCAGCCAGCGGACGGAACCTGAGCCGAGTTGGGAAACCAAGGGCATCGAGCGACTCGCCGGCAGGTGGGACGAAAATCAGGCGGGATGCCTCCCCAGCCAATTGGCAAGGCAGACACGCATCAACATAGCATGATGCACCCGCCGGTACAACAAAACCTTCGGGAAAATCACGGCCGCGAATTTGCAAGCAAGGGAAGCATTTCAGGAGGGCGAGGCGCGCTCGGAACGAGCCACGCGCTGCCTATCTCCGATTCCGGCAAATAGCAACGTCGCAAGCAGCCTTAGGTTCGCGAGCGGCATGGGCGTAGTTTGGCCCGCTTCGTCGCTCCCTTCGCCAGCACGCAACGGCCCACTCGACCGGAACGTCGAATTGCCTCAGTCAGCTGGCCCTCCTTTGTCCAGCTCGCACGCGAGCTGTGCTCCGCGCTTGGCCAGGTGCGAGACCCACCAACGACGCGCCGAACAAAACTCCCTTTCGATCCATCCCCAGATTTCCCTGTCAATTCATGGCCTTCACGGCGTCGTCCGTGGCCAGGACCGCATTTGCCAGATAGCCGAAGTTGATGACCGCCGCGGTGTAACCGTCGCCAATCGAGGGATGCCGGGGGGCGGCCGTGGCGTCCTTAACGACGGCGACCTCGAAGCCTTGTTCCAACAACTCACGCAGGTGACTTTCCACGCACAGGTTCGCCAGCATCCCGCCGAGGATGACCTTGTTGACCCGACGCTTGCGGAGCTGAAAGACCAAGTCGTTGGTCTGCGGCCCCCACATCTTGTGCGGGCTGACGACGACCGTTTTGCCGTCCTCGATGAAGGGTTTGTACCGGTCCAGCCAGTCCGCTCCGGAGCCATCGACGCCATCGCGCCCGAGCGGATCGGGGCGAAAAAACTCCTTGCTCTCCAGCATCATCTGCTCGACGACCCCGCCGAATTGCCAGGCCTGATCGTGGGGGTAAAGGTAGTGGGGCGAAATGAAGACTCCGTAGTCGCGGTCCTTGGCGGCCGCAAAAAGGCGGGCGAGATTCTCCACGGTGTTGTTTTGCTGGATGCTATCGCCGACGAGACCCCAGGAGACGCCCTGCTCGCTCAGGACATCGTTCTGCGGGTCAATGATTACGAGTGCGGTGTCATGGTTGTGTAACTGCATGATCATGCTCCTGGCAATGGCGACTCAATGAGCGACGAATTCGATCGTAAGCGGTTGACCTCCGATTCCAGTTCGGCAATCCGGGTCTGAAGTTGCTCGACCACCCGGCCTACTTGCCGCTTGGAAAAGCGCTGGTGGATGTGCTGCTGGCAATTCACGTCCCAGGCCTCGACCGTAAACAGGATCGCCCGCTCGACTTTGCCGGGATACTCCGGATCGCGGAGCCGATCGCGCAAGCCGGGATCGTCTTCGACCACGCGCGCCGTCCCCCAAAGTTTGATCCTTTGTTGATTGGCGTAGTCCATCAGAAAAATGAACGCCTGAGGATTCTGGCTGAGGTTGCCGAGCGTGATGTACTGGCGATTCCCGCCGAAGTCGGCGAATCCCAGCGTGTGCTCGTCGATGACCTTGAGGAATCCCGAAGAGCCGCCGCGATACTGGATGTATGGCTGGCCCTCGGCGTTCGCGGTGCCGAGATAGAACATGTCCAGTTCCGCCAGAAACGCCGCGAGTTCCGGAGTGATTGTCGTCCGCCAGCCGCCGCTACGTTCCATCCGGGCGTAACTCGCGCGAGAGCCCTTTTGGGTCTGAATCGCCTTCACGGAAGGGGTAAATGCGATGTCGCTGGGGTATTCTTGTCGGTTTACGCTGGTCGTGGCGGACATGGATCGCTCCTTTCGCGGCGGTTGTCTTTGGAAAGATGCCCTTGGCCGTCCCCTGGGCATCCCGTGGTCGAATTCACTTCGTCGTCACATGCTTACCAAGGAATTTCCGCATCAGCCCGGCGATCTCGTCGCCGCTGGATTCCAGTGCGAAATGGCCGGCATCGAGCAGGTGAAACTCCAGCGTTTTGAGGTCACGCTTGTACGGCTCGGCCCCGGCAGCCGGGAAGATTTGGTCGTTCTTCCCCCAGACGATTAGCATCGGAGGTTGATGTTTGCGGAAGTATTCCTGCCACTTCGGATAGAGCGGCGGGTTGCTGCCGTAGCTGAGGAACAAGTCGAGTTGAATCTCGTCGTTGCCTTCGCGGTCGAGCAGAAACTGGTCGTGGGCCGCGCAATCCGGGCTGACGAACTCGGGGTTCTTCACGCCTGTCGTGTACTGCCACTTGGTCGCCTCATAAGTGACAAGTTTGCGCAGGGCGTCGCGCTTCTCCTGGCTGTTCGGCTCATTCCAGTACGCCTTGATCGGCTCCCAGAAATCATTGTCGAGACCTTCGTCATAGGCGTTGCCGTTTTGCACCACGATGGCCGTGATGCGCTCGGGATGCGCCGATGCCAGGCGGTAGCCCACGGGTGCACCGTAGTCCTGCACATACAGCGCGTATTTCGTGAGCCCGACCTTCTCCGTGAATTCGTCGATCACCTGGGCCAGATTGTCAAAGGTGTAAGCGAATTTGTCGTGCGCCGGCATGGAGCTGTGGCCATAGCCGGGATAGTCCGGGGCGATCACGCGGTACTTGTCCGCTAATGCCGGAATCAAGTTGCGGAACATCTGCGAGCTGGTCGGGAAACCATGCAAAAGCAGGATCGCCGGGGCATCCTTCGGGCCAGCTTCGCGATAGAAGATGTCCAGATCGCCAACCTTGACGGTTTTGTGCAGCACTTGGGGTTGCTGGGCCGAAGCCACGCCAGGCGTGGCGGCAGCCAACGCGAAGATCGTGAATAAGGCCAGTGCCAGAGATTGTGTCGTCGCGCGGGTCATGAGCATGACTCCTGTAAAGGGGTGAAAAGCGAATGGGTCGAAGGCTGCTGGTTACTGAACGTCGGGGATGCCGGGGTGGTCCGTCGGCCGGGGACCGGGAGCGGGCCAGAAGAACTTGCGGTCGGTTTCGAGGATGGCCAGATCGTTGATGCTCGCTTCCCGATGCCGCATCAAGCCGATTTCGTCGAACTCCCAGAGTTCATTGCCATAGCTGCGATGCCACTGGCCACCGGCGTCGTGCCATTCGTATTGGAACCGCACCGCGATGCGGTCGTCCGTGAAGGCCCACAATTCCTTGACGAGCCGGTAGTCGAGTTCGCGGTCCCACTTGCCGGCCAGGAATCGCCGAATCGCGGCGCGGCCGGTGACGAACTCGCTCCGGTTGCGCCACTGCGAGTCTTCGCTGTAAGCCAGGGCGACGCGCTTCGCATCACGGGAATTCCAGGCGTCCTCGGCCAGCCGAACTTTACGCAGAGCCGTCACCAGCGTGAAGGGAGGTGCGATCAGACGTGAAGATTGATCCAAGGTTGAACTGAGCGAATTCATGGGTGCTTGCTCCGCGACGGTGTCGCAAGTGGTGGGAAAGGTTCGGTGTCCGGGCCAA
>JANRLS010000003.1:0-21213 GCA_033762315.1 Pirellulaceae bacterium
GGGGCTTTTCTATGCGCGGGGGCTGTCTAACAAGCGGGGCTCGCCGTCTAACAGGCCCGTCTAACACGTTTTCCCGTCAAACCCGCGATTCTGTTAGACCGGTGTTAGACCGAACTAAAAAACTTAGTTGCGGAGCAAGGATTTGAACCTTGACTAACTGATTCAGAGTCAGTCGTGCTACCGTTACACCACTCCGCAAGGTGGACTGGCGATCCTATGCGGCGATGGGCGCAAGGTCAAGGCCGGCGGGGGGTTAGGTCGCCAGCGGGTAGTAGCCGCGCGGGTGGTTTGTGGGGCGCGCTTGCGAGCATTAGGGAGTGGATTTGGGAAGGGGAACTTGCTGAGGACTGGCAAGATAGGCGACGAGGTCGCGAACCTCGTCGGCGGTGAGGCGGTCGAAGAGCCCTTCGGGCATCATCGAGAGGGGCGATTCCTTGCGGGCCTCGATCTCGCCGATGGGGACGCGGATCGTCTCGTTGGCGGTCTCCACCGTCAGCGTGTGCGGCGTCTCTTCCTTGACGACCCCCTGCACGATCCGCCCGTCGGCGAGCCGCAGCACCTGCACCCGATATTCCCGCGGCACCAGGGCACTCGGATCGAGCACGTTGTCGAGCACGTAGTCGAGGTTTGCCCGCTGCGAGCCGGTCAACTCGGGGGCCAGCTTGCCCCCTTCGTCGAACAGCTTGTGGCAGGTGGCGCAGTTTTTGGCGAAAACAGCTCGCCCCTGCGAACGGTCGGCTTGCTGCACCACCTCCGGCGTCAGTTGGCTCTTGAACGTGGCGATCTTCTCCTTCTTCTCCGCCGATGCCGGGCGGATATTGCCCCACACCGTGACCAGCCGCTCGTTTACGGCTTTGTCTTCGAGCGCCTGCAGTTGGCGGATGATCAGGGCCGAGACATCTTTGCGCGGAATGGTGCCGTTTTCGATGGCGTCGAGCAAGGCCAGGGCGAAGGCGGGGCGGGCGGTGAGGGTTTGGATGATGTCTTGCTTTTCAAGCGGAATGGCCGTGGCATAGAGCGCCACTAACTTGCCCGGAATCTCTTGCGCTTCATAGGCAGCCAGTCCCCGGATGGCATCGCCGCGGAGGCCGGCCTCGTCGAGCAAGGTCAGCAGCAGCGGCACCTGATCGGCACTGGGACGGATGGCCAGGACTTCCAAAGCTCGAGCCCGCGAAGTTGGCGTGGCCCGCTCGTCGAGCGCGATCTGCCGCAACTCGGTGGCGACATCGCGGTCTCCAAACACGACCGCCAACTCATACGCCAGGTTTTTCACCTGCGGGATCGGGCTGGATTTCAGTCGTGCCGCCGCCTCGGGCCATGAGGCGGGCATTTTCATGCTGCGTCGTCCACGGAAGGCGTCGCACAGACCGGCACACAGGTCGACCTGCAGTTTTGGATCGTCGCTCTTATTGAGCACGCGCACCAGTTCATCGAGCAGCCCGGCATTATTGCCATTCGGCGCACTTTCGCCGTCGTAGAGCGCAATCAGCCGTCGCGTCAGATACTGTCGCACCAGCGGAATTTTGATCTCCGGCAAGAGCGCCAATGCCCCCCGTGTATCGGCCGCAACAACCGGCTCCAGCGCGTACCAGTTCATCAGCGGCAAATAGTGGTCGTCGGCGTCCTCCACAAAGCTAACCAGCATCTTGATAGCATCCCAGCGATCGGCAATCGGCAATCGCTGCAGGGCAGCGGCAGCGTGCAGGCGGATCACGGGCGACGTGTTGCCGGGTGGATGGTAGGCCAGACATTTCAAAACATGCTCATGCGGACGGCGATTCTCAGCCGCCAGCACAAGCGCCTGCCCGCGAATAGAGGAGCTTGGCGAGTTTGCCCAGATCGTAGGATCGAAATCGCCGGTCGCGTGCAGCGTAAACATCGCCTTCAGATCGTGTGGGCCCACGTGCGTACTCGCGCATTCTCGGAGCGGCTGTAGGGCATTCCGGTCTAGCTTTCCTGCTGCCGCCCGCTCCTGCAGAATCCTTCGCGAATGCCGAGCAAACCATTCGTTCTTGTGCGTCTGCAAGGCTACCAATTCGCTGTCGGTAAGTTTCACCAAATCGCCGTGCGGCGATTGCCTCGCCTCTCCATACACAATCTTAAAAATCCGCCCTCCCGTCTTATCGCATTCCTCTTCGGATTTGTGGTCGTGGCATTCGCCGTGGTCGGACCAGTCGGAAACGTACACGCCGCCGTCGGGGCCGTATTTCACGTGGATGCCGCGGAACCAGGGGTCTTTGGAGAAGGCGAAGTCGGGGGCGTGCTGGGCAACGTAGGTGCTGCCGGTGGGAACGAGCTTGTCACGGTTCAGCCGCTGGCCGTGGATGTTTACCAGGAAAACGTCGCCACGATATTCGTCGGGCCAGTTGTCGCCGAGATAAATCATGCAGCCGCTGTGGGCGTGGCCGCCGCCGGCATCGCCGTGGGCTCCGTGGCCGCCACGCGAGCTGGTCCAATGCCCGCCGGCCCAGTGCTGGTGGTCGGCACAGCTTTCGATGAGGCCATAGACGTGCGGGTTCAGGTCTTGCCCATACATCCGCGTGAAATGAGCACCGGGCATGACGTGGAAGATGTGCTTGATCACGCAATTCGTGATGAACATCTGGCCGCGCTCGTCCCAGTCGATCCCCCACGGATTGGTCGTGCCGTGGGCGTACGCCTCGACCTCATGCCGCACCGGGTGATAGCGCCAGACGCCGCAGTTGATGGGGATGCGCTTGTCGTCAGGCGTCCCCGGCTTGCCGATTTTGCTGTTACTCAGAATGCCATTCAGGCCATAAAGCCAGCCGTCCGGCCCCCAGGCGAGGTTGCCGACGACGTTGTGCCGAGCCCCCAGATCGAACCCATCGAGCAGCACCTGCGGCGGGCCATCTGGCACGTCGTCGCCGTTTTTATCGGGGATAAACAGGAGATTCGGCACGGCGGTCAGCCAGATGCCGCCAAAACCCACTTCGACGCTGCTGACGTTCAGGCCGTTGTCGAGAAACACCGTCCGCTTATCGTGCCGGCCGTCGCCGTCGGTATCTTCGAAGATCGTGATCCGGTCGCTGCCGGGGCCCTCTTTCTTCCAGGTCGGATAGGTAAGGGCTTCGACGACCCAGATTCTCCCCCGGTCGTCGAACGTAAAGCTCATCGGCTGGACGAGGTCGGGCTCGCCCGCGAAGAGCGTGGCTGAAAACCCCGGCGGCAATTGCCACCCCTTAGCCGCCGCTTCAGGAGGGAGGGCTCGGTCTTGGCCGCAGAGCGAGGCGGGAAGGGCGACGATCGTCAAAAAAATCAGTAGCTCGCGGAGCATGGTTTCAGCCCTGGCACGCGGAGAGGATGAGCCTCAGATTCTGCCTGCCCGCCCGCGGAATAGCAACCGCGCGGCTGTAGAAGTTGCCAATGAACAAACTTTCGGTTTCTGGGCCGTGGGTAGTCGGATTGCACTGCGAGCGATACCCTGAGCGGGCGCTCTAGCCCATTCCAAGTTTCGATGCTGCGAGGTTTTGCGATGCCACCCTTCCTCAAGCTTGCCTGGCGACTGGTTTTTCTCTTCGGCCTGATCGGGATGACGCTCTTGCCGCCAAGTGTAGTGGTGGCGGCGGAAACGCGGCGGCCCACTATCGTCTTCGTCCTGGTGGACGACATGGGCTATGCCGACTTGGGCTGCATGGGGGCCAAAGACATTCGCACGCCCAATATCGACCGACTGGCGGCCGAAGGGCTGAAATTCACCGATTTCTACGCGAACGCTCCGGTTTGCACTCCCACGCGGACTGCCTTCATCACCGGCCGCTGGCAGCAGCGAGTGGGCTTTGAGTGGGCGATGGGCTTCACCGCCGAGCAGTATCGCCGGATTGACGGCAAGCTGGTGGAAGAGCCCGATAAGCTCGCTTTTGGTCTGCCCGCCAGCGAAATCACCATCGCCGAAATGCTGCAAAAAGCCGGCTACAAGACCGGCGCGTTCGGCAAGTGGCATCTCGGTTATCAGCCGGAGCACAACCCGACGCGGCACGGCTTTGACGAGTATTTTGGCGTTCTGCTCGGCCATGCCGATTATTTTGGCCACAACTATTTCGACGGCACTTATTGCCTGCGCGACGGCGATAAGCCGGTGAAGGTGGAGGGCTATCTCACCGACCTCATTAGCGACCGCGCGGTCAAATTCATCCGCGACCATGCCCGCGAGCCGTTCTTCCTCTATGTTCCGCATCTCGCGGTGCATAGCCCTTATCAGCCCCCCGGCATGCGGTCGCCGCCGGTGACCAAAGAGAACATGTACCACGGCAGCCGGCGGGGCTATGCCGCGATGCTTGAGAAGGTGGACGAAGGGGTTGGCCGGATGCTCGCCGAACTCGAGAAGCAGGGAGTGCTCGACAACACGCTCTTCGTCTTATCCAGCGATAACGGTGGCGAGCGATACTCGGATAACTCGCCGCTGTTCAATCACAAGCAAACGCTGTGGGAAGGGGGGATTCGCGTTCCCTGTTTGATGCGCTGGCCCGCGTCTTTGCCACGCGGCAAAAGCGTGCGGCAGCCCGCGATCACGATGGACCTGACCGCCACCTTCCTCGCCGCGGCCGGCGCGGCTGCCGATCCATCACGTCCGCTCGATGGCATGAACCTGCTGCCGGTGCTCACCAGCGAGATGCCCGAGCAAGAGCGAACCTTTTGCTGGCGAGTCCAACGTTCGAATCGCCAGCAGAAGGCAATCCGCCAGGGAGATTGGAAATACGTCCAAGACGCCTCGGTCGAAATGCTTTTTAATCTCGCCGACGACATCAGCGAACGCCGCGACCTGGCATTTGCCCACCCAGAAATACTCAAACGCCTGCAAGCCAAACTTTTGGATTGGGAGGCGGAGATGGATCGCTCGCCGCCGACGTTTCTGGTTCGGTAAAGGCCGGGAGGCCCTCCGATTCGTCGCGCGCTTTGAAGGGAAAGTGCATGCTATCGTGACTCCGCCACCAGATACCGCCGCACGAAGTCTTCGTTCAGCGTCACGCCGAGCCCCGGCCCGGCGGGAACTTCCATCCAGCCGCCGGTCGATTGCATTCGCTCGTTCGTCAGTTCATGCCGCAGCGGAGAGTCCTCGACGCAATCCTCGAACAGGAACGCATCGCGGCAGGTCGCCAGCCAATGGGCGCTGGCCGCCACGGTCAGGGGGCTGGTATAGCAGTGGTTGCACAGCCGCGCGCCGATTTCCTCCACGCGATTGCGAATATAGGCCGCGTCGGTGAATCCGCACCGCGAGATATCGACCTGATAGACGTCCAGCGCTTGCTGGTCGATCAACGGACGAAACGCCTCGCGGCCGCATTCCCCTTCGCCGGCGGCGATGGGAATCGGCGACCGGTCGCGCAGCCAGCGATAGCCCGCGACGTCGTCCTGCCGCAGCGGCTCTTCGAGCCATTCGGGCCGAAACTCGGCAAAGGCTTGCGCCCGGCGCAATGCCGTCCGAGCATCCCACACGCAGCCGGCATCGATGAGCAGCGTCGCGTCCCCCAGGCCGACCCGCGCCCCGCGCACGAGGTCGATATCGAGCGCTTCGCTCTGCCCCATCGGTTCCCAGCCGAACTTGACCGCGGTGTAGCCGGCGCTCGTCCAGCGGCGGCCAATCTCGGCTGTTTCGCGGCCGTCGCGGCCGAACAGGATCGAGGCATAGCCCCGCAACTTGTTGTGCCGCGCCCCACCCAACAAACGATGGATCGGCTGGCCAAAGGCTTTTCCTTTGAGATCCCAGAGGGCCATGTCGATCGCGGCCATGGCGGTGATCGTGACCGACGTGCGGCCAAAAAACATCGTCCGCCGCAGCATCTTCTGCCACAGCCGCTCGTGCTCCAGCGGGTTTTCGCCGATCAGCAACTCGCGCAGGCCGCAGGCGATGTTGTGGCTGAAGGGAGCGTCGATGATCGCTTTGACCACTTCCGGCGACGAATCCGCCTCGCCAACGCCCTCCAGTCCCTCGGCGGTGCGCACGCGAACGAGCACCGAGTCCTGGCTGCTGGCGGTTTTGGCCTGAATGTGCGGAATCCGCAAAATTTGGCAAACGATCTCGGTAATTTTCACGAGCAGTTCTCTCCGATTTGCTCTGGGAAACTCGACGAAACGAGGCAAACTTAAGGGAGCTTGCGCGGATCGACCTCATGCGCGATACAGGCGACACAGTCTCCCTGGGCGACGAACGATGGCCCCCGCGTGGCCAGCAGAATACCTTCAGACAAGGCGAAAATCGGCTCGGGCGCGCGATCGGGCCGCTCCAAAAAATGAATCTGTCCGACGGCCTGGCCGGCGGCAACGGGGCTGCCGAGCGGGACCAGGTTTTCGTGAATGCCGGATTCGGGGGCAAAGCGATAGTCCTCCTTGCTAAGCGACTGCACCCACCGGGCCGGCGGCAGGCCGAGCGATTGCCGCGTCGTTTTCTCGCCGGCCAACACACCGCAGTGAATCAGCACGTTCGCGAGGCCCGACTGGGTGAGGTGATGCACCCCCGCCGTCACCGATTCGCTCCCTCCCATTTCGGTCGTGATGACCGTTTTCCCCTGCCGCTCGGCTTCGACAGGCAACAGTCCGCTGCCGGCGATGTCGGCATAGAGGAAGTTGAAATCGGCGTTCCAGGCTTCGACGCCGGCCAGCATCGCCTGCCGCTGCGGGCCGGCGGGAACGAGGTGCATCGTCGCGCACGGATAAAAATCGACGCTCCGGCCCCCGGTGTGAATGTCGATCACGATGTCGGCGAGCGGAAACAGCACCGTCGAAACATAGTGGGCGATGATCTCGGTCACGGTGCCGTCGGGCCGGCCCGGAAAGGCCCGGTTCATGTTTTTGCCGTCGATGGGCGAAAGCCGCGTCGCCGCCTTGGCCGCCGGCATGTTGAGCGAAGGCACCAGAATCAGCCTGCCGCGAACTTGCCGCGGCTCGATTTCGCGCATCAGCTTGAGAATGGCGACCTGCCCCGGATACTCGTCGCCGTGGTTGCCCGCCAGGACGAGGGCGGTCGGGCCGCTCCCTCCCGCGATCACACCCACCGGCAGCATAATGCTCGCCCAGCCGCCGAGATTGTACGAAAAGGGGACCCCCAGATGCCCCAGTTGCTTGCCGGGGCGGTCGAAATCGACGGTCGATTGGATCGGGGAGGGGGGCACGGCAAGCTCCGGGTGGAAAGGCTCCAGTCGCGATGTGACAGCACCCTAACCGGTCGATTACAATGCGTCCACTCTTCACACGGGATTTCCTCATGAGACATCGTTTGCATGTTCTGCCTCGCGCGCTTTGTTTTTCGGTCGGTTCGCTCGTCTGGCTGGCGATCCTTGCCGCGTCGTCTCGCGCCGCGCCGCCGAATGTCGTCCTGATCCTCGCCGACGACTTGGGATTTTCCGATCTGGGCTGCTACGGCAGCGAAATCGCCACCCCCAATCTCGACCGCCTCGCGCAAAACGGCCTGCGCTTCACGCAGTTTTACAACACGGCCCGCTGCTGGCCGACGCGCGGAGCCCTGCTGACCGGCTACTATGCCCAGCAAATCCGCAGCGACGTGGTCGAAGGCATCCCCAATAGCCGCGGCCCGCGCCCCGCTTGGGCCCGCCTGCTGCCCGAACTGCTGAAGCCGGCCGGCTATCGGTCGTATCATTCCGGCAAGTGGCACATCACCGGCATGCCGCTGGCAGGGGGCTTCGACCGTTCGTACCTGCTGCAAGATGGGGGCCGGCATTTCAGCCCGCGGGTTCACTTCGAGGACGACGTAAAGTTGCCGCCGGCGACTCGCGAAAGCGGCTATTACTCCAGCACCGCCATCGCCGATCATGCCGTCAAGTGCCTGCGCGATCATGCCGCCAATCAGCCCGATCAGCCTTTCTTTTCGTTCATCGCGTTCACCGCGCCGCACTTTCCGCTGCACGCCCCGCCGGAAGACATCGCCAAATACAAGGACAAATACACGCGCGGCTGGGATGCGTTGCGGGCCGAGCGCTGGAAGCGAATCGAATCGCTGGGGCTGGTTCGCGGCGGCCTATCGGAGGTCGAGCGCGAGGTTGGCCCGCCGTATCACTTTCCCGACGACCTCGCGACGCTTGGCCCCGGCGAAGTGAATCGCCCGCTTCCGTGGAACGATCTCACTCCCGAGCAGCAGCGTTTTCAGGCCGACAAAATGGCGATTCATGCCGCCATGATCGACCGGATGGACCGCGAGATCGGCCGGGTGCTCGACCAGGTTCGCGCGATGAACGCCCTCGACAACACGCTGATTTGCTTTCTTTCGGACAACGGCGCGACGGCCGAAATCATGGTCCGCGACGATGGACACGACCCTTCGGCCGCGCCGGGATCGGCGGCGAGCCACCTCTGCCTCGGTCCGGGTTGGTCGAGCGTTTGCAACACCCCGCATCGCCGGCATAAGACGTGGGTGCATGAAGGGGGCATTTCAACGCCGCTCGTCGTGCATTGGCCGCGCGGCTTTGTCGCGCGGGGCGAACTGCGCCACCATCCGGCCCACCTGATCGACATCGCGCCGACCATTCTCGATCTAGCCGGCCAAAAGTGGCCCGCCAAGCTGAATGAATCTCCGGTGCCGCCGACGCCCGGCCGCAGCCTGTTCCCCGGGTTTTCGACGGCTGGCACCATAGCACACGATTATCTCTGGTGGCTGCATGAGGGAAACCGGGCGGTTCGCGTCGGCGATTGGAAGCTGGTGGCCGCCAAGGGGACCGACTGGGAGCTGTTCAACCTGGCGGAGGATCGATCCGAGACCAAGAACCTCGCCGCCACCGAGCCCGACCGGGTTCGCAAAATGGCCGACCTGTGGGCCGCCAAAAACGCCGAGTTCGGCGAGCTCGCCATGCGCGGCGTCGCGCCGAGCCCGCCAGCCAAGGGGAAGAACAAAACCAAGGCGAAGTCCAACCCCCAGCGGTAGGTTCCCATTCAACATCGCAATTCTCCAACATGATTGTTACTTGCTTGCTGCTACTTGTGGGCGCGCTGTGGCGGGCCGCGCCGGACGACGAACTGGCGGCGGCCCGGACCGACGTAGTCAAGCTATTCGTCTCGGGCGAGGGGTATGGCCGCTATCGTATTCCGGCTTTGGTGGTCACGCCGCGGGGAACGCTACTCGCGCTTTGCGAAGGGCGCGTGAAAGCGGCCGGCTTGACGGGCGATATCGACCTCGTCCTGCGGCGCAGCGAAGATGGCGGCAAAACCTGGTCGCCGCTGGCCGTGGTCGCCGACGACGGGCCCAACACGCTCGGCAATCCGTGCCCGACCATCGACCGCACAACCGGCACGATCTGGCTCCCGTTCACGCGCAGCCTGGGCTCCGATACCGAACAGCAAATCGTCGCCGGCACCAGCCGCGAGCGGACGCAGGTCTGGCTGACCCACAGCACCGACGACGGCCGCACCTGGGCCAAACCGGTCAACATCTCGGCGCAGGCGACCCGCCCCGAGTGGACCTGGTATGGCACCGGGCCGGGTTTTGGCCTGCAATTGCCCGGCGGCAGACTCTTGGTGCCGAGCTACCACGCGGTCGAAAAGACCGGCATCTATCAGGTGCATTCGCTGTATAGCGACGATCATGGCAAAACATGGCAAATCGGCGGCATCGTGGCCGACGAAACGACCGAGGCCCAAGCCGCCCTGCGCACGGACGGCTCGCTGGTCATCAACTGCCGCAACATCGCCCCGCGCGACAACTCGATCCTCCGCAATCGGGTTGTCGCCACCAGTCGCGACGGCGGCATCACCTGGCACGATGTTTCCCAAGACAAAACGCTCACCGAAAGCAGTTGCCAGGGGAGCCTGCTCGTCTATTCCGGACTCGCGAAAGGCGAGAAATCGCGGTGGCTGTTCACCAATCCCCCCGGTCCCGGTCGCAACCGGCTGACGATCCGCCTCAGCCACGACGAAGGACGCACCTGGATTCGCTCGGCGGTGGTCGATCCCGTGACGACCGAGTATTCCTGCCTCGCCCGCTTGCCGGACGGCGGCATTGGCCTCGTTTATGAGCGCGATACGACGCCGGGCAAATATAGCGTCGATATCGTCTTCACGCGGCTCTCGATGGAGGAGCTGGCGGATTAGCCGTCACTTCTTGCGGGCCGGCTTCCGCGCCGACTTTCCCTGCTTCGCCTTCGCTTTGCCTTCAGTGGTGCGAGCCGACTTGAGGGTGGTCTCGTAAATTTCGATCCACTTCTTCACGGAAACGCGGGCGATGGCCTGGGCGATCACGTCGAGCGCCAAATCCTCGATCTTTTTGAAGCGGATGCAACTCTTTCCCATGTCGAGCTTTTTGCCCGTTTTGGCCCAGGCCTTTTCAAACCAGGTGATGTCGCCACCGGGTGTGTAGAGCGGCATCATGTAAAGCGACAGGTAGTTCTTTTGCGACGCCAAGGCGACAAAGGGGAGCGGCTGCTGCGGATCGCAGTGATAGCCGGGGGGATACAGGCTGTGCGGCACATGATAGCCGATCATGCCGTATTGCATCCCTTCCTCGAAACCCTCCTGAAGGTTTTTGAGGATCACCTTGCGAACCTGCTCAACGATTATCCGCCGGTCGGTCGGCAGCTCGGCAAGATACTTCGCGACCGTGGCGGCTTTACTTTGCATGGGAGGATGGCGGAACGGTAATTCGCGGATTGACGCGAGAGAGCGTCAGCTTGCCTTTCGCACGCGCGGCATGCAAGCGCACGGGACAATGCGCCTAATCCCACTCGATTGCCGTATAGTGTTCCTCGATGAATTTCATCAGCTTCTGCTCACTAGCCACCATGGCCCGGACATGCGATTCAAATCGCCTCATTTTCTCAAGATTATCCCGGCTATAGGGCATGTACGCCGTGAACATCCCCGCCTCGGGATCGGTCTCAACTTCGTCCATCAGGGTGGGGTCAAGGCTCGCCACATAGAACCGAATCAAAGCGTCCCAGTTGTACCCATTCATGTAGGCTTCGTCGAACCGTGCATTGATCCTCTCACCTAATTCAAATAGGCCTTCGTTCTCGTTATAGACGCACACGGAAATTGCATTGTGTTCCGGCATTTCAAGCAGCTTGATGCTTTCGTCGTACATTTGAGAATTCCTTCGAGCGATGGACGAGCTTGATTGAGACCTCGAACGTGATTGGTTGCCAACTCACCATTTCGGCCCGCGTGCGCTCGTCATCTTGCCCTTTGCTTTCGCGGCTTGCAAGCAAATGGGGCCAGCCGTTGCCCGCCGGTTTAGCATGCTCGAGCAGGCTGAAGAGAACGGGGGCAAGATCGCCAACCGCCCGGTTTATGAGTACAAAATACCAGCCACCAGCCGCCGTCAGCGACCGCTTCAGCCGGTCGAGGAAGAAAACAACGAGCTGCCGCGACCACGAGCGGAGCACACCGAGCACTACCGATCAGCAGGTGAAGCGGGGATGCTATTTGCCACCGATTCGCGTGAAGGTTCCGGACCGTTGGATCGGATAGCGCAACGCGGCTGGAATCGCGGACGATTAGAACGCCGCTCCTCGGCTTGTAGTCGATCGACCAAACCATCCAAGGTCCCCCCCGCGTCGGCCAACAGCTTCTCGCGGACGGCTCGCAGTTCGTCAAGAATCGGATTCTGAGTCATAGTCATCCCTCCCCAAGAATTCAGCCGGCGTGCAGGTCAGCAGTTGCCCCCAGCCCCGGTCACGCCACAAGCGATATACATGCGGCAGTTCGTGGGCGTTGGCGATGTGTTTGCAGTTGAGCGTCAAAAGATAGTTTACGCCCGCCACGGCGGCGACGGCAACATGCAACGCGTCCGCCGGCGGCTTTCGGTGGCATGATCGATGCCGACAATATCTCTTTCGCCAAGGCGCGCGCCTCGGTGCTAATGGGCACGGTCGGCACATCCTCTAGCAACTTCAATCGTTCGGCGGCCGCGGATGGATCGCCGGCCGAGGCCTCGTCGATTACCAGTTGCGACGTCACCAGGTCGAAATGGTGCCGTTCTCTGGACCACCAAGTACGCGCTTGGTGCTGGAGCGCGGCGACACGAATGTCCGAACTCGGCCACGCAGTCGCGTGACTGACAATCGAAGTTTCGACGTAAACGATGTCCATCGCGAAATTCTACACCCGAGAACAATCCGGACTATCTTCGGCGAGAAGTGAGGTGACAATCGAGAGAGCGAGGGCCGCAACTGCAAGCTCGGTCTTCTATCGTGAAGTTACAAGCCGGGAGCAAGTTTGCTCCCAACTATTGACGCGGTGGTCGGCTTCGCGCGGAACTGGCGTTAGGCCTGCGAGAGCTTCTCGCGCACCCGCTCCAAGAGCTTGCGGGTGGCGAGAATACCTTCGGGCTCGCTGAGCTTGCCCCCTTCGTATTCGACGCCGCAGTAGCCGTGATAGCCGTGCTTGAGCACGATCTGAATCATTTTCACGTAGTCGGTGCGGGTTTCGTTCCCTTCGCCGTCGAAATCGTGGCTTTTGGCGCTGACCGCCTTGGCGAAGGGCATCAGCTCATCGACTCCCTGATAGCGGTCGTATTGCTTGCCGTCCCCCAGGTTGAAATTGCCGAAGTCGGGGAGCGTGCCGCAGTTTTTGCGATCGACGAGCTTCATCACGCCGGCGAGCCAGGCGCCATTGCTGGAGAGGCCGCCGTGATTCTCGACGATCACGTTCAGCCCGTGCGGGGCGGCGAATTCGCTGAGCCTGCGCAGGCCGTCGGCCGCCAGCTTTTGCTGCTCTTCGTAGGGGAGCTTGGCGTTCGATTGGGCGTTGACGCGGATCGAGTGGCAGCCGAGTTCCTTGGCCGCCTCGACCCACTTGTAGTGGTTTTCGACCGCCTTGGTCCGCTTGGCGTCATCCGAATCGCCGAGGGCCCCTTCGCCGTCGCACATGATCAAAAGCGTGGTCACGCCGAGATCGCCGGCCCGCTTTTTTAGCTCGGCAACGTAGCTGGTGTCTTTCGCTTTGTCCTTCCAGAACTGGTTGACGTACTCGATCGCGTCGATGCCGTAGTCCATTTTGGCGGCTTTGGCGAAATCGCGGTTGTCGAGCTTGCCGCCGAAGATCGTCTTGTGCAGCGACCATTGGGCCAGCGAAATTTTGAAGAGGGGCTGCTCGGCGGCTCTCACGGCGGAGCCGGCCGCGGCGATGGCGGCCATGCCGGCGGAAGCGGCCAGGAACTGACGACGCGAGGGAAGCTGGTGAATGGACATGGCGATTGGTGGTGAGAGAGGAGTGATTTGGTGGCAACTGGCGTGGATCAAAGCTCGATTGTACCCAGGCTGGCGACGCGCGGCGATTCCCCGGCGAAGTGAATGTCGCCGGAAGGGAAGTCGCTAGGCATCGACGGCGCTGGCGACGGCATTCGAGAGATGCACGAGCCGCCACGGCGCGCGGGCGCGAAGATAGTTCGTCAGCAGGATGCAAAAGACCTTGGTTTCGGGGTCCATCCAAACGAGGTTTCCCGCCGAGCCGGTGTGGCCGAAGACGCGGCGGCTCAAAAGATCGCCCCAACTGTCGGGCTGCCCCAGATGATTGAGTCGCCAGCCCAGGCCCCACGGCTGCGTGCGGCGCGTTGCCTCGGGCAGGTCGGGCAGGTCGTTTAGCCGGTTGGTCGTCATCATCTGCACCGTAGCGGGCGAAAGCAGCCGGACATCCCCCCATTGGCCGCCGCCGAGCATCAGGGCGCAGAGCACGGCATAATCTGCGGGGGTGCTATAGAGTCCACCCGCCGGCGAGCCGAGCTCTTGCCAATAGCGGCTGTTCCAATTGCCGGGATTGCCCACCTGATACTCGGGCACGGTGGTTCGCACAAGTCGCGCGGAGTCGAATCCGCGCGAGCCGAGGCCGGTTGATTTCAGCCCCAGCGGAGCGAGAATTTCGGTGCGCACGAAGTCGTGAATCGACTTTCCCGATAGCCGCTGGACGATTTCGGCGACGACCATCGTGCCGGAGCTGGAGTAGCTGAACTGCGTGCCGGGCTGGAAGAGCAAATCCGCCTGGATCGACTCTGCGATGAATTTGGAAAGGGGCGCGAGGCTCCGGCGCAGCTCGGCGTTGCTCGGCAGTTCGTCGGGCAGGCCGGAGGTGTGCGTGAAGAGGTGCAACACCTGGGCGGCCTCCTTGTGCTGGCCGGTGAATTCGGGGATGTAGCGCGTGACCGGGTCGCTCAGATTGAGCTGCCCGCGCTCGACGAGCAGCATCGCCGCCGTGAAGATCACGGGCTTGGTGACCGAAGCCATGTAGAACATCGCGTCGCGGCGAATCGCCTCGGCGTCGGGTTCGGGGCCTTGCTTGCCGAAGAATCGGGGGGCAAGCGTTTTTCCACCCCGGCCGACGAGAATCGCCGCTCCCGGCACCGGTGCATTCGGTCCTGTAGTCCATTTTTCCAGCAGGTCGTAAGCCACTTGCAGGCGTTGCGGGTCGATATCCAAGTCTTCCGGCTTGGCCTGGGGCAAGCCGGTGTGTGGCGCAGCGTTATTAGCGGTAGTGATCGAGCCGCCTGAAGCCAGGGCCATGCCGGCGGCAGATGTGGCGCGAAGCATTGTACGGCGGGAAAGTGTGGGACTTTTCATGACGGCAATTCTCAGGCGGGTCGCCAGGCCGGGAAAGAAACTGGTCGCTGGTGAAGTAGAATCCGCCACGGTCGGTCAAGCAACCGTCAAGAAAACAAGCCGGGTCCGCGATTCGTGAGAATCGCGGACCCGGTAGAGAGTCAAACAATGGGGCGGCGATTGATGAACCCCAACCCCTCACCCCCAGCCCCTCTCCCACCAGGGGCGAGGGGAGGGAGAGCTTAGTACATATCGTGGTCGCCGCCGTGACCCTTGCCGCTGCCTTTGCCTTCCTTCGGCTTCTCGGCGATGAGGGCGTCGCTGGTGAGCAGCAGGGTGCTGACGGAGGCGGCATTGGCGAGGGCGGTGCGGGTGACTTTCGTCGGGTCGATCACGCCCGCCTTGACCAGATCTTCGTAGGTGTCGGTCAGGGCGTTGTAGCCAAAGTTGCCTTTGCCGTCGAGAATCTTCTCGCACACGATGCCGCCGTCCTGGCCGGCGTTGGTGGCGATCATCGTCAGCGGCGCGCGGCAGGCCCGCAACACGATGTTGTAGCCGACCGTTTCGTCGTGGCTCAGCGATTCGCTCGGCTTGACCTGCGAAGTGGCGCGGAGCAGGGCGACACCGCCGCCGGGGAGAATGCCCTCGGTGACGGCCGCGCGGGTGGCGTGCAGGGCGTCCTCGACGCGGGCTTTCTTCTCCTTGACTTCGCTTTCGGTCGCGCCCCCGACGTTCACCTTGGCCACGCCGCCGGAGAGCTTCGCCAGCCGCTCTTCGAGCTTCTCGCGGTCATAGTCGCTGGTGCTGTTGCTGATTTCGTTGCGGAGCTGGCCGATGCGGGCCTTGATGTCCTCGGTCTTGCCGGCCCCTTCGATGATGGTGGTGTTGTCCTTATCGACAATCACCTTCTTCGCGCGGCCAAGCTGGCCGAGCGTGACGTTTTCGAGCTTGATGCCGAGGGCTTCGAAGATCGCTTCGCCGCCGGTGAGGATCGCCACGTCTTCGAGCATCGCCTTGCGGCGGTCGCCGTAGCCGGGGGCCTTCACCGCCACGCACTGGAAAGTGCCGCGGAGCCGGTTGATGACGAGCGTCGCCAGGGCTTCGCCCTCGACATCTTCGGCGATGATGAGCAGGGGCTTGCCTTGCTGCACGACCGCTTCGAGCACGGGGACCAGGTCCTTGATGCTCGTCAGCTTCTTTTCGTAAACGAGGATGTAGGGATTTTCGAGCACCGCCGTCATCGTGTTGGCGTCGGTGACGAAATACGGCGAGAGATAGCCGCGGTCGAACTGCATCCCTTCGACCCATTCGATCTCGGTCCCCAGGCTCTTGCCTTCGTCCACCGTGATGACGCCGTCCTTGCCCACCTTTTCCATCGCGTCGGCCAGCAGCTTGCCGATTTCGCGGTCGTTGTTGGCGGCGATCGAAGCGACATTCGCCATCTCGCTCTTTTCCTTGATCTTGATCGACATCTTGCCGAGCTTCTCGCTGAGGTCGGCCACGGCCTTTTCGATGCCGCTCTTCATTTGCACCGGGTTGACGCCGGCGACGACGGCCTTCAGGCCCTCGTTGAAGATCGCTTCGGCCAGCACGGTGGCGGTGGTGGTGCCGTCGCCGGCGACGTCGCTCGTCTTGCTGGCGACTTCGCGGACCATCCGGGCCCCCATGTTTTCATACACGTCTTCCAGGTCGATCTCCTTGGCGACGGTGACGCCGTCCTTGGTCACGGTGGGCGAGCCAAAGCTCTTTTGGAGAATGACGTTGCGGCCTTTGGGGCCCAGGGTCACTTTGACCGCGCGGGCCAGTTTGCTGACGCCGCGGCGAATGGCCTCGCGGGCTTCTTGATCGAAGGCAATGATTTTTGGCATTTCTGGGAATCCTCGTAAAGTTGGGATTGTTCGGAGAAGCAAAGCACCAAATCGCAAGCACTAAATCGCAAACAAATCCGAGTCACGAATGCAGGAATGAGCGCACCAGGCACAGCTCATACGGGGGTCATTCGAATTTGAACTTTGGTGCTCGTTTGATTCTTGAGGCTTGTTAGTTGAAATTTCGACGGCAAGGCAGGCAAGACGCCTGCCCCACGCTAGTCGTCCAGCACGGCGAGGATGTCTTCCTCGCGCATCAGCAGCAGTTCGTCGTCGCCAATTTTGAAAGTCTCGCCGGCCCAGGTGGTGAAGAGCACCCGGTCGCCAACGTTCACCTGCAGCTTGCCCCGGCTGCCGTCGTCGAGCAGTTTGCCGTTGCCGACGGCCTCGATGGTGCCGCGCTGGGGCTTCTCTTTGGCCGAGTCGGGCAGCACGATGCCGCCGGCGGTGCGCTGCTCGCTCTCTTCGCGGCGGACGACCACGCGGTCGCCGAGCGGCTGGAGCTTGACCTGGGTCTTGGCGGGCTTGGCTTTCGTTGCGGTCGCCATACGTCACATTCCTCCCGTGGCGTTGCTGATACGGACGTGTAAGTGGTGAGCCCCGGCAACACCGGGACTGTCAAAACTGCGCGGATTGCAGATTGCGGCGTCAACAGGGCAAGTTGCGCGCCAAAACCGAAGCCACATTCCGTAAGCCAATGACTGCAATAGACTTAGGGCTTGCATGGCGGCCTGGGAAGCGGTGGTCCCGCCCGGTCCCTGTCAATTTGGCAGCGGCCTCTCTGCTGGCGATTGTTTCGCGAAGCGGGGGCGCGCACAATGGAGCCGAAGCCTTCTCCCCCTCGGCGGCCTGCTCCGCCCATCACCACCCCATGCCCATCAAAGTTGCCTGCGCTTGCGGAGCCGCATTTGCCGCCAAGGACGAACTGGCGGGGCGGACCGTGAAGTGTCCGAAATGCCAGCAGCCGCTGAAGATTCCCGCTGCGGGGGGTTCGCCGGTCGCGACCACCCGGACGGCCGCGCCACAAGCCCCGAAGCAACGCGCCTCCGCGCCGCCAGCACCCGCCGCCGACCACAGCGCTTTCGACGACGTGGGGCTCGGCCAGCGCGCCGCGGGAACGCAATCGTGCCCCGGCTGCGGCGCGTCGATGCCCCCCAATGCCATTCTCTGCATCAAGTGCGGCTACAACGCCAAGCTCGGCCGGCGGATGGCCACCATCGGCTCCACCAGCACCTCGGCAGCCGGCGGGCACGATGGCCACGGCGCGGCCTCGGCCGAGATTCTCAACCGAGCCGCTCAAACCCTGGCCGAAGACGCCGAAGAGGACAAAAAGAAAACAGGGGAAGGGGCTCCCTGGTGGGTCTATCTGCTCGGCCTCGGCGGCGTGATTGGGTTTATCGCCATGATGATGCTGTTGCCGCCGCGCGTTGCACTGATGACCGGCGGAGTCGTGTTCTACATCGTCGCCGTGTGCGTCAACATTTACTCCTCGGTGCGCATCTTGATCATCGCTTTTACCGAAGGGATCGGCCACGGAATCGGCTGCCTGCTCTGCGGTTTCTATGGACTTTATTACTGCATCACGCGCTGGGAGCAGTGTGGTGCCTACTTTTTGATGGGACTGGCCGCCAACGTCGTGGGCAATATCCTCGGCGTCGCCTTTACGGCCCTCGCCTCGCAGTTCAACGAATCCGAACAAGGCCAGGTGCCGATCGTCGCGCCGGCCGAGGCGACCTGGCATTGCCCGGCGCTGCTCCGCGCGGCCGAGCCACTGGCCGCCACAAATTTCACCAACGCAGCAAGTGGCGATTCGGCATGGCACGGTGCCTGGCCGCGACCCGATTCGCGCATCTGAAAGGGGAATAAACCATGAAGTTCAGGCTGTTTTCGTTGTTCGCTGTCGGCATGGTCGCCACCGGCCTGCTGACGACCTTGGCCCATGCCGACCAAACGGCCGAATCGGCGACGGTGAAGTCCACGCACGACGGCGTCGAAAAATCGACCACGATTCGCTACTGGCTCGCCCTCCCTAAAAGCTACGCGGCAGACGACCAGAAGCAGTGGCCGCTGCTCTTGTTTTTGCACGGCTCCGGGGAACGGGGAAATAGCCTCGACGTCGTGAAAAAGCACGGCCCGCCCAAGCTGGTCGCCGCCGGGAAGGAACTCCCCTTCGTCGTCGTTTCCCCCCAGTGCCCGGCCGATGCGCGCTGGAATTCGGCGGAATTGGCCAAGCTCGTTGAACACCTGGCGAATACCCTCCGGATCGACCGGCGGCGACTGTATGTAACGGGCCTCTCGATGGGAGGTTCCGGCACCTGGTCGCTGCTGGCCGAGCAGCCGACGCTGTTCGCCGCGGCGGTGCCCATTTGCGGCCGGGGAGACGCGGCTGCCGCCGAGAAGATCGCCCAAACCCCGGTCTGGGCCTTCGTGGGAGACAAAGATCGGGCCGAACTGGTCGAAAACAACCGTGAACTGGCCGCCGCCCTGAAAAAGGCCGGGGCCAAAGCCGAGCTGACCGTGTATCCCGGCATCGGCCACGATAGTTGGACGGAGACCTACGACAACCCGAAGGTGTATGAGTGGCTGCTGTCGCACGAGCGGGCGGAGTAGTCTGGGGGTGCTCACCGGAAATCGCCTGAACCCAAGAGCGAACTATGACAAGCGCTGATCCCGTTGGCCCGTTTCCCGATCCCACTCCCAAGCCGTTTGCGGCGACCGCCGCGCCGTCGGGGCCGATGCGGCTCGAGTATTTGCGGGCCTACAACTACATCTTCGAGAACCCCAACTGGGCGATGAACCTGGTGTGGTCGTTCGTGTGCCAGTTGGTCACGCAAATCATCCCCATCGTGCCGGCGATGGTGTTTGTGGGGTATCAGTTTGAATCGGTCGAAATGCTGGTCGCCAACGGAGGCCGCCGCTATCCCGATTTCGACACGAACCGCATCGGAGAGTATCTGAGCCGTGGCGTCTGGCCGGTGCTGGCCATGTTTATTGTTTATCTGATTTGCATGCCGTTCCTCGGGATTGGGATGATGGCCTCCATCTTCGGCCTGGCAGCGGCGGCGGGCGGAACGCAAGACGACACCCTCGGCCCGCTCATTTTCTTTGGTGGTGCCTCCCTGACGATGCTGTTCCTGATGCTCGCGATGGCGGCGATCAGCGTCCTGACGATTCCGATGATGCTCCGCGCGGGGCTGAAGCAGGAGTTCGGAGCGGCCTTCGAATTCGGCTGGGTGCGCGGGTTTATCGGCAAGATGTGGCTCGAATCGCTGCTGTCGCAAGTGTTTGTCGCGATGAGCGCCTTCGGCCTCATGCTCATTACCTGTGGCCTGGCCTTGTTGGTGCTCGGTCCGCTCCTTCCCTTCGTGCAAATGCACTTCTTCTATCAGCTCTATTCGATCTACCTCGCCCGCGGCGGCACCCCCATTCCCACCAAGCCGATGGTTCCCCCGGTCGCCCAGCAGCCCTACCTGGGAACGCCGCAATATTAGCGCCGCCGACGAGGCCCGCCGGAGCCACCCCCATGTCTGCCGAGCCGGAACCACGGGCCAGCGAACCCCCTTCCGGCGACCCGCCCACGCCGCCGGCGGCCAAACCGCCGACTTCGGCTCCCCTGCCCGGCACGCGGCGAATCGAATACCTCGCGGCGGTGCGGATCGTGTTTTCGCATCCCGACTGGGTCAAAAACGTGCTGCTCGTCGGGGTCTTCTCGCTGATTCCGGTCCTCTCCGTGCCGTTTCTCTTGGGCTATCTCTTTGAAGTCACCGAAATGCTGCACCGCCGGGCGGCGGCCCCCTATCCGCTGTTCGAAATACGACGCTACGACCGCTACGTCACTCGCGGCATCTGGGCCTATTTGGTGACGAACATCGTCGGCACCGTCTTGGGACCGGTGCTCAACATCGTGCTGCAACTCAGCGTGTTCGGCATCATGGCGGCTACGTCGGCCATTCAATCCGATCCCGGCACGGGGACGATCATCGTGGCGATTATCGTGACCTTGCTGGCCGTGGGGCTCTTGATGTTCCTGCTCGTCATGATGGTGATTCTGACCCCCGTCTATTTGCGGGCCGGACTGACGCAGGACTTCGCCGGCACGTTCAAGTTTCGCTGGTGGGGGGATTTTCTGCGGCGGGTGTGGCTGGAGACGCTGCTCGTCAACCTGTTCTCGCTGCTGGCGTCCGGCGTGCTGATAACGCTCGGCTGCGCGGTGCTGTGCGTCGGCGTCCTCTTCACTGGGGCGATTGCCTCCCTGATGGCGGCTCACCTGAACTGGCAGCTGTACGAGCTCTATCTCGCCCGTGGCGGCGAGCCCATTCCCCTGAAACCCCTGCCCGCCGATGTGCCCCCGGTGCTGCAACCCGGCCTGCCGATTGCGGGGTGACATGCACGGGCGGGGCGTCAGATCGTGACCAGACTAGTCACGGAGGGCGAAGTTTTGGGGGGGGACTTACGTCGCGAGGGGGGGACGTAAGTCACGGCGGGGATTGGGTTTGCGCGCGGGGGGATCGCCGTAAGTGGTGGGAGCGGCGGAATTCCGCGCGCTAGTTTCTTGACGCGTAGCGGTTCTTTTGCAAATGTGTACGGGCGTTCCCTTTTGTGCTGAACGCGCGGTGTAGCAGCGTGGCGACGGAAGGGTGGGCCAAGCCCACCCTCCTCCGTCTGTCTCCCCCTGCGCGCCGATCCGCAATCCGCAATCCCCAATCCCCAATCCTCCAGGAGCTTCGTCATGGTTGCCGTTCATCAACCTCCGCCGCCACCCAAGCAGATCAAGCCGCCGAGCGAGCGGGATCGCCAAATCCACTACTGCTGCAATGTCCGGGGGCTGACGCAGAAGGTGGTCGCCAAGATGTTCA
>JANRLS010000004.1:0-13242 GCA_033762315.1 Pirellulaceae bacterium
CGCGATCGTGACCGCCTTCACCAACGACCACGCCGGCACCGACTCGCTCCGCGGCGGCCCCGACGCCGGCGACGACACCTTCGGTGCCGGCCCCGGCGACACCCTCCAAGACTTCGGCCCCGGCGACACCCTGCTGCCGTAAGGGACGAGGAGCTATCAGCTCGGTTAGGCAAATCGTGCGCGGGGCTTCGATCCCCGCCACCGAACCTAGACCGGCTGTTGCCTCAACCTGCGCGATTTCCCAGGCTAGCGAGGATGGCTTTGCAGCGCCGCCACGCCGTCCCGCAGGGCGGCTTGATAGAGCCAGAGGTCCCCACCATAGGCGAGCATCCGAAAACCCTGTTCGAGCAGGCTTTGGCCGCCGGCAACGTCCGTCGCCAGAAAGCCCGGCGCTTTGCCGTGCTTCCGGCACGCAGCAAGAACGCGGGTCACAGCCTCTTGAAACCGGGGGTGGTCGAACTGGCCGGGGATGCCGAGCGAATTCGAGAGATCAAAATGGCCGATCCAGAGGACGTCGATCCCGGCGACTGCCGCAATTTCGTCGGCGTTTTCCAGCCCGGTCGCGGTTTCGATCTGGGCGATCAGTAGCGTCTCGTCGTTGGCCGAGCGCATTTTGAGGGTGATGTCGCCGCCGGCGTAGTCGTCGTGGGCGACGCCGAACGCCGCGCCGCGGCGGCCGACGGGCGGATATTTTGCCGACTGGACGAGCGTGCGGGCCTGCGCCGCGCTGTCGCACATCGGAATCATTATTCCCAGCGCCCCCACGTCGAGCACGCGGGCGACGAAGTGATACTCGGTCGCGGGGATGCGAACCAGCGGGATGATCTCCGTGGCCCGCGTGGTCGCCATCAGCATCCGGATGGTTTCCAGGCTCCAGCCAGTATGCTCCATGTCGAAAATGGCGAACTCGGCCCCCGCCCCCGCCGCTAGCCGGCCAATGCCGGTGGTGTTGAACTCGAAGACGAACGTGCCGATTGAGGAGCGGCCAGCGTGGAGTTGATGTTTGACGTAGTTGGGTCGCATGGGGGAGGCAGCTTTGCAAGGCGGCACAATCATTCGCCGCAACGCAGCGGGCGCGCGGTGCAAGCACCGCGGCGAAATGTGGAATCGAGCTACTGCGGCGGCCTCTTGCGGAATTGCAGTTGTTTGGCGTCCCAGCCGAACTTGGCGGCGACGGCGCGGGGATATTCCCAGCCGGCGGCGGGATCGTCTTGGTAAACCACGACCCGCGAGCGCTCGGCAGCCATGGCGAGGGCTTGGGGCATGTCGAGATACCGCTCGACGTTGAAGAAGATCGGGCCGTTGCGGTGGGAAGTGGGGAGTTCGTACAGATCGATCCGCTTGATGTCGTTCTCAAAGAGCGAGGCATAGAGCGTCACGCCAGCCATATTGCGGTGGCTTTGCAGCCAGAGGGGGACGTCCTTGAGAGATTCGACCGTCCTTGTCGCCTGAATGGCCCGCCGCACATCCCAAACTTGCTGGCCATCGAGCGTTTGGCCGAGCAAGTAAAAACGCCGCCGATTCTGCACCTGCTTCTTATCGGATTGGTCAAACGCGGTCGGGCCAACGCCGCGGGGAGCGATGTAGGTCATTACCCAAGGAAATGTTTTGAACATTTTGACCGTCGATTCCCAGTTTTCCTTGTTGGCGGCGGGCAATTGCTCGCCTTTCAACTCGGCCTCGAAAGCCGGGCGAATCGTCGCCAGAAATTCCGGCCACGATTTGTCGTCCAGGACGTTCAGCACGTTTAGCTCTGGCTTTTCGATGCCGGAGCGATGCAAGACGTATAGTTGCAGGAAATTGCCTTGATTGACGAAATCGTAGGTGGTCAAAGTCACGCCGTCTTTCTCGGCTTTCAGCACTTGCCGAGCGGGAGCCAGATCGGTGGGCACGGGCTTATTCAGGTCCGGCCAACCCCGGAACGACTTTGATTCCAACGCCGTAAGCCAGCCTTTTCGCATCCCCTCCCATGCCGCTTTATCCCCCGGCACTTCCGCTGGCGGTGCTTTGGCCACAAACGTCTCGTGAATCTGCTTGTTGATCGAATCGGTGGGGAGCGTGTCGAAAACCTTCAGCTCGGCGTTCTCGAAGAACTTGGGGGCCCGGCTGTCGATCAACGAGTCGTCCTTCTTCAAGTAGTGGTTGAGCCAGCGGAAGGCGTGGGTTTGCAGCTCTTGCGTGTCCAGATGCCCGCCGGCGGTGATGTTGAGGGCCACGTCGGCCGAGGCCCCCTTTTTCACGGGCTCGTGCAGGCGATAGAGGCGGCGAGTGGCCTCGAACGTGCGATAGACGCCGCCCAAAGGGAAGATGCGGTCGGTGTCGGTGTTGGAAATGAGGAGCGGCCGCGGAGCGACGAGGGCGGCGACCTGCGGATAGTCCCAGCGGTAGGTGTTGACCATGAACATGCAGTCGCAGTGCCCTTCGACAACCCCATCGACCACATGGTTCGTCAGGTCGGTAATGCCGGCGACCGGCACGGCGCACTTGATCCGCTCGTCGGCCGCAGCGATCCACCAGCTATAGGCTCCGCCGCCGCTGCGGCCGGTGACGCCCAGCCGCTCGGCATCGACCTCTTTCCGCGATTGCAGATAGTCGAGGGCCCGCATGCAGTTCCAGCATTCGACACCCGCCGGCGTGTAGCCCCGGTTGAGCCACCACCACATCCCCTCGCGGTGGGTGCCGTGGTGAATCCCCTCGATCTCGCCAAGTTGCAGCGTGTCGATCGTCAGGCAGACATAGCCGTTGCGGGCGAACCAGGCCCCGTGATGCTGATAGTGGGTCTTGTTCCCCAGACTGACGCCGTTTTTATCGACCTCGCGGCCGTGGCCGCAGACATACAGCACCGCCGGCAAAGGCTTCTCGACCTTTTTCGGCAGATAGAGGTTGCCGGTGACGTACAGCCCCGGCCGGGACTGGAAATGCAGCTTCTCGACGACGAACTCCTCGCGCTCCAACTTGCCCGTGATCGTCGCCTTGAGGTCGGTTCGCTCCGGCAGCGGATCGAGGCCGAGCATCTCCAGCAATTGCCGGCGATATTCGGGCCGTTTGGCGTTCCAGTCTTCCACCGACTGGATATCGGCCAGACTGGCCTGGGCTAGCTTGGCGGTTTCCGCCTCAAAATAAGCCGCCAGCATTTTGTCGCCGCGGCTCGTATCGAGCTTGGCCGGCTCGGCGGGTTTCGACGCGTCTTGGGCGAGCAGGGCAGGGGAGGGGAGGGCGAGCAGGGCCGAGGCGACCCAAGCGGCCCAGGCGGGAAGGCTTCTCATCGGCGGTCCTTTCGTATCGCAGGGGATCGATACGAAGTATCGTCGATGGTGGGCGGGGGAAATGCAACCGTGTGTGCAATGCCAGAAGAGCCATCCATCGTTATTAGCCGTGAGCAAACTTGCTCACGGTGCGTTGTGCGAAGCGACCGCGTTGGCGGACACCGGGACCAGGTATCTCCCAGCTAGGAAGTGGCCTTGCCAGGTTGAAGCCTTGTCCAGCCGCTGGTCCTCACGGCGTGAGGGGCCTACCTTAGTGATGACAGGCTGGGGCCGAGGACTTGACGATGTTGACGCTGCCCAACTTTCGCTTTTCGATCTTCTCGCTGTTTCTGTTGATGACGCTGATTGCAGTGTCGGTGTCGCACTGGCTGACAAGCCGACAATTGTGGGAAGAAGAGTTGCGCGGTCGAAAGAACTTATCCACGCAGTTTCACCTCTTGAAACACGAGCGCCCTGATGAAGTTCACGTGATGCAAGACACACTCTTGTTTCCCGACTTTGGCGAAACGCCGCCTTCCGACTGCGGCTGGATACTCCATCTGCCAGAAACGAAAAGCTGGCGAGTTTGCTGGGTAGTCGGTCAGGTTCCACAAAGCGGAATTCCCGCGAAACCAAGTGGGTTTCGTGATCTACCGCCTTTGGAAGTCGCTCAACTCGCTTTTGACTTTGGGTATCGCGACGGGAACAATGGGCCCGCCACGATTGAATTTTGGTATGGCGAGTGGCTGAAACCGCTGATCCGTTGGTCGCAACCAGTAGTCAACATTGAAAGCCGGTTGGCTTGGTCGCTCGATCAGAATGCCGAAGATTGGTGGGAGGACGCTGGGGCAGAGCGCAAGAAAATTGTAAGCTCTTATCCGTCCGACCAGCCGATTGTGCTGCTTCGGAAGGGCTTTCGTGTCCCGCCAATGCAATTTCAGCAACCCGATGCACCCCCAGCGGATGGTATTCTGGTTTGGATCGAGGCCACGGGGAGAAAATAGTTCCTGACTTCGCCAGCGAGTGGTAAGTTAGCGAGGGGCTGAGAGAAGTCGAATCGAATGGAGAGCAATTCCGCAAACCAGGCCCTCACGGCGTGAGGGGCCTACCTTAGCGCACCCGCGCTTGGAAGCGGATGATGCCGCCTTCGTTGAGAATGAGCGGGTCGGCAATTTCCCAGCGGAGGACGAGCGTTTCGTCGGGGAACTGCTGCTGGGTGTGGAACTCCGACTTGTGGCTGCACTCCTGGCTTCCTTCGATGTATTCGAGCCGGGGCATGAGGTGATCGATGATCGTCACGTTGCCGATCTTCTGGTCGCCGACGTTGTCGAAGCGGAGCGTGAAGGTGACGATCTCGCCCACTTGGGCCTCGCTCTTGTCCGCGATTTTGCAAATCCGCAGACAAGGCTTGCCAAATCGCTCGTAAACCACCGTCTCTTGCGGCTTGGAAAGGGCCTTGGCCTCGACCGCCGGCTTGCCGTCGATTAGCACCTGTACGGCCTGGTTGTTAGTCCAGATGACGGCGGCATTGACCAGCGCAGCGAGGCGCGGCTTCTCGTGGGCGTCGTACTGGCCGCGCTGAATCAGCTTCAGGTTCTCGTGCGGCAAAAAGGCGAATTCGGCGAGCACCAGCCGGTCGGATTGCTCGACACCAACGCCGCGAGTGCGGTTGCGAAACACGGGAGGAGCATCGAGGCCCAGCTGCGCGACGATCTGTTCCGGCTGGATCGCCGTCGTCGGACCGCGATTTTCCTCGTGCAGATTGAGCTTGGTCGGCTTCTCGACGCCAGCCATCCGCTCGTGCCCTTCGGTCAGAATCGGCGTCATTACCTGACGCACGGCCGCAAAACGGGGCGCATAGATGCAGACGCAATTGCTGGCCGAAACTTCGGTCTTGCCGTCGAGTGTGTCGTAATGCGCAATCGTGTCTTCCTGGTCGAGACCGACGACGGTCCAGTCCTTTTTCACATGCACGTCGCCGTTCAAGTCGCCACCGTCGCAGATGTATTCGTCTTTGGGCCAGGGACACTTGATGCCGTCGGGAACCCAGGTCATTCCTTCGCGAACTTCCTCAGGCTCGTCGTGAGAAAAGCGAAACTTGCCGCGCGGTCCGCAGCAGGGGCAACTTGGGCCGTGATGTCCAGATGGGTGGCTTGGGGCATAGCTGCCGTCGGGCTGACCGGTCCAAGCGGCAGGGGGGAGGGACGGCGGATAGTTGAAGCTGGCCCGCTGCACGGGAAATGGATTGCCGCGCGGCATGGCGGGAACGGCGGGAGCGCGTCCCACTCCACCAGCCTGTCCCATTCCAGCAGCCGGGAGCAAACTTGCTCCCGGTCCTGCCTGTGTTGCGACTGCGCCGCCGCTCACCGGGACCAGGTTCGGTCCCGGCTGTTCAAAAGTTTGCGCGGCTTGCAAAGCCGCCGGCAGGGCAGGGGAGGGGGCCGCGGAATCTCGGGTGAGCAGCCCCTTGCACGAGCAGAGCAGCAGCAAAGGGAGGGCGGCGGCGATGGTGTGATGGAGTTTCATCGTGTTTTTTTAGCGGATAGCCGTGCGGGGAAAATTCCGCGTCGGCCGGCCCATCTGTGGCGGGGCGAGCATCGGTTCTTCCAGGCCCCGATTGCGAGGCACCGCCACCGGTTCTTCGAATCGCACCAGCGGCGGGCTCTCGTACAGGAACTTGCCGTTCTCTCCTTCGGCGGGAACACGCGAGCCCATTCGCAAGATCGCGACCGGTCGCCCAAGCCGGTCGGCCAATTCCATCGCGTCCTGGCCGGGCATGATTTCGTTGTAACGTTGCTGGCCGGGAATTTCGCGAACGGGAATCGCGGTGCGCGGCTCTTCGACGTAAATCACCCGCACGACATAGCGCCCCTCGGCGGCGAATTCCAATTCCTCTTGCGTCAGGACGATTGGAATCGGAAACCGCGTGGCCTGTCCCGGCGGCGGATAGAGGCGGTCGATGACTTCGATGGTCGGAAAGACCTCGACCCCCTCGTGCTTGTCAATATTCGAGACCTTCAGGCGATACACGGGGCCAATTAGCATCCCCGCCAGCGCCTTTTCGCGAACTGGCTCGACGAACGTCCCGTCGCAGGCGAGCGAAATGAGTGCCCCATTCGGAGCGGTCACTTGCACCGGCTGAAAGTAGCCCGGCAGCGGGCCGCCCCGTTGCAATTGCCTTTGGCCGATTTCGCCCGGCGGCAGGTCAGCTTTGTGCAGATAGTGCCACACGGTCTGAGCCTGGGCGGCGCTCGTCCACGAAAGGCCCACGGCCAGCACGATCAGCAGCAAAGTTTGCGAGGTGAAACGCATGGAATCCACTCAAATTCTGAAGTGCCGGGACCAAACCTGGTCCCGATTCGCTGTGACGCTACGACGATCCCAGCTGCTCCGGGAGCAAGTTTGCTCCCGGCTGTTGGAAATGGAACGAGCGTTTACTGCTGCCCAGGCGGGCAGTAGCCGGCGGGAGCGTGACCAGCACCGGGATGTCCAGCCGGGCCGGGTGGCATCGGGGCGCCACCGGGAATCCGCTCGTGCATATCCCAGTGCGGCTGCTCGAACGGCAGGCTCGGGTGGATCATCTGCTCCTTGATCCAGACCCGGCTGACCGGCCGCGGATACGACTGATGCGGCTGCTGGGTGACGTGGACCTTGAAGTTCTCGACCGGCCCCGGAATGTGATACTTGGTGTGGTTCTTCATCACATGGCGTTGCAAACCGGCCGGGCTGCCATGCGGGATGTGCGGCGGGCCAGGCAGGCCGATGGGCGTGCCGGTATAGGGCATGCCGTATTGCGGCGCGGTGATGCCGGCGACATAGTTGGGAACCAGGCCCGATTCGGTCATCGGATAGGGGCCCCCCATCATCGGGCCGCCAGCACCCATCATCATCGGCGGGCAGAAGCCACCGCCGCCGCCGAAACCATCCATCTCGCCACCGGCCAGCTCGACATCCTTGTTGCCCAGGCGAATGACCGCCAGGATCGAACCGCGGCGATCGGCTTCGACAATCGGATCGACTCCGGGATCAAGCCGCGTGCTGACGAGCGTTTCGACGCCCGCCAGGGCGAGCTCTTGAAACTCTGGATCGGGCAAATAGATGACCTTCGTCACAAAGTTGCCGGCCAGCACCTGGTCGAAGTCTTCCTCGGTGAACTGCACCGGAATCGCGTTGTGAGCCAGAAAGGCTTCGCTCCGCGGAGTGCAGGGGCCGATTTCGACGGTCGGATAAAGCTCCACCCCTTCGCGGCCCGGAATGCTCGTCAGCTTCATCCGGTAGATACCGTTCTGGGGGAAGTTTTGCCGGCCGGGCACGATCAGCGGCGTGCTATCAAAGCGGGCGACTTCCGACACATCCCAGCGGACCTGCATCCCTTCGGGCTTGCCGAACAGGACTTGCACCGTGGGCATACTGACGGGAATCATCGCCGGCGGCAGGGAAGGGGGGAGCACCCCCGGCCCAGGGCCGCCAACGCCCGGCCCCGGCTCCAGCAGTTGCTGAGCCGGCGGCAGATTGTGCTGTTTTGGGAACGCACATCCCGCGGCCGCGAGCGCAGCCAGCGACAAAATCAGGAGCGTCCGACGAATCTTCATGATTCCCCCCTCAAGCCCCGCTGCCCCCCGAATGTCGGGCGACCCCGCGAAGCGCTGCCAGTCGATTAGTTGCCTGCTAGCCCAATCCGCTAGGGTTACGAAGACGTTTGCCGTGGACCTTTTCCAGCGGGGCGGCGTATCATTCGCCCCGTTGGCCAAGCCACTCGCCGCCGGCCGCTCCGCAAGTGGAGTGCAGGCGATACAACGTCTCCCGCAGGTATTTCTCGGCCCGCTATATCGCGATTCTTTGGCAAAACCGGCACCACCGCACCATGAACCTCAAATTGCCCAAATTGACATTTGCGATTTTCGCGCCACGATTGCACAGCGTTGGGGTCCTCGTTTGGGTGACGACCTTCGCCACTGCGGCTGGTTCGGTCGGCCGTGTATTCGCCGAAGAAGAGGCAAAACCCCAGGGCTCCAATCTGGTCAGCCGTGCCGCTCGCCGCGTGCAAGAGGAGCCCGCGCTCAGTGCCGACTTACGCTACAAAGTCGATGCCTTTGGGCACGAACTCGTCGGTCAAGGGAGCTATCTTCAGTTGGGGCACGGCCCGGAAAAGCTGCTCAAGCTGGAACTGAAAATGCAAGTGGCCGATCAGCTCATCACGCGGCAAGAAATTTGCGGACCGCAGTTCTATTGGATTCGCCGCGACTCGCCGTTCGCCGCCGCCGCGCTCGGCCGGGTCAATTTGCGGCAAGTCCGCCAGGCCGCCGTGCAACAACCCGTCGATGGTGCCAGTGGCACGCTCGCCAGCCCGGCGGAGCTTTGGATTCTGCTGGGAGGCTTGCCCAAGCTGCTCGAGACGCTCGATAGCCACTTCGATTTTGCCACGCCGAGGGAAAGCGAACTGCAATTCGCGTCGGCCGCGGGGCAGGGGATCGAGCGCCTTCCCGTGCTGGTGCTACGCGGCCACTGGAAGCCCAAGAAACTGAGGCAATTGCTCAACGGCGATCCCGCCAAGGCGAAAATTCCCGAGCAATTGCCGGCTGAAGTCGAACTTTTGCTGGGGACGCCCGACCAGGTGCTGCCTCTGTTTCCCTATCGCATCACGTTTCTGAAATCGACCAAGGCCGCGCCGGCAGGGGAGGGGAGTGACGAAGCCCTTCGCCCACTCCTCACGATGGAACTGTTCAACGTCTATCGCAAGGGAGACCTCGACCCCCGCGAGTTCGACTACAACCCCGGCGAGCAGGAAGTTGCCGACCTGACGCCCGGCTATCTGCAGCGCCTCGGCCTCGCGCCGAAAACGCGGTAGCGATTTTCCCTGCCTCGTTTAACGGCAAGCCGCCGGCTACAGTGCTTCGGCCACCGGCCGAATGCACCTGCCGTGCAACCCCCTGCGCGCCGCGCCGCAACCGAACTAAATTGGGATGAGATCCTTCCTTCGTTCTCCGCCCTCCCAATAACGCTCCCTCCCTTGGCCCGCATCTTCTCCGTTCTCGCGCTCCTCGCCCTGGCTCTCTTGGCCGCGAATTTCGTCGTCGGCCTCTCGTTTGGCGACTTCAACGCCGCCTCGCAAACGAGGCGCGCCGCCGGGGAGCGGCTCGACCGTGTAACACGCGAACTCCGTGCCAAGCGCCTGCGAACTTCCCCCGAACTCGACGCCGCCAAGGCCGAGTATCTGGCCGCCGGCCGGCAGTTCGAATCGCCCCGCGGCTGGATGAAGCTCCACATGCTGCTCGGCGCCGGCGCGGCGATGCTCGCCATCCTCGTCAACAGCATCACCGTCACCTACTTCATCGGCACCAGCCGCTGGTGCAAGGAAGTGTGCGAAACCTATCGCCTCCCCGTCGAATTGGCCGAGCGGAGCACGCGGCTCAAGCGGAGTACCTTCCCCTGGGCCCTCGCCGGCATCCTGACGCTGATTTTGCTGGTCGGCCTGGGGGCCGCGGCCGATCCGACCGGGGCCAACTACGAGCAATCGGCATCGTTCGTGACGATCCACTATGTCGCGGCGATCGTGGGCCTCGTGATCGTTGCCGTTTCTTTCGCGGTGCAGATCAGCCGCATCGCCGCCAACTACGCGGTGATCGAGGAAATTCTGGCCGCGGTCCGCGAGATTCGCGAGCGGAAAGAGCGGGAGGCCGCCGCCGCGGCAAGCCCATGAGAGCCGTGCTGCAGCGCGTCAGTCGGGCGCAGGTGACGGTAGGCGGCGAATTGACTGGCCAAATCGGCCGCGGGATTCTTGTCCTTCTCGGTGTCGAGCCGGACGACACCCCTGACGATGCCCGCACGCTCGCCGACAAAACGATTCAGCTCCGCATCTTCGACGATGCCGACGGCAAGATGAACCTGTCGCTCACCGAGGTTGGCGGCGCGCTGCTCGTTGTCAGCCAGTTCACTTTGCTGGGCGATTGCCGCAAGGGGCGGCGTCCCAGCTTCATCGGTGCCGCTCCGCCTCAGCAAGCCGAGCAGCTTTATGAGGCGTTCGTCGCCGCCGCGAGATCGCAAGGCGTGACCGTCGCCACGGGAAAGTTCCGCGCCATGATGGATGTCGAGCTGGTCAACGATGGCCCCGTCACGCTGCTCCTCGACAGCAAGCGAAAGTTCTAACGTGGGGCAGGCGTCGCGCCTGCCATGTCAGCGTTCTGGCAGGCCAGACGCCTGCCTCACGATCTCTACCGCTGAAACGTCCCGTCGCTCGGAAACTGCGGCTGCGGTTGCGGCTCGGGTTGCACGCCGGCGACCTTCAGCGCCTCGTCGAGCATTTTTTGCGCGGTGTGCGGGCCAAACTTCACTTCGTATCCAAAGCGGTTCATCATCATCGGATCGCCGACCGCCAGCAGACTCAGCATTCCTAGCTTTCCATAGGTCGCCATATTCGCCCAGCGATCGTTCCCCCAAAACTTCAAAGCCGTGCCGAAAGACCGCTTGATGTTCAGCCGTCCGCTGCGCACCTGCAGGCTCCAGATTTCGTCGATCAGCAAATGCGAGAAGAAGCCCAGCATGACCCCGCCCGCCTTGAATCCCCGAATGGCCATGTCCTGGCCGGCGACGATCAAAAACGCCAGGAGCCCCGCCGACAGACACGCCGGAATGCTGTGCCACATGCCACGATGGACTGTGTAGCGTTTGAAGATTTCCGCCACGCCGAATCGAACCGCCGCATAGATGCCCGCCGCGGCAAGCACCATCATTTCGCGCGACCAGCCAAAGTTCTGAAACCGCTCGAGCATCAGCATCGGAATGACCGCGGCCGCAAAGCAGCTCATCTCTTGGACCGGGCGGCCCGAGTCGCTGTCGAGGTCGGGAAGCATTCCCGAAACGCTGCACAGCCCACCGGCCAGCACGCAGGTTTCCACCGGAACGTTGCTGTAGTAACCCCAGGCACCGTAGGCGATGCCCGTGACCGTGCTAACGGTAATGTGCGTTTTGAATCCGGCCATGCCCGCGTCCTTGCGTGATGAACCCGATGCCGGGCTGGCGACTCCGCGCCGACCCCTCCCCTTGCCTGCTGCAACGTCCACGGAGCGTAGCAATCCAGGGTCCGCTCACCAAGACCAATCCGATTGCCATTTGCCTCTGCAATCCGCATCGCTATACTTTGCCCCGCGCCGCGGAGGCAGACCACCGCGGCGGACTTGGACCCGGAGCTTTGGCATGCAAGCGTACGACATTCTGATGCTGGTCATTCTCGTGGGGGCGGTCGTTTGGGGCGCGTGGAAAGGGCTCGCCTGGCAACTCGCTTCCATCGCCTCGATGGTGCTGAGCTACTTCGTCGCCTTTTCGTTCCGAGCGCCGCTAGCAAAACTCATCAATGCCTCGCCGCCGTGGAACGTCTTCGTTTCGATGCTGATTCTGTTTCTCGGCACGTCGCTGGTCGTCTGGATCGGCTTTAACCTGGTGGCCGAGCTGATCGAAAAGGTGAAGCTCAGGGAATTCGACCGCCAGGTCGGAGCGCTATTCGGATTCGCCAAGGGAGTGCTGCTCTGCGTGCTGATCACGCTCTTCGCCGTGACCCTCCTCAGCGAACCGCAGCGACAGGCAATCTGCAATTCGAAATCGGGGTACTACATCGCCATCCTGCTCGATAAGGCGAGCGGCGTGATACCCGGCGAGGTGCATCAGGTGCTCGAGCCGTACATGGATCGCCTCGACGCCCAAATTCCCCACGAGCACACCGCCGGCGCGCCGCTGCGCATCCCGACGACCATGACAGCGGAATCGCCCACGACCGAAGGGGGTGTCTGGCAGTGGGCACAGGGATTCTTTGGCCCGGGCGGCATCTTCGGCAAATCCGGCTCGCCCCCCGCGCCCGAGCCGGCACGGCTCCCCGAGCTTCCGGGCTTCGGAACGGGGAATAACGTCATCGAGGCCCGTCCCGCCAGCGGGTCATTCGATCCTCAAATGGCCGACCGCCCTGCTAGCAGCCCAATTCCCGCCCGCCAGCAAAACGACCTACGACGTTGGTAGTCGCGCCGCCGCGCACCAACTGCTCGCGCCTTCCGCGCTTTTCTTGGCCGTTGCACCGCGGCGCGATCCCCGAATGTTTATGTCGAATGACGATTTGGGCCCGCAATGGGGCAGCTCGCATCAAATGCCCGAAATGTCGATTTTCCCGCAGGAAACGCCACTTACAACCGAACATAACAAACATTATCGGACGTTGGTGGGTGGGACGCATGCGGTCAGAATTTGGCATAGCACCGCTGTTTTCATGCCAAGTTCATGCGTTCCTAACGCGGGGCTGGTGAAGTGCTGGGGCGACGAGTCACCCCCTCGTGTTGGCTACTTGCCGTCATGCCGTTGGTCTCGGAAATGGAATCGACTCCCCCTGCTTCCATGGGCGCGCTGCCGACGTGTATGGCCGAGCCATTGATGAGCAGTCCGACGCCGGCTCAAGTGCTCGTCGTGGATGATTCGCCGATCGACCGACATCTCGTGGGAGGTCTGCTCAAGCAGCGGCCCGACTTGCGGGTTCAATTCGCGACCAACGGCGAGGAGGCCTTGGCGGCCATCGAGGCCGCTCCACCCGATGTCTTGCTCACCGACCTGCAGATGCCGGTGCTCGATGGTCTGTCGCTGGTTCAGCAGGTGCGGGAGCGATTTCCGTTCGTTCCCACGATCTTGATGACGGCCCACGGCAGCGAGGAAATCGCGATCACCGCCTTGAACCAGGGAGCGGCCAGCTATGTGCCCAAGCGGAGTCTTGCCCGCCAGTTGGTGGGCACCGTCGTCGATGTGCTGGCGGCAAGTCGAGCCGGCCGCGCGCAACGGCGATTGTTCGAGTGCTGGCAGCAAACACGCTTCAATTTCCTGCTGACCAACGACGACTCGCTCGTTCCGCCTCTGGTCGCTCATTTGCAGCAACACCTCGCCGCCTCGACGCAATGCGATCCGACCGAGGTCGTCCGGGTGGGGGTGGCTCTGCACGAGGCCATTCGCAACGCCATTGACCACGGCA
>JANRLS010000005.1:0-2934 GCA_033762315.1 Pirellulaceae bacterium
GATGGTGGTGTCGTTCGCCGACATCGTGGCCAAGCACGGCAAGCAAGACATCGTCCTTTCCGCCGCCGACGGCATCATGGTCTCGCTGCTGACGACGGTGCTGGGGTTGATCGTCGGCATTCCGGCGTTCATCGCCTTCAACTATTTCAACAGCACGATCAACCGGTTCGTGCTCGATGTCGAGGAATCGGCGGCCGAGCTGATCGAAGCCGTGACCTTCCAATTGGCCCTGCGGGGGAAGCAAGACGATGTTTCGGCCGAGGAACTCCCCGCGAGTCGTTAAGCTCTCATGTCGATCAAGCGCAACACCAGCAAGCTGCTCGTCGAGCCGGCGGCCGTCGCCACGGGGGACATCGCGTTCAATCTGATCGTGTTTTTCCTCGTTTGCGCCTCGACCCAGCCCGATAGCGGTCGCAAGCAAAGCCTCCCCAGCAGCGAGAAAACCAAGGAAACGCAGCAAGACAAGCAGAACATCGAGCTGGCCCTGACACGCACGCGGGCGGTGGTGTCGCTCAACGGAGACCCCGTGAAGCTGCCCGAGCTGCGCGGGCGATTGCAGCGCGTGTTGGAGGGAAAAACCCGGTCGGAGGATCGCGTGGTGGTCGTCAAAAGCAAGCCCGACGTGCCCTACGACCACTGGATCGCGGTCACTTCGCTCGTGCAGGATGTCGGGGCCAGCATCACGATTCAGCGCGAGGAAGAGCAGACCGTGACGGTCGGCAACTAGCCATGAAGATCGCCCGCAAACAAATGAAGGCCGACGTGCCCAGCGTGGCGATGGGAGACATTGCGTTCAACCTGCTGATTTTTTTCGTGATTCTGGCGCGGGCTCAGGACGACAGCCACCTGCAATGGCAGCCCGCGCGTGCCGAGCACTTGGAGGCGGCCGAGAGCAAAGTTGGCGTGGTGATCGACAACCAGAACAAGCTGTACGTCAACGGCCGCGAGATTGGCGTTTCGCAGCTCGCGGGGGAAATCGAGAAAGCCTTGGGAGATTTGCCCTTCGGCCAGCGGACGGTGCTGCTGAAGGTACATAAAGACGCGACCGCCCTGTACTATGAACCGGTGATCGAGGCCGTCAGCGAGGCGGGGGGCGATTTGCTGCATGTGCTCGAAGAAGAACGCAAGTAACCGCGAAGGAGAAATCATGCCTGGCTCATCCGACAATCCATCGGCGCGCGGCGCGTTGCCGCTGCCGCGCGAGATGGAGACGATCCATTCCAATGGATCGGCCTCGCTGGCCGAACTGCGCGAGTTTCTCGGCGGCCTCAAGGGGAAAAGCCCGCAAGAGGTGATCGGCATCGTCTCCTCCAGCCTGCTCGTGCAAAGCATGATCCTGGCGACGATTGGCACGGCCCTCCTGCTGGCGGTGTTCACCGTCGGCCCCTATCTCGTTTATGGTCCGCCTAAAGCGAATAGCACGGCCGCCAAGCCGGCGCCTGCCGCCACGCCGGCGGCGGAAACCCCGCCATCCGCGACGGCTGCCCCCCCGGCGGCGACGACGAACTCCGGCGAGCCGGATCCGGCGAAGGCCGCCAAGGCAATGGGGCTCGACGAAACCAAGCCCGCCGACCCGACCAAGAACCCGCTCGACGATCCCCGGCTCGACAACTTGCTGGACGGGGCCAAATAGCCGGCCGCGATTTCGTTCCCGTATTTTCAGCCGCCGATTCGGTCATGCGATTTTTGCCCTCCCATTTGCCGGTTGCCCTGACCCGCGTGACGATGGGCTACGCCGCGCTGTGGCTGGCGACGGTGCTGGTGTGGCGCGGCGGTAATTGGCTGTCGCCGTGGGTGATTGGCGGCGTGCTGGCGGCGGCGGTGCCGATTTCCATCGCCTGGATTCGCTGGCTAAGGTCGCCGCGGTGGCAAGGGCCGGTCACGGTCGCGGCGGTCGCTTCAGCGATCTATCCGTTTTGGTGGCAACTGGCGGTGTTCCTGGCGGCTGTCGCCGGACTGGCGGAAATCGAATCGAGCCTGCAAGCGGTCGGTTTGGGGGGCCTCTTCACGCTCGGTCTTGGCTGGGTGGTGTGGGGACTCGAAAACGCCAGTCGGCGGATCGAACTGGCTCGCATCAACGAAACGCTGCGTCGCGGCCTGCCGCTCGCGGTTTCCGCGGCCGAACATGCCGACGAAGCACCGCGGGGGGAGCGGATTTGGAACCCGCTCGATCCGGCCGCCTGGTATTACGGTCGGCAAGGGCGCAAGCTCAAGCAATCGACCCTCGCCCTCGTCTCGTACGCCGCCCTCTTTTGGATGGCCGTCGCCTTGGTCGGCCAACTCGGGGGGTGCAGCGAGGAGTACGAACTGCCGGCTGGCGGCGGGCAGCAAAAAACGGTCGCCCAGACGGTGAAAATCCAGAAGGTGATTCGCAAGAAGTTCATCGTCAATCCGTTCAGCTCGATCAAGTTCGAGGTGCCGCCAATCGATGAGGTGAAGCTGCAACTGGAAGAGGCCACCGCTCATCAATACACCATCGGCTATGGCGAGGGGGATGGCGCGGGCTTTGCCGGCGGCACCAAGGCGGGCAAGGTGCGGCTCATTCGCCTGGAATATGACGGGGGGGATTGGGATCTGAATTTCGGCATCGGCGGCGACATGAACATGCTCCTGGAATATGGCATCCTCACGCGGCAAAAAGTGGCTGAGCAGACCGAATCGCGGCGGGTCGCACAGCTCGCGAATTTTCCGCCGGACAAAAGTCCTCCCGTCGTCTTCATCACCGGCCAAGGCAATTTCTCGCTGAGCAATAACGACGTGAAGGTGCTCCGCGAATATCTGATCGACAAGCACGGCATGGTCTTCGCCAGCAGCGGCAGCCGGCACTTTCACAATCAGTTTCTGGCCGCGATGAACCGGGTGCTGCCCGACGTGCGTCCCGTGCCGATCCCGCTCGACGATCAGATTCACCGCGTGCCGTTCGCCGTGCCGTTT
>JANRLS010000006.1:0-36169 GCA_033762315.1 Pirellulaceae bacterium
GGCTTCGCGGCCGTCGGCCAGCACGCGGGTTCGCACCCGTCCCGCGGGCTGCGGACGGACCGCCAGCACGTCAGCCGGCTCGACGATCCCGCCGGTTTGGCCGGTCAGTTGCGCGAGCAGCGCCCTTTGCTCGGCCGGCTCGTACCAATCGGCCTTGCAGAGGCAAACGAGCACCCGCTTTTCCA
This sequence comes from Pirellulaceae bacterium, assembly GCA_033762315.1. Lineage (GTDB taxonomy): Bacteria > Planctomycetota > Planctomycetia > Pirellulales > Pirellulaceae > CAYLLN01. The sequence continues at coordinate 186 of JANRLS010000006.1, forward strand.
TTTCTCCCAGACGCACGAGCAGGCGATGCTCGCTGTCACGCAGCGGGCCATCGACCACCAGCAGCACCAGGTCGGCCGTATTGGCGGCGGCTGCCGCGGCGGCGACATGCTCCGGAGCTTCGATTTCCCCCAGGCCGGGCGTATCGACGAGCAGCACCTTGTCGGCCCCCGGCCAAGGAATCTCCTGCCGGCGGGTCGTGGTGCCGCCGCGCGGATCGGTCTGGAAAGCATCGCGCCCCGCGAGCGCATTGAGCAGCGACGACTTGCCGCTCGAAACCGTGCCAAACGCGACGATCTCCAGCGTCATCGCGGCTTGCTTGCTCTCGACCTTGCCGGCCAGCAGCTCCAATTCGCGCCGCAGACTATCCGGCACCGCCGCATCGGTTTGCAAATCACGGGCGGCGGCCAGGTTATCGGCGACTTCGCGCTCTTTCTCGGCCCCCGATAGCTGGCTGGGATTTTTCGCCTGCCGCTCGCGTCCCGCCTGCTTGCGGCGAGTGGCGCTCCAGAGTTTCCAGAGCACCGTGCCCGAAATTCCCAGCAGCAGCGCCGCCCCCGTGCCGACCAAGGCGAAATAGAGATACGTCCACGGCGGGCCAAGCTGCCGCACCCGGTCGTACTGCTCCAAGACTTTGGGCGGGACAAATACGAGCAAAAAACCGACCGCCGCCAGCGCGACAATCAGAAAAATGCCATTGGTGGTGCGCAGCCGCGACATGCGGGTATTCTACTCGCTTCGCCCGCCCGCCGCGAAGTTGACAGCCGGCGGCAGCGGCGGAAAATGGAGCTTTTGCCAGGCAGAGTGGCGAATAGGAGGCCGGGACGATGGAAGTCATGAGTCCTGAGTACATTCAGGCGTTAGGGGCAGACATTCGCCGCGAGCGAATCGAGCGGGCGCGACGTCAACAGCCTGGGGACAAGTTTCTCGATGCTCTGAAACTGTTCGATTTCGCCTGCTCGTGGACCAAGGCGGGGATTCGGAGCCAATTTCCGGAGGCGGATGAGGAGGAGGTCAGCCGCATCTTGAGAGAACGCTTGGAGCAGCAACGCAGACGCGACGAGCCACAATGGAAGCCAGGATGCATGCTGTTGCCGTGAACGGCATGGTGCTGAGCTTGATCGAAAATTAGCCCAACAGGAACCTTATCGTGACAGACCACTCCATTAAATCCGCCCTCATCACCGGCGGCGGCACGGGGGTGGGAAGGGGAACGGCGCTGGCCCTGGCCAAGCGGGGCTATAGCGTCGCAATCAACTATTCCCGGTCGAAAGACGCCGCCGAGGCGACGGCGGCCGAGGCGACGGCGCTGGGGGTGAAAGCGATTGCCATCCAGTGCGATGTGTCGAGCGACGAGCAGGTGCGCGGCATGGTGGGGCGCTGCCGGGAGGAGTTCGGCCGGCTCGACGTGGTGGTCAATAGCGCGGGGACGACCCACTTCGTGCCGCACACCGACCTCGAAGCGATGAGCGAGGACAAGTGGGACGAAATCCTGGCCGTGAACCTGAAGGGGCCGTTTTTCGTCTGCCGGGCGGCCATTCCACTGATGCGCGAGCATGGCGGCGGCAGCATCGTCAATGTGGCCTCGGTCGCCGGCCTGGCCGGCCAGGGCAGCTCCATCGCCTCTGCCGCGTCCAAAGGTGGGCTGATCACGCTCACCAAATCGCTGGCGCGGGCGTTCGCGCCCGACATTCGGGTGAACGCGGTATGCCCCGGCGTCATTCTCACCCGCTGGCTCGACGAACATCAGGACATGATCGACGCGGCCGTCAAAATCACCCCCCTCAAGCGGGCCTCAACCAGCGACGACATCGCTGGCGCCATCGAGTTCTTGGCCTGCGACGCCGGCATGATGACCGGGCAGGCGCTGGTGATTGATGGCGGGAGAACGATGTAGGGCTGTTGCCTTCGCGTTGGCACCTTTGTTACAGCGACGGCGGATTTTGGACGGTAGAACTAGCGTTGCTCGGTTCCAGCTCCAGTAGTTGCCGGACAATCAAGAGCATCACGAACTTTCGCCGCAAACTCCCAAGCCGAGAACGGCTTCTGCAGAAACTTTATCTGTTGTTGACGAACACCGTGGTGAATAACTTCATTCTCGGTATATCCGGAAATGAAGAGCGTACGGATATTAGCTCGTAGCTGTGTCAACCGCTCAGCCAGCGACTGACCGCTTAATCCTGGCATGACCATGTCCGTCACCAAAAGATCAATTGTTCCGGGAAATTCCGCAGAAAGACTTAAGGCCTGTTCGCCATCGGTAGCCTGAAGAACTTCGTATCCGCATTCCTTCAACACGCGCGCGCATAAACTCCGAACTCCAACTTCATCTTCAACAATCAGTACTGACTCCGTTCCTTTCGGTAATACGCTCGGAGCTTCGCCTAGATTGGTCTCTTCGGCCACCGCATCGATACGAGGAGAATAGATTTCGAACGTCGTGCCACGATCAATCTCGCTTCGGACGCGTATCTCTCCTTCGCTTTGCTTGACGATCCCGAAAACGGTAGCCAGACCCAGCCCAGTCCCTTTCCCAGGTTGCTTGGTTGTGAAGAACGGCTCAAAAATGCGAGATTGGACCTCGGCGCTCATTCCGCATCCGTTGTCCGATACGGTCAGGAGTGTCCAGGCTTTCCGCTTTCCCCCCTTCTCTCCTGGCGGGAATTCGACATCGTCACAGTCTCGAGTCTCGATAACCAGGTTGCCCCCGCTCGGCATGGCATCGCGAGCATTCACAGCCAGGTTGAGAAGCACTTGCTGAATCTGACTTGGATCAACTTTAACTGCACCAGCTGACGGTCGTAGTAGGACGGAAATGACGATGTCCTCGCCGATAATGCGTCGAAGAAGCTTCACCTCTTCTTGGATCAATGTATTCAGGTTGAGAACTCGCGGAGCGAGCACCTGCTTCCGACTGAATGCCAATAACTGGCGGGTCAGACTTTCGGCGCGCTTCCCCGCTTGTGAAATTTCGCCGAGAAAGTCGCGAGCTACTTCAGAAGTAAGGTGCTCTTCCAGAAACTCGCAGGCACCATTGATTATCGTTAGGAGGTTATTGAAATCGTGGGCAACTCCACCAGCCAATTGGCCAAATGCATCGAGCTTTTGGGCATGCCGCAATTGCATTTCGAGGCTTCTTCGCTCCGTCACGTCGGTCTGCACCCCCACGAAATGTGTCAACCGTCCGCCGGCATCCCTAATCGGCGATATTGATACTTCGTTGACAAACGGCTCGCCATCCTTTCGGTAATTGAGCAACTCGACGGAGCACGCTTCAGCCAGCTGAATTGCCTGACGCAATTTGCCGACCATCGACCGATCCGTCTTCTCGCCCTGCAAAAAACGGCAATTCCTTCCCAGGCAGTCACCAGTGGAATAACCCGTTATGCGTTCGAATCCAGGGCTCACATAGACGAGTGGGCAATCCACCTGGCGGGCATCGGCGATGGTGATTCCCTGCGTAACCGACTCAATGGCACGATTCATCAGCCGAAGCGATTCTTCCGCGAGCTTTTGCTCCGTCAGATCGTTGTGCACGCCGACCCATTCCCGGACATGGGCTTTGGAACCGATGATCGGTACCGCTCTTACCACCATATTCCGATAATTTCCATCGCAGCGGCGCAATCGATGCTCGACGTGATAAGCGGCACGACTCGCCACGGCCGCCCTCCAGGCCAACGAAGTCTCGGCCCGGTCTTCGGGATGAACGGCATTCAACCAGCCCCATCCTTTGAGCTCTTCAAAGGTCTGTCCCGTGAACTTCGACCAACTCGGCTGCTCCGCCACGAACTCGCCGGAAGCCGGGGTGCTCCACACAATCGAAGCGGTGGCATCAACAAGCGTGCGATAACGTTCCTCGCTTTCTCGCAGCGATGCCGCCGACTGATATCGTTCCACCACATAGCGAATGGTCCGACGAAGATTGCCCCCCATCAACTGGCTTTTGACCAGATAATCATGGGCTCCCTGCTGCGCTGTCTGAATGGATAATTCTTCATCGTCCCGTCCAGTTAGAACAATCACAGGAAGTTCCGGCGCTTGACGGCGAAACCTTGTGAGGGTTTCCAGACCTTGCGAATCCGGCAATCCGAGATCAAGGAGGACAATCGAGGGCTCATTCTCGCGCAGGAAGTCGAGAGCGTCCGCCAGGCGTTCGACGCGAGACAGGCTGAATTCTCCGAACTCGGAGAGCGCCTCACGAACAAAAAATGCGTCACTCGAACTATCTTCCACGAGCAGCACGTCGATCTTGGCGAATTCAGCCATCTGCAAACTCTCGCGCGTTATTGACCGAATCGGACGTTGAAATGAAGCAGCTTTCGCATCCAATAAAGGGAGGGGCTTAAACGGTCAGCACTCCTGGGGTAAAGTCACGATTGAGAACCAAAATCCCTCAATTTCCTTGATTACCCGAGCGAATTTCTCAAAATCAACTGGTTTCACGATGTAACAGTTCGCGTGGTGACCATACGATTCGAATACATCCTTCTGCTCCTCGGAGGTGGTAAGGACTACAACGGGAATGCGCTTTAGTTGCTCATCGTTCTTGATCTCCGCGAGCACCTCACGACCATCCTTTTTGGGCAAATTCAGATCGAGCAGAATCAAGTCTGGCCGCGGCGTATTGTGATAATCTCCCTGCCGCCGAAGGTAGCTCAAGGCTTCGACCCCGTCAGTCACAATATGCAGGGTATTGTTTATTTTGGAAACGATGAGTGCTTCCTTGGCCAGGAGGGCGTCCGTTGGGCTATCCTCCACGAGCAGAATTTCGATGGGCTTATGGAACTTGTCACGCATCATGATCCTGGCTCCGTGTCGGGAATGGTAAAGGAAAACGTGGTGCCTACATCGGGCTCGGACTCGACGAAAATTCGCCCACCGTGACGCTCGACAATCTTTTTGCAAATCGCCAGCCCGATACCCGTACCGGGATATTCCTTCCTCGTATGCAGCCTTTGGAACAAAGCAAAAATGCGGTCGAAATACTCGCTCGCAATGCCGATCCCATTGTCGCGAATGGAAATGCACCAGGCTTCGCCTTCACGATGCGCGCCAACATGGATGGTCGGTCGCGCTGGACCATGGAATTTGAGAGCATTGCCCAAAAGATTCTGAAACAAGCGAATCATTTGTCCCCGGTCCACCGCGATCCTGGGCAGCGGGTCTCGGGTCAAAACTGCTTTTGTTTCCCGCAAACTGGTTTCCAGGCTCTTGAGGGCTTCATCGAGTGCGCTTGACAGGTCGATTTTCTTGAACTCGCCGCCGCGGCGGGAAACCCGCGAGTATTCCAGCAGGTCGTTGATGAGCGTTTGCATTCGCGTCGCGCCTTCGACGGTATGACAAATTAGTTCATCGGCATTCGCATCCAACTGTCCCAGGAATCGCCTTTGGATGATCTGAACGCACCCGGACACAGCTCGTAATGGCTCCTGAAGATCATGTGAGGCCACGTAAGCAAACTGCTCGAGGTCGGCGTTCGATCTCGCCAATTCGGAGTGCAGTCGCTTGCGGTCCTTTTCAACCTCGAGTAATTCAGTGATGTCGCGAGCCGCTGAATACAAATATCGCTCATCGGCTTGCGGCGCTGGGCATGTCCAATCGAAAGAACGGTAGGTTCCATCCTTGCATCGGTAACGATTCTGAAAGTGCGCTAGATCATTTCCCCTGCCAAGTTGGCTCACGACCATCGCGGTTTTGTCTCGGTCGTCGGGATGAATGAACTCGTAAAAGGGCTTGGCCAGGAGATCGGCCCGAGTGTATCCCAGAACGCGCTCAAACGCGGGATTCACATCCACGAAGTAGCCGTCCAAAGTCGCCACGCAGAACAGATCGTGTGAGAATGCGAAGTGCCGACTGCGCCTACGCTCAGTGATGTCTTCCAAGGCCAGAATGACATGATCGGTCAGATTGTTTCCCGAGGACAAACGTCGAGCATTAAGAATCACCGTCTTCCGGCCGATTCTCGGAAAATCGTGCTCTATCTCGACGGCCTGATAGTCCGTACGGTGCGCTAGAATGTCTTCCAAGATTCGCTGCAACGCCGGACTACACCACTGGCGGTCACAAAGATCGTGAATTCTTTGGCCAACCGTTTCGTCAGGGGTGAGCTGAAAAGCCCGATAAAACGCCCCGTTGGCCTTCCGCACGCGGAGTTGGGCGTCAAGCGCCAGGACTGGTTCGTGAAGTGTATCGACGAGAATATCAGTGTCGAATGGCACTAGTTCATGAGGGTTGGACATCGTCCTTGAGCTTTCTCGTCATCGCTGACGATGGTTGCGATTACCCAGCACCACTCAAGTCAGTGCAATTGTCCTCACTTGGAAAGTGAACGACCGACCGTCACTGACCTAAACTTGAAATGCGACTATACCTCTCTTGCTTGTGGGAAGGGCCTCAATCGCAACCGAAGACCATCGCGGCGGCCTCCGATCTGAAATGACCCCTAAAGTGTACCCACCAGGGCCGAACTTGCCTACCACAGTGTGAGTGCCGCCCAAGAGCAAATCGCTTGCTATTCGCTTGCACGATGGGCAGCGTTGACGGGGCTCTTCCGAGATCGCCACGAATCGGTCAATTGCCGGCTACAACATGAATGCTGCCGCTGGCTCGCCATGTGGCATCCATTCGGCCCACAACGAAACATGAACCAGCACACGGAGGGCAAGGGAAGCACGTCGCTGAGGCTGATCGCCAACAAAACTGAACCAGAGGTTGCGCCAAGTGGTGCGTCCGTTGGCACGATCAGCGCGGCTGCTGGCCAACAATTCAATGCGGGAATCGACCTGGCACGATACCTCACCAAACGGCATGCCTCTGCGCCTAAAGGTTTGCGCAGAACCGGCATTGTCGCGCTCAGCGATATATCCGCTACACGTTGCACATGCCTCCGCAAGGGTCCTAATAATGCGCGCCGCTGCATTCTGATTGCAGCGACAATCCATCATCGCGAACACGATCTATAGTTTCTCTGAGCCAGGCTTCCGCAACCTTGGTCCGCCATAAATTGCCTGCTAATCCGATCCGGAGCATTTATGAGCACCAGCAACGGAGCTAACCTCTTGCGCGCACTTATTGTCGAAGATGAAGCCGCAATTCGACGATTTGTGTCGAAGGCGCTAAAGGATGAGGGGTTCGCGTGCGATTCCGCCGGGGACGGCCAAGAGGCGGCGAAACTCTCGACGGAGAACAGGTATGATCTCGTCGTTACCGATTTGGCACTTCCTGGTCGCAACGGGCATTCGCTGGCGGTGGACTTGCTTGCTCAGGCGGAACGTCCCGTAATTGCCGTTTTGACGGGGGTGCTGGAACCGAGACTTGCCAAAGACCTGATTGCACGTGGCATTGATGACATTCTGTTCAAGCCGATAGAGTTTACTACCTTTGCCGCGAAAATGCGGTCGTTAGTGGATCGCCGACGAAAGTCGCGAATCGCCAGTCCGACGGCCCCCAGATCGGGGACATCTTCGATCTCCGAAAAACTACCCCGTATCACCGCCGATGAATTCGACTCGCGACTCCGCAGCTTGACTCGCGTGCCACCCGTTTCCGAGGCCGCGATTGAGGTTTTCAAGCTGACAACGACCCCCGATTCGGAACTTGGCCATGTCGCTGCAGCGGCTCAACGTGATCCCGCGCTAATCGCCGAAATTCTGCGACTTGCCAACAGTTCATTCTTCAATCCATCATCCCATAAGATTACCAATCTCGATCAGGCCATAATCAGGCTGGGCCAGAAGCAAGTTGGCGAGTTGGCTCTCGCGACAGCCGCCTTTGCCACGGTAACGCAGGAGAAGATTCCGTTCTTTCCGATCGCGAATGTGTGGCGTGACTGTCTCGCCGCGGGCATTTGCCTGGAGATGCTGGCTGATCGCTCCGAGAATATCGCGTCAGGATGTGGCACCTTGTTTTGCGCAGCGATGTTGGCACCCATGGGGCGAGTCATGCTCGCTTCCATCTTTCCCGAGGTCTATCAGAGATTATTGAGAAATGCCACCAAGGTGCGCGTGACATTGGCAGAACTGGAAGCGCAGGTCTTTCCCGTGAGCACAGGCGATGTTGTCGCCAGGGCGTTGGCCTCCTGGGGCATTCCGGACGAAGTCCATCGTCCGCTACGCCACGCGTCGATGCCGTTCCACTTGCTTTCCACGCTCGACGATCCGCTGCGCCGACGAGTGGCGCTCTTAAAGACCGCCGGCCTGCTGGGAAAAATGGGGACTGGTCGCTGGGAAGATTGGGATACTGTTGACTTGCCATCGGCCACGACGATTAAATCCCTTGGCATCTTTTCCATAGATGGGATTGTGAGCCAATGCCAGCAAGATCTGGAAGCGATCGCCTCGGTGGCCGGAGGGAACGCCATCTCGGCGGTGAATCGCTGCCAACCACCAACGGCTGCCGGGAGTCTATTGGCCTACAAGCGGGTGCAGCACGAATCCGTGGATTTATTGCCCCATATTTTTGCAACCACCGGGATTCGTTTGGTCAACACCGTGGCTGACGTGGCTGACATCGAGGGAACCGTCCTGATCAATGCTTTCGATGCAGCCGTTCATCAGGTCGTAGCACGGGTCCGCTCACGGCCCAGCCATGAGATACTCATTCTGGCTGATGCCGACAACGCGGGCCGGCTCCAAAACTACGGACGCGTCCTCTCGTTGCCATTGAGCTACGGCATGTTGCGGGAGACCTGCTCTCCGGTTGAGGCAACCACAGCTGCAGCTAGCTGATGACCACGCGAGGCATAATTTGCCCGCTTTATGGAGCCGAGGCGCGCTACGTCCACTCGGGAACCGCCGCCAGGAAGTGCTGCCGCGGCCACGGCCCAATTCCTTTGGCAACGCTTGCCAGGGAATGCCCTTCTTTCGCACAAAAATAATTCCCGCGAGCGCCGCGCGATTCTCCACGCGCGGTTTGCCCCTGGGGTGACGGGGCGAGCGAAAAAGGTGCTGGACGGGCGTGGCGAGAGTTCCCCGGATTATCTTCAGGCAGGCGCTCGCGCCTGCCCCACGTTAGCGGCCGGCACCGACGAGCTGCTTGTCTTTCTTCTTTTCGGCGATGATTTCTTCCTGCACGCCGCCGGGAACCTTGCGGTAGCACAAGAGTTCCATCGTGAAGGTCCCCTGCCCTTGCGACATGCTGCGGATGTCGGTCGAGTAGCCGAAGGTCTCGGCGAGGGGGACTTCGGCGAGGATGTTGGTCACGCCGTCGCGCATGTCGGTATTCACGATCATGCCGCGGCGGCTGATGAGATCGCCGGTGATCGGACCCTGGAAATTTTCCGGGCATTCGATTTCGACCTTCATGATCGGCTCCAACAGGGCGGGCTTGGTGTCCATGAAGTGCTCGCGGAAACACCCTTCGGCTGCCGTTTGGAAGGCCCGGTCGCTGGAATCGACATCGTGATACGAGCCGTCGTTGAGGACGACCCGCAAGCCGACCACCGGATACTCGGCGAGCGGCCCCTTGCCAATGACGGTGCGGAAGCCCTTTTCGACCGAGGGGATGAAGTTCTTCGGGATGCGGCCGCCGGTGACTTCGTCCTCGAAGATGAAGGTCTCTTCCGATTCCCCTTCGACGATCGGCTCGAAATAGCCGACGATGTGGGCATATTGGCCCGAGCCGCCGGTTTGCTTCTTGTGCTTATAGTTCCACTCGGCCTTGCGGGTGGGGGATTCGCGGTAGCTCACCTTTGGCGCACCGACTTCCAGCTCCACCTTGTATTCGCGGCGGATGCGCTCGACGTAAATATCGAGATGCAACTCGCCCATGCCGGCGATGATCGTTTCGCCGGTTTCCTCGTCGTTGAAAACGTTGAACGTCGGGTCTTCCTTGCGGAACCGCTGCAACGCCTTGCTCATCTTGTCGGCATCGGCGCGGCTCGTGGGAGTGACCGCCACTTTGATAACCGGCTTGGGAACGAACATGCTTTCGAGCGAGCAGAATTTGGGTTCGCTGGCATAGGTTTCGCCGCTGGCGCAGTCGATTCCCATGATGGCGACGATGTCGCCCGCTTCGGCGGTGTCGGCTTCTTCCTTCTTGTCGGCGTGCATCTTCACGATGCGGCTGAAGCGGTCTTTCCGGCCGGTGCGCTGGTTGAACAGCATATCCCCCTTGGAGACCTTGCCCTGATACACCCGCATGAAGGTGAGCTGGCCGTAGGTATCTTCCACCAGCTTGAACGCCATGCCCACGAACGGCTTGGTCGGGTCGGGCACCAGGGGGAGCTTTTGGGTTGGGTCGTCCCACTTGAGGGCCTGCACCTCGCGCTCCAGCGGGTTGGGCAAAAAGCGCACGATGGCGTCCAGCAAGGGCTGCACGCCCTTGTTCTTGTGCGCCGAGCCGACAAACACGGGCGTAAAGCCCTGCTGCTGCACGGCATGCTTGGTGACTTTGTAAATCAGCTCTTCGCTGGGCTCAGTTTCGGCCAGAAGGAGCTCCATCAGCTCGTCGCTGTACATGGCGAGCGTTTCGAGCATGTGGTGGCGATATTCCTTCACCTTGTCGGCATATTCGGCGGGAACGGCCTCTTCGCGGACCTTTTCCCCCTTCTCGCCATCGAAAAACATGGCCTTCTGGCGGATCAAGTCGATCATGCCGACGAAGGTTTCGCCCCCGCCCATGGGATACTGCATGAGGCAGGCATCGACGCCGAGCTTGCTCTTCACGTCGTCAACGATGGAGAAGGGACGCGCGCCGGTGCGGTCCATCTTGTTGATGAAGGCGAGACGCGGAATATGATAGCGCTTCATCTGGCGATCGACGGTCATCGACTGCGACTGCACGCCGCCGACGGCGCAGAGCACGAGGACCGCCCCGTCGAGCACGCGCAAGCTGCGCTCGACCTCGATCGTGAAATCGACGTGGCCGGGGGTATCGATCAGGTTCATGAAGGTGTCGGTCAGCTCGCCGTTGGCCTCTTTGGTCGGCCCCTTCCAGTGCAAGTGCGTGGCGGCACTGGTGATGGTGATGCCGCGCTCTTTTTCGAGCTCCATGTGATCCATGGTCGCGCCGTCGCCGCCCCCCTTGACCTCTTCGATCTTGTGGATGCGGCCAGAGTAATAAAGAATCCGCTCGCTCAGCGTGGTTTTGCCCGAGTCGATGTGGGCCGAGATGCCGAAATTGCGAACTTTGGTGAGGTCCATGAAACACCTGAACTCGAAAAACAACGGTGAGCAGCACTGAACCGCTACACCTGCCTGCTAAATGTCAACCCGGCCGGTATGCCCGCGCCATGCGGGTGGGACAGGCTTTCGGGCGGGAAAGTTCTGCCCCGAATGCCCCAACCGACAAACATCACCGCTATTATGGGGGGTGCCCAAGGGGGATGCTGGAAGGCCGGGGAGAGTCCGTTCCCGTCGAGCAGCCCTAATCAATAAGGCAACAACAGGCACCTCTCGCTGCCGTGCTCCCTAGGCAGGCCGACATTCCACCTAGCTATCTTATCCGAAACCGCGCCCTTGGAAAGGTCAGATCAAGCCCCCCTTTCGGCTTGTTCTCGCGATTCGGCATTATTTTGCGCAGTCTTCGCAAATTGCCAAATAGGGGGCTGGTGGGCGCTCAACGAAGGCTTAGGCGGCACGGCGCAGCGATGGGACGAGCTTCGCCGGCGGGGAGAGCGCTGGCTGTCGCCGCCACATCGCAGCAGTTCGGTCGGCCAGGTCGCTCCACGGAATCCAGAAGAGGTAGCACGCGAGGTAGTGGTGAAACGAGATCCCCATCACCAGGTCGATTCCCACCTGCATGGCAAACAAGCTCGGAATCACGAACCACCGATAGCGTTTGCTGAACAAGGCCAGTGGGGCCGTGACTTCGCACCAGATGGTGCCGAATGCCAGTACGTTGCAAAGGAGCGGAAATTGGGCGAGCCACGGTCCCAGACGGGTGGCCGGATCCTGCCCGACGTAAAACGCCCGGACCATGTAGTTGAGCAGCGTGTCGGAATAGATCCACGCCAAGCCGCTGGTGCGCAACTTGGCCACGCCAGCCGCACAAAAGACGAGAACCATCGTCAACTGCATGAGGGCGATGGGCCAGCGATATTCGCCGCTGGGGGCCGGACGGGATCGCCCCCGCAGCCGGCCAATCAGCCGGTCGAGCGAGAGGGCATCCCCGGCCCGCGCGAGCGCGAAAAATCCCAAGCCGAAAATGACGAGCGTCAGCCCGTGACTCACCTTGCCGAAGCAGTTCGGCAATCCATAAACGAAGATCCCCAGGACGAAAGCGGTTTTGGTGCTCAGCCGCGTTCCTAGCCCGACAAGACTAAGGGCAATCGCCGCCACGAACGCCAGGTGCACGCCATTCAGCAATTCTGCCGAGCGTGGTGGCCCCGGCAGCCAACCAAGTAGCAGGATCGGCTGCCACAGATCGGCCGGGGCCAAGGCCCAGGTTTCGAGCCCGCTTCCCGCCGCGCGATAGAGCAAATAGCCAAAAAACCAGATTCGGCAAATCGCGAGACCGGCCGGATTTGCCGGGGCAAACAGAAAAGATTTGCACCACCCGCGGCCGTTTGTCCACATGTACGGGGCCAGTCCCGCCGCAGATCGCGATTCAAGGTTGATCGACGACATATTCCGCCACCAATTTGCGGTGCTCCGGATGATCCAGATTGGCGAGTTTCGGGTCGATGCGCCAGCGAACCTCGTAGAGCCGCAGGCCGATCAACTCCGGCCCGTGGTGCAAACCTTTTTCGCGCCGGTCGTCGTACAAGTCGAGCAGCGAACGGGCAACTTTCGGCAGCCGCTCGTCAGTCGTGGCTCGATCTCGTTTTTTTAACTTTTCGTCGGCTCGATTCGCGACATTCAGGCAGTGGCTAAGTTTGCTCACGCCGAGAGGAGCGAAGTAGGCGTCGGCTCGCAGCATCCGCTCCCCTCCCCCGACCGTGACGCCATACACCATCTGCCGGCGAACCTCTCCTTTCATCAAACTGCTGAACATCGAATAGTTCGACAACGGCCACTCATCGATTTTCCAGATCATCGCCGCCAGGTGCGCGACGACGATCGTCACCGCCAAATGGCCAATCGCTCGTTGCCTCCAGGCACTCATCGTCCTGCTCTCCGCGTGTCTTGTCGGACGGTTGCGCGCCAGGCGCGATGCTCGCCCCGCCGCGCCAGCGGGGGGAATACCTAAGTCGCGCAGGCGAGGCAAGGCGAATTCGTGCTAGCGAACCACCGCGGCGCAGTTGGGCCTAGAAAAAGAGGGAATATGTCCAACCATTGACGGGTGGGGGCGTGACTGCAGGTACGCTTTTCCCCATTCAAGAACCAACCGCGTAACGCTGGGGGGAGTTGTGTTATGACTGCGTCGTCGAGCTGACGAGCGCCAGCGTCCCCGGTTGGAACGGCCAACGAATATCTCGACTTTCCGCGGGTCTTCATCGAGACCGCCGAGGAGTAATTGGACTTATCCCCTTGGTCACGATTAGACTAAATCCGCGAGCGTGAAGCTATTCGCACGTCCGGTGAGCTGGAGGGCCTGATCTTGAGCAACCGCAAGCCAATCTCGGGCCGAGGTTTCACCCTGGTCGAACTGTTGGTGGTGATCGCGATCATCGGGGTGCTGGTGGCCCTGCTGTTGCCGGCGGTGCAGGCGGCGCGCGAGGCCTCGCGGCGGAGCAAGTGTCAAAACAATCTGCGCCAAATCGCCCTCGGCTTGGCCAACTACGAATCGAGCTATAAGACCCTGCCGCACGGCTCGCCTGATTGCTGCGTCAACAACGGCGACAACTGGGCCGTCATGGTGTTTCCGTTCGCTGAGATGAAAAATTTGCATGATGCGATGGATCACCTGGGCAACTTGCGGAATACGCCGGTCAATCGCGCGGCGGCGAACTCCGGCAAACTACCGCTGTTCATCTGCCCCTCGGACGGCGCGGCCGCCAATCCGATCATGACGCGCTTCGACCGGGACAATCCCAATCCATCGCACGCCCTGTGGTATCCGGTGTCGATGGGACCGACTCACATGGACCAGTGCCCGTTTTGCCCAGCCGGGGGCACCCCCGCCGACTCCAACTACTGTTGCCAAGGCTGGAATTTCGGAACCACCGCCAACTCCGGCCTGAATATTCCCGCCGGAACCTTCGCGGGGATGTTCGGCCGCAGCAAGCGCGCGACTCGGCTGGCGGAAGTCGCAGATGGATTGACCAACACCTTTCTGGTTGGCGAAACGATCCCCGCGCACTGCACGTTCATGGGAGTCTTCAGCCTCAACTTTCCGGTTTCCGGCACGTCGATTCCGCTCAACACGATGGAGACAGCCGTCGATGCCAACTGGTATCGAACGTGCGGTTTCAAGAGTTTTCACCCGGGCGGGGCCAGCTTCGCCATGGGGGATGGAAGCGTCCGGTTCGTCCCCCGTTCCATCGATTATCGGATTTACAACCACCTGGGCACTCGCGCCGGCTCCGAAGTGGCCGACTTGCCCTGACTTCGCGGACGCGAAATTAGGAATCCGCAATGACTTGCGACACGATGCGCGCCCTGGCCGCGATTGGCGGGCTGTTGCTACTTGCGGGCTGCGGCGACGACCTCCCGCGGCGCGTGCCGGTGAGTGGGCAAGTCTTGTTCGATGGCGGCCCTTGCCCAGGCCGGGGAACGGTCTATTTCCTTCCCCTGGAGGGAGCCGAAGGTTTCCCGCTTCGCCCGGCGACGGCCGAGTTTGGCGTGGACGGGAAGTTTCGCGTCGCCACGTTCGATGCCGGTGATGGACTGTTGCCAGGCAAATACCAGATGCACGTCGAATGCTATGAGACGCCGCCGAACATGGACGGCAAGCCCGTGAAGAGCCATGTTCCGCCCCAGTACCAGTCGGCACAAACGAGTGGCTTCGCCCTGGAAATCACGCCCGACATGCGATCGCGAGAGATCGAGCTCGATTTGATTACGAAAAAACGGGATTAGTCCAATTATTTGGTGCCACGGCTACCCGCGCGCACACGCCGCAACCCAGTGACCAAACCCGTGGCTCCGGCGGGAGTTTTGTCGGGGCCGTCGAGATCACGAGCGTGGCCCCCTCCGTTTGAAACAGACAACGATTATCTCGACGATCTCGACTTTCCGCGCAACTTCACCCAGCCCGCCGAGAACGGTAATGGGACATACCCCCGATTCTGGAGCAACCAACGTGAGGCGAGTCATCGTCGTACTTTTCGTCCTGCTGGGCGCGGGATTGGTGGGCGCGTCGGACGAGCGACGGCCCCCCAATCTGTTGTTCATTCTGACCGACGATCAAGGGTGGTCGTCGCTCGGCTGCTACGGGAGCAGGCTCGCTCCAACGCCCCACTTGGATCGGCTTGCCGCGGCGGGGGTGCGGTTCACGGCCGCCTATGTCACCCCGCAATGCACGCCGACGCGCGGCGCGATTCTTACCGGCCAGCATCCGGCCCGGTCGCGAATGTGGCACGTCATCGGCTGGTATGGCTATCCTTGGGCTCCGGTCCGCGAGCCCGAGTTTGCCGAGAACTTATCGCGCGAATCATTCACTTTGGCCAAGGGATTGCAAGCGGCCGGCTATGCGACGGGATGTTTGGGCAAGTGGCATTTGACCACCGGCGAAGACGGGGACTACACCCGCTTGCGGCCCGCGGGCGCGACGTTTTACGGGTTTGACGCGGTCAGCGCCCCCGGCCCCGGCAGCCACAACGAGGGGGATAAGCACGTCGCCCACCTCACTGATGAGGCCATCGCGTTCATCGCCAAGAACCAGGACCGGCCGTGGTTTTGTTGGCTCGCGCACCACACGATCCACGGCGTGGTTTCGGCCCCGGCAGAATTGGTCAAGAAGTATCGAGAGCGCGGCGCTCCCGCCGAGGGGCTGCACAACGCCACCTACCTGGCCGCGATTGAACACCTCGATGCCGCGGTGGGCCGGTTGCTGGCCGCGCTCGACGAACGAGGACTGACCGACAACACGCTGGTGGTGTTCCTCTCGGACAACGGCGGCGTGGACCACGTGTACGACGCGACCCCCTTCACGCAAGGTACGGGGAACCTGACGAAGCTCACAGTGAAATCGCGCGAGTTCGCGAGCGCTCCGCTGCGGGGGACAAAGGGAACGCTCTACGAAGGGGGAATTCGCGTCCCCTGCCTGGTCCGTTGGCCGGGAGTCACGAAGCCCGGCACGATCTGCGATACCCCGATTCAAGCCACCGATTGGCTGCCGACCTTGCTGGTGGCGGCGGGGACCAAAGCTCCCGCCGAGCACCCGCTCGATGGCGCGAATCTGCGGCCGCTGCTGGAAGGGGAGCCCTGGATCGAGCGTTCGCTCTATTGGTATGCCCCGCTGTATGACCTTCGCTGGGGAGCGACCCCGGCGGCAGCCGCGCGGAAGGGCCGCCATAAGCTGATCGAGCATTTTGGCGATTCGTTCGATTCCGAGGGGAACTATCGCCCCGGCCACCGCGTGGAACTGTATGACCTCGCCGCGGATCTGGGCGAGACGACCGACCTGGCCGCGCGCCAGCCGGAACTGGCGCGGGAGCTGCGCGCCGATTTGCACCGCCATCTGGCGGCGGTGCGGGCCGAAATTCCCACCGCAAATCCCGCCCACGATCCGCTGCGCCCGCTGCGCGAAACACGGGTCAAACCGCGCTAGGCAGTCGGTGGCAAAGCCGAATCTTCCTGCCGCGGAGCGGCGGATAACAAACGAAAGGGTAGCTGGGTTTGGTACTCAAAACCCGGCAAGCTTTCGCCGCATCGCGAACCGGAGCAGCCCCGCAAGTGGTGCGAGCAACCTGGGCCACTCGCGTTGGCGTCTTCGAGGTGACAAGGTCGAGTCTTGTACCGTCCCTGTGGCCCGGTGAAACGGCCGGGCTTTCCATTTGCGCGGGGCCAAGGGGGAACGGTTCAGGTGCTGGCAACGCGCGCGACGAGACGGGCGGCGGCCCAGGCCAGGCTGGCGATGGCGACGAGCAGCAGGGCGTGTCGCCGCCAGTCGTGATGAGCTCCGGCCGGGTTGCCTTGAAAATACGACAGATCGAGAAAGCGCGCGGCGATCATCAGCACGACCACGCCGCCGTAGGCGAAGTCGGTTAGCGAAGGTAAGGGGGGCGAATGAACCACAATCGAGAGGCCCAGCAAGATCAGAATCATGTTGCCGGCCAAGATCCAGAAGACGCGCAGAATCAGGCAAGAAATTGAATCGATCCGCGGCTCTTGCTCGGACATCGAGACCTCCGGTAGTGGCAAAAAACTACCGGATGGCGGCCCGACCATCCGCAACGCCTATAGCGACGACCTGTCGCTAAACCCTTGCTTCACCTCGTTCACAGTAGGTCGCCGTGCGGCGTGCGTCAATGGTTGGGTGGTCGCGGCTCGATTGCAAACGACAGGCTGGTGGGACCGTCGAAAGTGACTCCTTGGGTGGGCTGAGCCCACCATCTGCTGGGCGATGCGGGTGGCGGGCGGCCGGGAGGCAATGTCATACGCGTCTCCGCCGGGTGGCCGTGATGCGCCGACTGACCACGATCATTTGGCACCTGCTTACCCGGCGCGAAGCCTAGGGGTGGCAAGACCCGGGAGAAAATCAATGTCTGATCGCGGGGCCCTGGGGGAAGGGACCAGCAGGCCCCCCGACCACCGCTACGCGGCGGTGCCCGCCTTCCCCCAGAAAGCCCGTCCCTCTTCTCTGATTCCCATGAAGGAGCATTCGCCGAAACATGCCGTGACAGCAGATTCCGGACGCTCTGTCTCCCGCGGGAGAACGGAGACTCGGCCCAGGCGCGCAGTTCGAGGTGGCCTATGGTGCGCAAAGCACGTCAACCTGATCCGAACGCCGCCTGTGGCCCTGACGGTCGCACAGACTCCTGGTGTCCGCCGTACCAGCGGCGGAGGAGCCGCGCAAATTCGCCGGCTCGGAACCACGAAGGGATGGATTGGGGAGCGGTCGGCCAGAAGGCACAAGAACGACCCACGCGAACCCGCTTAACGAGACCGTGACGAATCGACTGTCCCGCAACCATTACCGTTCTTACTTCCCCTTGACCCCACTCGAAAAGCGAGCCGCCCCTCGACTCCGATCTCCGACCGCGCCGCCAACCCCTTGACGCCCAAAGCTCTTTCAGGGATGGCCACCCGCTTTAGCTCCCGAAGTGACCTGCGTACAACCTTCAAGGCCATGTGCTACACTCACCCATTGGGGTGGTGCGAGCCCGCATCCGTTACGCGGCCCGTGGTAGTTGTGCGCCACTTCGGTAAGCAAGTCCAAGAGGTCTGAGGAGTTCGTTTCCATGCGTCCGCGAATGGTCCTGCTCGCAACGCTGCTGGCGCTCTCTGCGATTTTTTTGCTTCTAGCGTTCTCGAATTCCCTCCGTCTCGTCTCCAACCACCAGTCCGAGCCCCTAACCGTCAAGCAGCGCGAAGCGTTGAAAGCGGAAAGCAAGCGTCTGTGGGAACGCGCTCAACAACTCGACGCCGAGGGGAAGTTGGCTGAGGCGCTGCAGGTGGGGGAACAACTGCTAAGCACCGATCGCCAACTCCTGGGAAACAAACACGCCAACGTTGCCTTCGATTTGGCGTGGCTGGCCGACCGGTATCAGAAGCTCGAACGATTCACGGAGGCGAAAATTGTCCGCACGGAGGCGGTCGCGATCCTTGTCCGATTGTTTGGTCATGACCATTGGCGACTGGTCGATGCACGGTGGGCACTCAAGGACTCGGAAGTTCTCGCGACTTTGTCCGCTTCCCAGCGCCAGCAGCTAGCCACTGCCGAGGCTCGCCAATCTGATGCCATGCGTCTCAACGAGGAGGGAAAATTCTCAGACGCCGCGCAGGCCGCCCAAGAAGTCGCTGAGATTCACAAAGCGATTTTAGGGGAGCACCATCCCAAATTTGCCATGTGTCTGAACAATCTGGCTGAGCTGTGCAGGTCGCATGCGCAATTCGCCCGCGCTGAGCCTCTCTACCGCCAGGCTGCTGAAATCTGTAAGCAGTCCCTGGGGGAGATGCATCCCGATTATGCCACCTGTCTGAACAACCTGGCCCTTCTCTACAAGTCGCAAGTGGATTATGCCCGAGCGGAACCCCTCTACCGCCAGGCGCTCCAAATCCGCAAAAGGGCCCTAGGGGAGAAACATCCTGACTACGCCGCGAGCCTGAGCA
Source organism: Pirellulaceae bacterium (assembly GCA_033762315.1). Lineage (GTDB taxonomy): Bacteria > Planctomycetota > Planctomycetia > Pirellulales > Pirellulaceae > CAYLLN01. The sequence continues at coordinate 19,284 of JANRLS010000006.1, forward strand.
ACCTGGCCCAGTTGTATGCATTGCAGGGGGACTACGCCACGGCCGAGCCTCTTTGCTGCCAGGCGGCTGAAGTCTTTAAAATGGCGCTGGGGGAGAACCATTCCGATTATGCCACCAGCCTGAACAATCTCGCCGAGTTGTACAGGTCCCAGGGGGACTTCGCCCGCGCCGAGCCCCTCTACCGCCAGGCACTCCAAATCCGCAAAAAGGTGTTGGGGGAGAACCATCCCCAGTACGCCGCGAGCCTGAACAACCTGGCCGTGCTATATGCGACGCGAGGGGACTACGCCCCGGCCGAACCCCACTACCGTCAGGCACTCGAAATCAAGAGAAAGGCGTTGGGGGACGACCATCCGGATTACGCCTTGAGCCTGAACAACCTGGCCGTGCTGTACCGGTTGCAAGGGGATTACGCTCGGGCGGAACCCCTCTACCGTCAGGCGCTCGAAATCGTGAAAAATGCCCTCGGGGAGAATCATCCAGACCACGCGAAGAGCCTGAACAACCTGGCCGATCTGTATAGGTTGCAGGGGGACTACACCCGGGCCGAGCCTCTCCACCGCCAAGCGGCCAAAATCTGGAAAGAGGCACTCGGGGAAAACCATCCCGACTTCGCCACGAGCTTGAACAACCTCGCCGAGTTGTACGATGCACAAAGGGACTACGGCCGGGCCGAGCCACTCCTCCTTCAGGCGATCGAAATCCGCAAACAGTCCCTGGGAGAGAACCATCCCGAATTTGCCCTGAGCCTGAACAACCTCGCCGGTCTGTATTTGTCGCAAGGGGACTACGCCCGGGCGGAGCCACTCTACCGTCAGGCAGCTGAAATCTGGAAAAAGGCCCTGGGGGAACACCATCCCGACTATGCCACGAGTCTGAACAACCTGGCGCTCGTGTGTAGGTCGCAAGGGGAATACGCTCAGGCTGAGTCCCTCTATCGCCAGGCGTTCGAAATCACACTGCGAAACGTCGAATTAGTGGCCGCTCTCCAATCGGAGCGGCAACAAATCGCGATGGCCGCCCAGGGTCGACATCGCCTGCATCACTACCTAACGCTTGCCGTGCGCACGAACGATTTTCAGGTTCCCGTTTACGAGCGCCTGCTCGCCTGGAAAGGGATGGTTCTGGCCCGCCAGCAAGCGCAGCGCGCTGTCGCGAACCGTCCCGAAATCGCCCCGATTGCCACGGAACTACGAACTGTCTCAACGCAATTGGCGCGTGTGGCCCTGTCCGCCGTTCCCCTGGGCACTGCCGAGACTCGGCAACAGCAAATCGCCGACCTGTCGGCGCAAAAGGAGGCACTGGAAGGCAAGCTGGCGGCGGCGAGCGCGGAATTCCGGGCGGCCGTCCAACCGCTCACCCTGGGCGACGTGCAGGCCACCTTGCCTCCAGATGGGGCCTTGGTCGATCTGCTCGAGTACACGCACGTTGACCCCGCCGCCAAAAACCCGGCCCAGAAATGGGAACTCCGCTTGGCCGCCTTTGTGGTGACCGGCGACAGCCTGCGGCTGGTGGACTTGCACGCGGCCGCGCCGTTCCACAAGGCCATCGCCACCTGGCGGCTCGGGCTGGGGACCACGCCCGCCTCTAAGCAAGCGGGGCAGACGCTGCGCGAAAAGCTCTGGCTCCCCATCGAAGAGCACCTGGCGGGGGCCAAAACGGTGCTGATTTCACCTGACGGCGATTTGGGTAAACTCCCCTTCGCCGCCTTGCCAGGAAAGGCGCCGGGAAGCTATTTGCTGGAGGAATACATGCTGGCGGTTGTTCCGGCCGCGCGGGCGATTGTCGCCGCGCCACGTTCGTCTAGGCCGGCTGGCAACCTGCTCGTGCTGGGGGGAGTCGATTACAACCGCCAAGGCGCGGCGACGCCCGATTCGCCACTTCCCAAACCCAACGTCGCGGCCTTTAGCCGGGCCGCCCGCGGCGATGGTGACGAACCATTCTTACCCTTGGAAGGAACGAAGGGGGAACTGGCCACGATTGAAAAGCTTTATCGCGCCACCTTTGGCGACGACGGCTTCCGGTCGCTGGAAGGGGCCGCCGCGACCGAAGACCTGTTCGTCGAGCAAGCCTCACTCCACCATTATCTGCATCTGGCCACGCACGGCTATTTCGCGGCGGAACGGTTCAAGTCGGCATTGGATCGCAGCACCCAGGCAGAGCGGCCGGATCTGTCGTATGCCAGCAATCAATCCCTGGCGGGTTACCATCCAGGGCTTCTTTCGGGCCTGGCTCTGGCGGGTGCCAACCAGCCTACCGAGGAAGACGATGGCATTCTGACGGCCGAGGAAATCAGCGCGCTCGACCTGAGCGGCTGCGAACTCGTGGTGCTCTCGGCCTGCGAGACGGGACTTGGCCGGACAGCCGGGGGCGAGGGACTGTTGGGTTTGCAGCGGGCGTTTCAGACGGCAGGAGCCCGCTCGGCAGTCGCCACCTTATGGAGTGTGGACGACGAGGCAACGCGCGTTTTGATGGAGCGGTTTTACGACAACCTGTGGACCAAGAAAAAGCCCGACGGCTCGCCCCTTTATTCCAAGCTCGAAGCGCTCCGCGAGGCGCAGCTCTGGGTGCTCCGAGATTGGATCGTCAAGGATGGCGGACCGCGCGGTGGCTCGCGACACCTGACCGACGCTGAACTGGCCGACTCCAAACGCTTGCCCCCTTTCTACTGGGCGGCATTTGTGCTCAGCGGCGATTGGCGCTAGCGGCCGAAGTGGTTCCACCGCCGCCATGCGCGCCGTGTCCCACTCGCCCGCCAATCGGGCCTTCCGCGATGCCCGCACATCGAGCCGCGCGGGTTCGGCCGGTAAGGGAAAAGATTTGTGGGGGCGAGGGAATAATTCGGCGGGGGAGCGCATCTTGACGGGGGAGGACAGGATGTGTACAATTATGCGCAATGGAGATGGGACTTGTATAGAGCGGGTGAACTTTCAATTTGCGGTCGGGCAGGGATCGGGTCGCGGGGGGCGATGGGGAAATAAGGTGCCGGAGGGCGGAAAGTCTTGTAACTATAGTAAGCGGAGGTGAGAACGGAGTGAGTAATAATCGCGTAAAGCGTGTTGGGGATTGGAGTTGCGGCGAAAATCGCGGAAAAGCAGTCTTGACGCGGCAATAAGCGGGGGAGGCGTATTTCGCGGTGCTCACGCGCCCTACTTCGCGGGAGGGAGGGTTTAAGAGCTACGAGGCTTCGACCAGCGGCGCGAGGACGGAGAGGTTGTGGCCCACGGCCTCGGCATAGCTTTGCTCGTCGCACAGTTGGCCGATGGAGTCGATGACCAGGTCGGGGCGATAGGCGTAGCGGACGAGGTCCCCCGCGCCGGTCGAGCCGGTGAGGACGAGGACGGTGCGATAGCCCATCGCGGCCCCGCCGAGGATGTCGGTTTCCATCGTGTCGCCAATCATGATCGTCTCGGCGGTGGCCAGGCCCAGTTCCTTGCGCGCCGCCCGCATCATGACGGGGCTCGGTTTGCCGACGCTGAACGCCTTGATGCCGGTGGCCGTTTCGAGCATCGCCACGATCGCCCCACAACCGGGCCGCAGCCCGTGGGCCGTGGGGCAGTTCGGATCGATGTTCGTGGCGATCAGCCGGCTGCCGCGGAGGATCATGCGGACGGCATGCTCGACGATCTCCATGTTGAAGGTGCGCCCCTCGCCGACGACGACATAATCCGGGTCGTCATCGACGATGGCGTAGCCATTTTTGTGTAGAGCCTGCAGCAGGCCCCCTTCGCCGATGACGTAGGCCGTGCCCCCGGGCTTTTGAGCGGCCAAAAAGCGGGCGGTGGCCATCGCGCAGGTGAAGATGTGGCTTTCATCGACGGGGATGCCCATGCGGTTCAGCTTGGTCGCCACGTCGCGCCGCGTTCGCTGGCTGTTGTTGGTTAGGAACGCGAACGGCACCCCCCGGTCCAAAAGCTGGGCGACGAACTGTTCGGCACCCGGAATGAGCTGCTTTCCCCGGTAGATTACCCCATCCATGTCGATCAGGAATCCATGTCTGGCCATTGATGGCTCTCCTCGTGCGGATTGCGAACCGCCTGACAAAGAGCCAGCGGGGCAACTCCCATGCCAGTGGGCCGCCGAGAGGGATCCTGGGACCGCGTTTTCATCGATTGGCAAGCGGGGCAACCCAGCCGGACCCTAAAACCACTCCAAAGCGTGATAAAGCCGAGCGTTTGGCTTGACGGCCGAAGCGCGAACCTGCCGCGCGGTTAGACAATCGGGGCTACGGCGATCTAGCGAAAAAGGCCGGGAATATGGGGAATTATTGGAGAAAACGGGGCTTGGCGGGGGAGACGCCGGAACCTGAAAACGTGATGAGTGACCGGGGGCCGAAAGCACGCCCACGCGAGCGTGGGACGCGGCACTCACAGGGGAAACTTGGCAGGCGAGACGCCGGCCCTACAAAACTCGGCAGGCGAGACGCCGGCCCCACGAAGGAGCCTCGGCTACGACCGGTGATGGCGGCGGACTACGTAGCGGTCGATCGCCTTGGCGGCGAGCTCGGCGCGGCGGCTGGCCTTGTAGCCATGCTCCAAGGCGAACCACTCGGCGAAGCGCTCGCGGTCTTTGTGGCTGGCGTTGCGGTTGTCGAGAATGTGCCCCAGCTCGTGAATCAGCACGTTATTCAGATAGAAATCGCGAATCGCCTCTTCCGTCCAGATGAGCTGCCAGCGGCCCGCATCGAGGCTCCAGCGGGCACCATACATGGCGGCTTCGATTTTTTGGGCCGGCTTGGGGGGCTCGACGAAGGTCTCGATCAGCGAATCCTCGATCGGATAGAGATAGATCGTGCTCCCCCACTGCATGCCGTAGCAGGGGCTGCGGCGCTTTTTGCGGGTCATGGTGCTGAGCTGCACCACCGCGAGCTCGCGAACCATCCAGGCGGGAAGCTGGTCGAGGCGGCCGCGAACATCCGCCTCGGTGACAACGTGGCGATAGTCCTTGCCGGCGGGGCGGACGACGACGCGATAGTCGTCGCGCGGCTCGGCACTCGGCTCGTACCAATCTTCCGGTGGCAGGAATGGGCCGCGGAGGACCGCGCTGCTGATTCGCGCCCGCTTGCCAAACGCCATCAGCCGGCGCGTTCCCCGGGCGGCGGCATTGTGGGCCGGCGCGGGGGTCTTCAGCGATTGGCTTTGGCGGCGGGTCATGGCGGGTCGGCAACGACGAGGTTTGGGGAGGCCCAACAGCAGGCCCCGCCCACACCCCTATCCTACGAACCCGCCAGCACCAAATTCAAGCAAGTATTCTAAGTTCAATAGCAGCAATGACTTATGACGAAAACGCGACCTGGACGAAAACCGCTGGGAGGGGTAATTTGCCCGGTCCGAGAGCCCTGCCGATGGGCCCGAGCGCGACTGCCGCTACCTTGCGGAAGGGCGGGAAGCACCCGGTTACTCGATCCGATTCGCTGCGGGAAACTGCTCGCGCGGCGGTGCCAGCAGGGCCCAGCGGCCATCGCCAGTGGTGAGCGAACTGGTATCGTTCTTGCCCGCCGGGGCGGTGCGAACAGGAACGGGCGTCTTCTTCCCCTTCGATGGAGCGGGGCTAGTCGGCTTGTCACCGCCGCCGCTGAACATCATGGCGACGGCAACTACCAGCACGATAAACAGCACCAAAGCGACCGCCCCGGCCCCGATCAGCGCCGGCCAAGGGAGCGGCAACTTGGGCTTGGTGTCGGCAACGGGCTTGTCAGCATTGGCGGCGGGCTGTTGTCCCTTGCCCGATTTGGACCCCGAGGTGGAAGCCTTGACGGCCGGGAAAGCGCCGGTGGTCCCCGTGCGAGGGGTGCCGCTTGGCGCTCGGCCCGGCGTGGGCTTGCCGACGACCGGCGTTTTGCCCGAATCGCTGAGGTTGAAATTGAAGCCGCCGCTGGTCGATTTTTTGTCGGAATCGCCGAGCGAGCGGGCCTTCGGAAGACTTTTGGCGGCGGGCAAGCGTTTGCTGCTGTCGCTGGGTTTATCGCTAACCGACGAATCCATCCCCTTCTTGGTTTCGGAGCGGTCCTTGTCATAGACCGTGTCGCCGCGCTTGTCGGTTTTTGGGGGAGCGGTGGCGGTTTGCTTTCCCGAACCTCCCCCGCGACCAGACCCGGCCGCTTTCGACGAATCGGTCCCCGGCGAACCACCCGAACCACCCGACCGAGGCTCGAACTTGTAGCCGTGCGTTTTCAGCCAGTTTTCCAGGGCGTCGGCCACTTCGCGCATGTTGGCATAGCGCTTTTCGGGGCGCTTTTGCATCATGCGGAAGCAGATATCGACCAGATCGCGCGGGCAGTCGCCACGCTCCTTACGAATGTCCTCGGGGAGCTGCGTTTGGTGCTTCATGATCCGCTGGGCGAGCGAACCATCGGGAAATGGCGGATGCCCGGTCAGCAGGAAATAGAGCGTGCAGCCCAGGCTGTAGATGTCGGCCCGCAGATCGACTTTGTGGCTGTTCACCGCCTGCTCGGGCGAGAGGTAGTCGGCGGTTCCGAGCACGTTTTCGTTGTGGGCAACGGTCAGGCTCGCCTGGTCGTTGTCCGAAAAGAGGGCGAGGCCCAGGTCGAGAATTTTGACGACCCCCTTGGAATCGACCAGCAAATTGGCGGGCTTCACGTCGCGATGGATCAGCGTCGCCTCGTGGGCGTGCAGCAGCCCCTCGGCCGCCTGGGCGATGTAGTTGCAGGCCAAATCCAAGGGGAGCGGGCCATCGTGCTTGACAATCGACTGCAAATCGCGCCCCTGGATGAACTCCATCACCATGAAGTGCGTATCACCGTCGTTATCGACGTCATACGCCCGCACGATGTTCGGATGGTCGAGGCTGGCGGTCGCTTGGGCTTCCAAATGAAAGCGGGCCAGGTAGCTCGAATCGTTCACGCGGGCCTTGGGCAGCACCTTGATCGCCCGCTGGCGGTGCATCAGCGTGTGTTCGGCCAGATAAACGCTGCTCATCCCGCCGCTGCCGATGTGTCGCAGCAGCTTGTATTTGCCGAGGAAAAAGCCTTTGTGCTTCCTTTCGAGCAGCTTATCGACGTGCCACTGCGTGAGCAAATCGTCCGCGATGAGATGGGCGGCGATGGCGTCGGCATCGGCGGGCAATTGGCCGCCGCTTTTTTCCTTCAGCGCGGCGAGCGATTTTCGCAGCGCGTCCCCCTCGACGAGATTGCTCTTCTCGACGAATTCCAGAAAGCTATCGACGCTGATCTTTGCCATGTAGCGAGGGGAAGCCGATGGCCTGGCCGACACCCTAATCCCAAGCGTGCCCAGGCCGACGGTGTTCCGATCTCCTCCGATTCGGCGAGCTCCGTTCCGACCGGAAAAACGCCCGCGCCTGCCGAACCTCGCGGCTGCGAATCAACCCGACTAACGAGATAAGACAAGCGAAGCGGCCGAACCCGCCCAAGCGTAACACACCCGCTCTCTCTCAGTAAAGCAGATACTTTCTATTTTTACCACGATTGCGGGCAAATCAAGCGCGGAGAGTTGGCGAGGGCGAGGTTTCCGTGTTCAGAGGTCTGGAGAGCACGAGGCTTCCGCCGGGCCGCTGAGGCAGGAGCCAGGAGACAGCGCGGCGTCTTGACGCGCTCCGAATGACCAATGACAAGGGACCAATGACCACGGACCATGGACCACGGACCACGGACCACGGACCACCTCACCATGACCACTCACGAAGTCGTCCTCTATACCCGCCCCGGCTGCCATCTGTGCGAAGTGGCCGAAGGGGTGCTAGTGCGTCATGGCTTGCGGCCGAAATTGGTCGAGATTGATGGCGATCCAAAGTTGCAGGCACGGTATAATACCTGTGTCCCGGTCGTCGTCATCGATGGCCAAGAGCGATTCCGCGGGCAAATTAACGAAGTACTCCTGCGGCGAATCCTTGCCCACGGCGACGACCCGGCCTAGAGGCCCCATGAGTTCCACCTTGCTTGGCCTGCTTGCCCGGCATTGGGAACCGGGCAAAGTCAAAGCTCGCCTCGCCGCGACGCTAGGCGAATCGCATGCCGCAACGTTCCACGCCCTGTGCATAACCGCCCTCGCCGACCGCTTCGCCGCCGTCGCCGATAGCCGCCTGCTGGCGTTTTCGCCCGCACGGGCCGAGCAGGCGTTTCGCTCGGTGGCCCGCGGCCGGTGGCATCTGGTGCCGCAATCGAGCACCGACCCCGCCGAGCGGCTGCGGTCGCTTCTTACGACCGCCTTGGCGCAGGCCGAGCGAGTGGTGATCGTCAGCGACGATTGCCCCGATTTGCCTCGCGAACTAGTTGCCGATGGCTTCGCTGCCCTCGACACGGCGGACATGGTCATCGGCCCCACGCCCGATGGGGGCTGGCATCTCGTCGGCGCGGCTCGCGGCGGGGAGAGCCTGCTCGCGCACCTGGCCGGCGGATTTCCAGTTGCCGAGGTCCCCGGCATGACGCGGCTCGCCACCTGGCATCATGCCGACGACGAGGCGCAGCTACGCGAATTTTTGAGCAATCAAAAGCGGGGGCCAGTGGTCGATCCCGCGCTGCGAATGCTGGCAGCGCAGGTAGAAACGCTGCTTCGCAACTGTCTTCTTCGCCACAGCAGGGCCGGCTGATGCACGATGTGCTGCTGATCGGCGGCGGTGTCGTCGGCTTGTCGCTCGCCTGGGATTTGGCCCGCCACGGCCAGCGGGTGCGCGTCATCGACCAAAGTCAGCCCGGCCGCGAAGCGAGCTGGGCCGGGGCCGGCATCCTGCCCCCAGCCGGCACCAGACATCTGAGCCACCCCTACGAGCAGCTCGCAACGCTCGCCTGCGAACTTCATCCGCGCTGGTCGGCTGATTTGCTCGCGGCAACCGGCATCGACAATGGCTATCGCCTGTGCGGCGGGCTCTACCTCGCCCGCACCACCGGCGAAGCGGCCGCGCTCGCCGCCTGGGCCGCCACGCAGGCCGACGACGGACTTGAAGTGCGGCGACTCTCGGCGGCGGAATTGGCTCAGCTCGAGCCCGCACTCGCCGCCGACCACGAAGCCGCCCGCCAGACCGCGGCGCGCTACCTGCTGCCCGGCGAGGCGCAACTCCGCAATCCGCGGCACCTGAAGGCCCTGCTCGCCGCTTGCGGGCAAGCCGGCGTGGAGATCACTCCCGATGTCACCAGCCTCGCCTTTCGCGTCGAAAGCGGCCGGCTCGCGGAACTACACAGTTCCATCGGTCCGCTCGCGGCCCAGCAATATTGCCTGACCGCCGGGGCCTGGACCGGCGAGCTGCTCAAACAGCTCGGCATCGCGGTCGGCATTTTGCCGATTCGAGGGCAGATGCTGCTGTTCCGAACCGAGCGGCCGCTTTTGACGCGGATCGTCAATGTCGGCTCGCGCTATCTGGTGCCGCGCGACGATGGGCATTTGCTCGTCGGTTCGACGGAAGAAGAGGTCGGCTTCGACAAGCGCAACACGGCCGAGGGGCTCGCCGACCTGACCGATTTCGCCCGGCGGCTCGTTCCCGCGCTGGCCGATGCCCCGCTCGTGCGGTCGTGGGCCGGCCTGCGCCCCGGCTCGCTCGATGGATTCCCTTTCCTCGGCCGCATTCCCGGACTGGCGAATGCCTTTGTCGCTGCCGGCCACTTCCGCCACGGGCTCTATCTCTCGCCCGCCACCGCCATGGTGATGAGCCAACTCATGCGCGGCGAAACGCCGGCGATTGACCTGGCACCGCTCGCTATCGGGCGATGACGGCCTGCCTTCCCTCTCGCTCCGCCGCACGGTAGGGTAAAGCCCGAATCGAAACGCCCCCCCTCCCCTGCCCCGCTTCATGGAAATTCGTGGCACCCAAATCGACGACACCTTCGCCGAAGCCTTTGGCATGCGCTACTCGCGGCTGATCGTGACCGCGGCCGACGACTATTGGCTCGAAGCGGGGGTGCGCGAATTCACCGGCTATAGCTCCTCGGTCATCGCCTGCGATGCCGAGACGGGGGTCGAACGCCAAATGGCTCCCACCGAAACCCCCGATGGCCGGCCGGGAGCGAGCCTGCTGATCTACGGCTTTTCGACCGACGCCCTCACCAAGTCGATTCCCAATCGAGTTGGCCAGTGCCTGATGACCTGCCCCACGACGGCTGTTTTCGATGGCCTCCCCGCCGCCGAAACCAAAATCCCGCTCGGCAAAAAGATTCGCTTTTTCGGCGACGGATTTCAGAAGAGCAAACAGGTGGGAACGCGCCGCCTCTGGCGCATTCCGGTGATGGACGGCGAATTCCTGGTGGACGATGTCGTCGGTGCCGAGCGCGGCGTGGCCGGCGGGAACCTGATTTTGCAAGCGGTCGATCAAGCGGCGGGCCTGGCTGCCTGCCGCCGGGCGACCGAGGCAATCTGGAGTCTGACCGGCGTGATTACGCCGTTTCCCGGCGGCGTCGCCCGCAGCGGCAGCAAGGTCGGCTCGCGCTACAAGGGGCTGGTCGCCTCAACCTCCGATCCCTATTGCCCAACGCTTCGCGGCCGGGTCGCCACCAAGCTGCATCCCCAGGCGAACTGCGCGTATGAGATCGTCGTCGATGGCGTCACCGAAGCCGCCGTCGCAGCCGCAATGGCCGCTGCCTTGCGGGCCGCGGCTGGCGAGGGAATTGTCGCCATCACTGCCGGCAACTACGGTGGCAAGCTCGGCAAGTTCCATTTCCACCTGCACAAACTGCTGGGCGAATCGTAAGGAACACTGCGATGCATCTTGCCACCGATCTGCCGACGACGGGAAAGGCTCCGCCCGAACTGGCCCCCTGCGACGCCTGGATGACCGATTTCCTGGTCAAAAACCAGGTTCCCGGCGGGTCGCTGGCAATTGCCCGCGAAGGAAAGGTCGTCTATGCCCGCGGCTTTGGCTATGCCGACCGCGAGGACCGGGCACCGGTGCAGCCCGAGGCGCTGTTTCGCATCGCCAGCATCAGCAAGCCGGTTACCGCGGTGGCCATTCTGAAACTGGTGCAGGATGAGAAGCTGAAGCTCGAAGACAAGGTTTTCGATTTGCTCACCGTGGAGCCGTTCTTCGAGAAACCGGACGGCCGGCTCGATGAGCGCTGGAAGCAGATTACGGTGGTCGAGTGCCTGTGCCATACCGGCGGCTGGGACCGGGCGCAGTCGTATGACCCGATGTTCCAGGCCATCCGCATGGCTAAAGCCATGGGCCAGGGCCTGCCGATCCTGCCCGAGCACGTGATCCGCTTTCAACTCGGCCAGCCGCTCGATTTTGACCCGCTGACGCGCTACGCTTATTCCAACTTCGGCTACTGCGTGCTGGGGCGCGTCATCGAGAAAGTGACCGGCCAGCCCTACGAAAAGTACGTGCAAGAATCCATCCTGAAACCGCTCGGCATCACCACCGCACAAATCGGCGGCTCGCTCGAAAGCGAGCGAGCCGAGGGGGAAGTGAAATACTATGTTGCCGGCGACGAGACCGAAATTGCCGTTGTCGGTCCCGGCGCGGGAACCGAAAAGGTGCCGGTGGCCTATGGCGCGTGGCGACAGGAAACGCTCGACGCCCACGGCGGCTGGATCGCCTCGGCGGTGGACCTGGTGAAGTTTGCCGCCGCTTTCGACTTGGTCGATGGGGGACGAAAATCGCGCGGCGGCTTCTTGAAGGCGGCCAATGTGCGGCTCATGTTTTCCCCCCAGGCGACGATTGTTCGCGGCGAGCTGAACGGCCAAGGCTCGGTGTTCTATGGACTGGGCTGGAACCTGCGTGAGGAGGAGGGTCTGCTCGTCGCGCGGCACGGGGGCTCGCTCCCTTGCACTGCCTCTTCGCTGATGCACTTTCCCGATGGCCTGAATGTCGCCGTGCTCTTCAACATCGGCCGCACCGGCGACAACAAGCCGCTCGGTGGATTGATCGAAGGCCCGCTGACCGAACTGGTGCGCGGGATTGAGAAGTGGCCGGGCTGATCGCTTACCCGATGATCTCTCGAATCGGGTTGCCGAAATCCAACTCCAGCCGCTTGCGGCCGGGGATTTCCATCGCCTTATGATCGAGACCCAATTGATGCAGCACGGTGGCATGCAGATCAGTCACATAGTGCCGGCTTTCGACGGCGTGGAAGCCGAGTTCGTCGGTCGCTCCATGCGCAATGCCCCCTTGGATGCCGCCGCCGGCCAGGGCGACCGAGAAGCCATACGGATGATGGTCGCGGCCGTTGGCCCCTTGCGCGCCGGGGGTGCGGCCGAACTCGGTGCCGATGACCACCATTGTCTCGTCCAAGAGGCCGCGGCGCTTGAGGTCTTCGATCAACCCGGCGATCGGCAGATCGACCTGTCGGCAAAGCGCGCTGTGCCCCGCTTGTAGGTTGCTGTGGGCGTCCCACGCTCCCGCCCCGCCGCTGCTGCCGTGAAAGACCTGCACAAACCGAACGCCCCGCTCGACCAGCCGGCGGGCGATCAGCATCTGCCGGCCGAAATCGGCGGTCCCCCCCTGCCCTAGGCCATAGAGCTGTTGGGTAGCGGCGGTTTCCGTGGCCAGATCGACCGCCTCCGGCACGGCCCGCTGCATGGCAAAGGCCAGTTCGTAGCTGCGAATGCGGGCCCGGAGGGCCGGATCGTCGGGATACTCGACCCCCGCCAGTTGGTTCAGCTTGCCGAGCAGCTCGAACTCGCGGGCTTGCTCCTCGCGAAAGACGCTCTTATCGGGCTGAGCGAAGGGCAGCGGCGCGGCCGGGTCGCTCGAAAGCTGGATGCCGGCGTGCTCCGGGCCGAGATAATTCGCCCCGTGCCCCTGCGCTCCACCGCAGCAATCGGCCAGCGGCGTCCCCAGCACGCAGTAGCTCGGGAGGTTATCGTTCAGCGATCCCAGCCCCCAATGCACCCACGAGCCGATGGTCGGAAACGGCCCTTCAATCGCGTGCCGGCCGGTGTGGAACTGCAGCTGGGCCCCATGATCGTTGTCGGTTGTCCACATCGAACGCACGATCGCCAGGTCGTCCGCATGGCGGGCAACATTGGGCCACCAATCGCTGATGGCCAGGCCGCTCTGCCCATGCTGCTTGTAACCGGTTTGCAGCGGATAGATTTTCGGATGGACCTTATGCAACCCGGCGACGAACTCGCGCAGGTTCTTTTTCAGATACGGCGAATCGAGCGTCGCTCTATACGGGCTCTCGGCGATGGTCTTCCCCGCATGCACGTTCAGTTCCGGCTTCGGATCGAACGACTCCATGTGGCTCATGCCGCCGACCAGGAAAATCCAAATGACCGACTTGGCCTTGGGCTTTGTCCCCGCTGTAAGGAACGCGTTCTGTGGCGCCGGGTCCTCGTTCGCGCGCACCACCCCATTCCGCGCCAGCATCGCTCCCACCGCCAGGCCGGCAAAGCCCATGCCGACATCGGAGAGGAAGGCACGGCGCGGCAGGCAAGAGGCGGAGACGGGGAGGCGAGGCGAGGGGGAGATGTGCGTGTTCATGGTTTATCGCACCGTGACAAAATCATTGTGATTGAGCAGCACATGCACCAGATTTTCTCGCGCCCGCTGCTGCGGATCGGTCGATGGCGGCACCGAGGCGGCGGGACCACTGGCAAACAGGGTTAGCGACTTGGGATCGGCCAATTTTGCCGTTTGCTCGGTCAAAAAACTAGCGCAGGTTGCCAGTTCGTCCGCCGTTGGTTTGCGGCAGAGGATGCGGACGAAGGCGCTTTCGACGAATTGAGAGGAAGCCTGCTCGGACGTGACATTGACCAGCGAGTCTGAGAGCTTCTTCGCGAGCAGCCGGGCTTGGGCGAGGGTGAGCGTGCTATTGGCCATCGCGAGGGCTTGCTGGGGGGCGATGCTCTCGCTGCGGCGATAACATTCGACCGGATTGGGGCTGTCGAACATCGCCAAAAACTGCATCTTCTTCTCTTTGCTGGCCCGGAAATAAACGCTCCGGCGATTGCTTGTCAGGCCGCTCGCTTGATCCAAATCCGGGCCGCCACGCGCGACATCCAGCGAGCCCGCGACAAATAGCGTCGCATCGCGCACGATCTCGGCCTCCATCCGCCGCGGGTTCGCCCGCCAGTAGTAGAGGTTTTCAGGATCGGTCTTTAAGTTCAAAGTTCCCAGTTCAAAGTTCAAAGTTGATGCCTCCGAACCTTGAACTTTGAACTTTGAACCTTGAACTCCTCCCGATGACGCCAACCGATACGTCTTGCTCGTCACGATCAACTTATGAATCGGCTTCATTCGCCAGCCGTTTTCCATCAGTTCGCACGCGAGCCAGTCGAGCAGGGCCTGATTGGTCGGCGGCTTGCCGTTGATGCCGAAGTCGAACACCGTCGGCACCAGCGGCGTGCCGAAATGCCGGAGCCACATATGGTTGATCGCCACGCGGGCGGCGAGCGGGTTGTCGGGCGAGGCAATCCACCTTGCCAGTGCCAGCCGGCGGCCGGTGCTGGTGGCGGGAAAGATCGGCGAGAGGCGGGTATAGTCGCCCGGCTTATCCAGATTGAGGACCGCCGTTTCGCGGGCCTTGAGCGCGGCAACCAGGGCGGTTTGGGCATCGGTGACGGCCTTCACCGTTTTCATGTCGTCCTGCTTTTTGGCCCGCTCGGCGGCGGTCAGGTTGATTTCCGCCTGCACGAGTCCCTTGAGAGCGGTTTGCAAATTGGCCTGCCGCTCGGCTGTGCCGGCGGCGAGAGCCAGTTCCCTGGCATTCGCGGCGGGTGGCGCTGCATAGTTCGCCTTGTCGGCTGCGATGCGAGCCTCCGCGAAGGTGAGATTGGCCTGGGCTGCGGCGAGCGTGGCGCGAGAGAGGGCAAGTTGGGAATCGGCGTCAATCAATTCGGAGGGAGGCGCGGGGGGCTGAGGAATGCCGGATTCGGCGATGGTTGGCGCGGCTGCCCCCTCACCCCCGATCCCTCTCCCACGAGGGGAGAGGGGAGAAGTAGAAGTAGCTTGCGCGGCTACGACCTCGGTCCATTTCTTCTCGGCTTCCCCGAGCGAAGTTTTCGCTTTCTCTACCTCGCGTTTGGCCGCGGCCAGAGCTTCTTCCTGCATAAACGCCTGCAACCCCGGATAGGCGGAAACCTGCGGCAAACTCACCGGCACCACGGCAAACGGTACCGACGTGAACAGCTTCGGCACGGCGGGCGCTAGCGGTTCCTCCTTTAGCGGTTCTTTCTCGTTGCCGCGGATGAAGAGGAACGTCTGGGCGTCGGCTTTAGCGTCATAGACGCGGACGAGGCCGTCCTTGTCGGTGCTCGGCTCGCCGGGGACGCGGTCGGTGCGGATGTCGTAAGGCTCGAAAACGGCCCGCAGCTCGTAATACTCGTGTTGCGCCAGCGGGTCGTACATGTGGTCATGGCACCGGCAGCAGTTGAACGTGACCCCCAGAAACGCCTTGCCGGTGTGCTCAATCGTGTCGTCCAGCCATTTGTTGCGGTTGAATTTGTACCAATTGCGAACGAGGAATCCGGTGGCCCGCAAGGCGTCGGGGTCGCCGGGAGCCAGTTCGTCGGCCGCCAGCATCTCTTGCACCATCCGGTCGTAGGGCTTATCGCCATTCAGCGATTCGATAATCCAATCGCGCCACCGCCAAATATGCGGCTTGCTCTCGCGAATTTCGTTGCCATAGCCGTCCCAATCGCTATACCGCCAAACATCCATCCAATGACGGCCCCAGCGCTCGCCGTGGTGGGGACTGGCGAGGAGGGCGTCAACAACCTTTTCCAAGCCCTTCTCCCTCTCCCCCACTCCCCCACTCTCCCGCTCTTGGAACGAGGGGGAGAGGGGGAGAGAGGGAGACGGGGCGAATGATTTTTCAAAGTCGGCCAACTCCGCTTCAGTCGGCGGCAGGCCGATCAAGTCGATATAAAGTCGCCGCAGCAGCAGGTTGGGGGGAGCTTCACCGACCGGAGTGAGCTTGAGCTCGGCATGTTTCGCGGCGATGAACGCGTCGATCGGGTTTTGCGACCACGCCGGATCGGCGGGCTGGGAAACCGCGGGGCGGATCGGTTTGGTGAACGACCAGTGAGAGACTTTCGTTTCGGCCCCCTCGGCCGGAGGTTTGGCGCCGGCGTCGATCCAGGCCCGGAGAACATCAATCTGGGCCGCGGTCAGTGGGGCACCTTCCGGGGGCATCTGCAAGTCCCCTTGCCGCAACACCGCCAGAATCAGCTTGCTCTCACCGCTCTTGCCGGCCAGCACGGCGGGGCCATTTTCGCCCCCTTTCAGAATTGCCGCCACGCTATCGAGCCGCAACCCGGCCTCTTCCTCCAGCGAGCTATGGCAGCGAAAGCACCGCTGCGCGAGGATCGGCTTCACATCGCGGAGAAAATCGACCTCGGCGGCCGATAGCCAGCAGCAGGACAGGCACAATAGCGCGATCGTCACTCCCAACAGGCGATTCATGCGGGACTTCCCGAAAAGAGCCAGTCATCAACCGACCCTGATGTTAGCTGGCGGACGCCGCGCGAAGCAAGCAATTCTGAGTGGCTGTCATTTGCACGCCATGTTCTTCTCGCGCATGTCGAACGGGCGCGGACCGGCGGGCTGGCCGCGCGGGGCAATCATCGCCCCGGCCACTGCCGCCAAGGGTACGCCGACCAATCCCGCGACGGCCATCCAGGTGGGATGCCGAATCTGCACCAGATTCGCGATCGTTGCCGCCAGTGCCAATCCACCGACGATGCCGGCGTACAGAAAGCGATTGCGGCCGGCAATCGCCGCGGCTGCCAGCGTCCCTAGGAAGGTGCCCGTTACCCACGACAGGGGTGGAATGATGAGGGCACCCAGTGGAGCGGTGGGGAGCCAGTCGGCAATCGCCTGATTGACCGCGGCGAAATCCCCCTTGGCCGCCGCGGCGCGTATCGTTTCCGGCGGCGGATAGACGAATTGCCCGACGAATTGGATCACGAAAATGACGCCAAACGCCAGCGCCAATCCAGCCACCGCCGCCAAAATTCCCCGCCACATGGCACGCACCCCAG
>JANRLS010000007.1:0-15426 GCA_033762315.1 Pirellulaceae bacterium
GCGGAATCTGGCCAAGAGCGTGACGGTCGAATAGCTCGACCAGCGGCCGATGCTCCGGCGGTCGGTTGTCGGGTGCCGCCTCCGCGCGGTAGCTTCGTAGCGGCGTCGCGAGGGAGTGCTGCAATGGTTCGCCGCCGGCGGACGTTCTCGTTGCCGGCGCACGCGCCCGTGGATTGTCGCGGCAGCGAAAAATCGCCAGATTCAGCGGCACTTTTGCGGCCCACGGGGAGTGAATTCCCGGTCTCGTTCTCGTCCCGCGGAGGTGCATTGTGGATTCCCTTGGGTTGCCCAATCGCCGGCTCTTTGTGGGGGCTTTCGGAGCCTCGCTCTTCACCACGCCGGGGCTCTTTGCCGAGCAGCGGATGCTTCCCACCCCTCGGCTCACCGGTCTCGCGCCACTTGCCGAGCGAGGTTGACCAGCAAACCGGCCCACCCACCTTTCAAATCAGAATGGTCGCTCCTTTCATTCACACCCGGTTCGCCTTCCTCCCGCCCCGATCCGTCTGAGCAACCACCTTCTCCCCCGCCACCAGCCCCGCCGCCATTTCCAGGCACCGCTCGACGAGCGAGCGAGCGCCGGATTTCAGTTCGTCGCTCGCGCGCACTTCGGCGACGTTCCGCTCCATGTCTTCGGCCGTCCAGCCGCGGCTGTGGGCGATGAAGGGGAACTGCGGAAAGAGGAAGCCGAGCTCGCCGAAGAACGTCAGCAGTTGGCCGGCGACCCCCTGCACGTTGTCCTGCCCACCGGTGATGATGAACGAGGCGACTTTGCCGCGGATCAGCACGCGGTCGGCGATCGTCACCTGGTTTTGCACGCAGTTCATCCGCTCGGCCAGCTTGTAATAGAGCGAGCTGGCGTTCCCCCAGCGAATCGGCGTGGCGACGAGCACCACGTCGGCCCAAAAGACAAGGGCCTCGTACACCCGGTCGAGCTGGTCGGCCGGGTCCATCTGGGTGATCGAGCAGGGCCAGGTGCAGGCGTGGGCGCTTTTGCTGTAGTACCCCTCGCAATTGCGGAACTTGAGATCCCCCAGGCGAATGAGCTTGGCCTCGGCCCCGCGCGATTTCGCATGGTCCAGGGCGTGTTGCAGCAGGAACTCGGAGGTCGAAAACCGCGGAAATTCCGGGTCCATCGCCGTCGTCGAAATGCCGACGACGCGCAAGGCCCCCGGCTCGCGGCGGATTTCGCGGGACAAAGGATGCGGCGGATGCGGGGCGTGGCGGGCCGGCGTGGCGGCCGTCAGGTTGATGAAGAGGTCACCATTTTCCTCCTTCAGTTCGTACCGTGGAACGGCAGCCGGAATGCCGGGCCGCGCCTCGCCGGTAAGGCGATGAAACATCCAGTGATGCCACGGACAAACGACGTAGCCGTTTTGGATCGTTCCTTCGCCGAGCGGCCCGCCGACATGCAGGCAGGTGCCCGAAATCGCGCCGAATTGGCCATCCAAATACGACAAAGCGATGGGCTGACCGGCGACTTCCACCGCTTGCAGCTCGTGCTGGCGAAGCTGGCCGATCGAACCGAGGCGCTGCCAATTGGAGGTGGACATGCGTGATTCCCCAGGTGGATTCCGAGCGCGGACACCGCACCGGCAAAATGCCGGTGGGCCAGCTAGCGGTGGTCGTCCGCGCGTGCCCCGCGGCCGACCCATCCAGCGTATCGTTTCGTCGGCAGGTGGGGTTGCGACCGCCAATTAACTTATTGCGAAAACGTGATCTCATCCGCGCTTCTCGCGGCGCAACTCCAATCCCCGCCATGCTTTGCGCGCTTATTCTCGGCGCTGTTTTGCGCCGGCTTACTATAGTTACAAGGGTTTGCGACTCCGGCGAATAATCCCCCGCGCCCCCTCTCGCGAATCCTCCTGCCGCCAACGTTTGGCCCATGCTCGCCTCGCTCTATACAAGCCATCGCACGCAATGGTGTAATTGTACACATTCTGGCGTCCGCTGTCAAGATGCGCCCTCCCGCCAAATGATTCCCCCCCCCCCCATTCCGCCGCGACTTGCTCCGCTCCGTCGCCTCGCCAGCCGCTCCAGCCTTTTCCGCCTGCCTCCGCCGGCTCCCACGCAGCCACCCGCCGGTGCCGTGGTCGTCGTCGTTGCGCGACCGGTTCCCCACCTCTGAATCGCAAAATGCGAATCGACAAACCAAGTCTGGGCCCCCACCATCAGCCTGCTAAAGCAGGCTGAAAAAGTTCGCCAGTGGCTCCTCTTCAGGAAACGTACGACCCCTTCGCAACCTGGTTAACCCAGGGTGCAAACTGGGAATCCGCGGACCGACAAAGCAGGTCTGCGCCGCTGTCATCAGCCTGCTTCAGCAGGCTCCCTGTCAGCCACCAGCTTTAGCTGGTTGGCCGGAACGCGGCATCCTGTACCAGCCGGCTTCAGCCGGGCTTTTCTCCATCGCTTGCCGCGCCCCTGATGCCTCAAGGCCGCAGGTCGAGAAGTCCGGCTGAAGCCGGTGGCTGACGGGGAGCCGACTGAAGTCGGCTAAGCAGAACGGAAGTCGGTGGGTGGCCGGGTCTTGCGCCGCATGACCCGGTTGCTTTGACGACTGGCCGCCGAGTTCTGAGTACAAAACCCAGCCACTCAGCCGCTGATGCTCGATGATGACTGTGACCGGCGACCCGCCTCAACCAGCGCGAGGCTGGCGAACCGTCTCTCCGATCGCGCCTCTCGCAGGGCCAGTTTGCCAGCAAACCGGCCCACCCGTGGCTGGCATGAGTGTTCAACAGATTCTCCGTGAATTAACTCAATCAGAACACCGCTTATCATGTTTCGTCTTTAAGTTCCCGAGTCGTTTCTCAATCAAGTCATTTACAAAACTGTGAGCGCCAGGAAATGAGCACTTACGAGATTGGCCGGGATGTACAGTCTTTGCGCGTTCATTTGGAGAAGCTGGCGCAGAACATCGAGGAGTTACAAGAAGATGTTCGCGGTATTGTTGGTAATTCCTCCGTCGTAGCGGGGCGGGGCTCCGCGCGAGAGGGCAACGAATACACCTTCGGATTCCCTGATCTTTTTGCGGGTCCGGCTTGTATTAAGGAATGCCTGGGGAGCATTTTCCGCAACGGCCTTTGTCGATTCGAAGGGAAGGTCGGAAATTCGTCAAAGCACTCTTTTTCCGACATTACAGTCGGGTTCGACTTTCGGAACCCAGACGGAGTGATAGTCGGCTCAATCACACTGGACCAAGGAGGATATCCGCCGAAAACAGGTTGCGATCCACCCCGCTATTTTCGCCGAGGTGAGGAAACGTCGCCGATCGTTATCGCCTACTTTGACCGCTTTGTGGCTGGCGAGTTTACGGTGTGGCTAACGCTTCATCGACGCAAGACGTAAGGAGCCATATTCGCCTGCCCTACGATTGCCCTACTGCGCAAACGTCAGCTCGTGCTGCACTTCGTAGGTCCGGCGGGAGCAGTCGGCGCGGCCGACGTTCTCGAGCGCAATTTGATAAAGCTGCTGGCCGTGCGGCGTGGGATAGCGGCCGGTGATGCAGGCCTGGCAGAGCGAGCCGCCGGGCTTGCCAATCGCGCGGGCAATCGAATCGACCGGCAGATAGCGGAGCGAATCGGCACCCAGGGCGGCGGCCATTTCGGCTTCGATTTCCGGGGTCAGCTCCCGGCCGCGCAAAATTTTGGGAGCAAACAGCTCATCGACCGTGCTCATGTCGATCCCATAAAAGCAGGGGGCGACAATCGGCGGGCAGGCGACCCGGACGTGAATCTCCCTGGCCCCCCCTTGGTCGCGAATGCGATTGAGCAGCACCCGCATCGTCGTCGAACGGACGATGGAATCCTCGACCAAAAACACCCGCTTGCCGGCCAGCACCTCGCGGAGCGGGGTGTATTTTGTCTCCGCCTTCTTCACCCGGTTCCCCCCTTCGATGAAGGTGCGGCCCGAGTAGCGATTGCGAATCAGCCCCTCGCGCGAAGGAATTCCCAGCCGGTGGGCCATCGCGTCGGCGGCGGCTTTGCTGGTGTCGGGCACGGGAACGACAATCGTGTCTTCGTCCAGCGGCACCCGGCCGTCGGCCGTTTCCAGGCGGGCCAGTTCTTCCCCCAAGGCGGTGCGCGACAGATAGACGCTCCGCTCGTCGAGCGTGCTCGCGACGTTGGCAAAATAAATCCACTCGAAAAAGCAATGCGCCGGCGCGAGCGACTCGGCAAACCGCTCTTTCTCGAGCTTGCCGCCGGTGATCGTGATCGCCTCCCCCGGCGCGACCGACTGGATGCTCGCCGGGCTGAACCCCAGATTGAGCAGCGGCACACTCTCGCTGGCGGCGGCGAAGAGATTTCCCTCGTGGGCATAGCACAAGGGCTTGATGCCGAGCGGATCGCGCGCGACGAGCATGTCTCCCTGGGCATTCAGCAGGACGAGGCTATAGGCCCCATCGAACCGCCGGCTGACGCTCCGCATCACCTCGACCAATCGCGGCCGCCGATCGCCGGAAAGCTCGCGGCTGATCTCGTGCATCACGATTTCGGTGTCGTTTTCGCGGGCCAGGTGGTGGTCGGCCTCGCTGAGCAGCTTGTCGCGCAGCTGCTGAAAATTGGCGAGCTGCCCATTAAAACCAAACGCGAACCACTTCCGCTTTTCCAAATGATGCCGCTCGAACGGCTGGGCGTAGCTCCGGTCCTCGGCTCCGCAGGTGGCATAGCGCACATGGCCGATGGCCGCCCGGCCGGCATATTGCTTCATCAGGCTTTCGGCCTTGCCGCGATGCGACAGGCGAAACACCTCCGTCACCGAGCCGACATCCTTGTGCGTTTCCAGCAGCAAATCGCGGCTGGGATTGAAGCTGGTCATCCCCGCGGCCAGTTGGCCGCGATTTTGAATGTCGAGCAGCATCCGGGGCACGAGGCGGGAGATTTCGTCGATCCCCCCTTCCGGGCACAGGGGATGAAGCTCGCCCGGCAGATGATAAATGGCCGCGATGCCGCATTCGTGGTGCAAATCGCTCATGGACACCCCGCGGACGACTTGCCGCATGCACGAGGACAAAGCCAGACCACCCGCGTTAATTTTAGGCGCGGGGGGGCGATGTCACAAGGACGCGGTGGGGGGCAATGCGCCGGCGGGTTGGCCCTCGTTTAACGGCAAGCCGAAGGCGACGGTGTTTGAAGGAGCGCAATCGCCAGCGGCTGGCCGTTAAACAAAGCGAAGCGGGAAGACACGAAGGCAGGCGGGACGCCTGCCCCACGAGGGGTTAGTCCGGCAGCTCGATGTGCTCTTCGTGAGCGGCCTGACGGGCTTTGTCCAGGGCGCGGGATTCGATCTGCCGAATCCGCTCTTTGGTGACGCCCATCTCGGTGCCGACTTCCTTGAGCGTCAGCGGCTCGCGGTGGTGATCGAGGCCGAAGCGGCTGACGATGATCTTCCGCTCGCGCTCGTCGAGGCGGGCCAGAATTCGCTCGACCTGCTGCTCGCGCAGGCGCTGGGCGTTTTCCTCGCCGATTTCGTCGCCGCGCACATCCTGCTTGCCGGTGAAGACTTCGTCTTGACTGGTGCGGAAGCGGTCGCGGCGCTTGTATTCGTCGGGAATCGTGCGGGCGAAGTTTTTCATGATCGCCCAACTGGCATAGGTGCTGAACTTATTGCCGCGGGAATAGTCGAACTTTTCCGCCGCCCGAATGAGCGACATGTTGCCATCGCTGACGAGGGCGAAAAAGTCCTCCGCTCCGCTGACATGCCGCTTGGCGATGGAAACCACCAGCCGCAAGTTGGCCTGCACGATCTCGTTTTTCACCTGCACGGCGGCGTCATACAACTTGTCGATCTCGTCCATCACCGCGGCGCGGGCATGGGCCGGATCGAGCTTGTCGCGCAGCTTCACCGCCTTGTACTTCAGATAGTTGAACTTGCGGAACAGGTGATACTCCTGCTCGCGAGTGAGCAGCGGCACTTCGTACAGCGACGCCAGATACGGCGGCAAGCCGCTAGGGCCTTTCATGCGCCGCGTGGGAACGTCGGCCGCCGGAGTCGGCGCCAAAATCGCCTTCTCCATGCCGGGCTTCTCGAAAACCTCGTTGGGCATGAAGTCGAGGGGCAATTCGAGGATGCGGCGGGCCCGCATCTCGTTGATGACGCGATAGATCGTCGTCCGCGTGCGGCAGAACTTGCGGGCAAGCGAATCGATCGATTCGCCGCGGCGCGATTGCTGATGGATCTTTTGCTTCACCTCTTCGGTGAGGACGCCCGTTTGCTCCGGGAAAATCGCCAGCGTGGGATGCTGCTCGTCGTGCTGCTTGAGGGTGTAGCGCACCGTTTCGACGCTGCGATTCATGTGCTGGGCGATTCGCCGCGCCACTTCCGACGGGCAGCCGCCGGCCCGCACGAGCCGCCGGGCCCGCTCGACCATGTCGGTCTTCTCGGTGTCGGTCAGTTGGCTGAACCGCTCGCCCCGCTTGACGCGCTCTTCGTTCTGCGTGACGAACCGCTCGACGCTGCTGCGCAAAAAGCCGACCCGCTTCCGCTTGCCGTCAAACAAGAACCGCCGGCTGACGAGCCCTTGCTCGCGCCACCGCGAAATGGTCTTGGTCGAGACGTTGAACATCTTGCTCAGCTCTTCGACCGTATGCACCGGCTCGCCGGCATCTTCGGCCCGAATGTCGGCCGAGTCGGAAACGTCTTCGACGAACAGACGCAGGTCGTGCCGGGCCTCTTCGCCGGACATCGAAGCGTGCGGCGAGGCTTCGGGCCGATAATCGGTGATCCGATAGCAGAGATATTCGTAGGTGTAGTTCCGCTCGCGATCGAGCTCGGCCAGCAGCTTTTCCGCCCGGTTGATCTGATCCAGCTTCCGGTCGCGCGGCGCGAACCGAACCTGCTGGTCGCGAAGTTGCTTCAAGACTGGTGTGACATATCCCGTGTTCATGGTGCCCTTCTCTCTCCGTCGAATTGGTCCGCCGCGGTGTTCCCTGCGATTTCCACCGCCCGCGATGGTCCCCATCCTGTTTTGACGGCGCTCGCTTCTTGTGCGCGCCACCCGCGAGCCAAACCGGCTCGACTTCGACACTTGGTTTACGCGAACCGGCTCAGTTCAGTTCGCTCGGCCTCACCCCCCTCGTGGCTGGTTGATTTGGCAGTTGACTTTTTCACTGTCCACTGCCCTGCATGTTTCATTCCACAACATCCACTTCCCGCGATGGATTTCGTTTTGGCGACCCTCTGCCCCCTGCGATAGGTCACTCGGCAGCCGATGGGAGTTCGCGACAAGCGTGCGATTTTGTTCCCTGCTAGCGAGCTTTCCCTGGGAATATGGTCGCCAGTAGGCTGATTGTAACTTGTTATACCCGTGGACTTTAGGAGCGGTTTCGGGATTGGATGTCACACCCAGGTAAATAGTGACTGTCGGGTTCCCGCAAACCAGGACCATCCGCGTGTAAATCTGGGGAAAATAGGCAATCCGCCAGGCGAGTTTCGGATTTGCCGCCAATTCCTCACACCCCATTTCCACCCTGGACGATGAACCGTTAACCGGCTGATTTTGAAACAGCTTTCTCAGATTGAGACACCCCGGCAAGGACGCCCCGATGCTGTTCGCTCCATTTTGCCACATCTTGCCTTCGCTCCGGCTTCCCTTTTGGCAGGTGGCGGTTGTGTGCAAATTGGCCAGCTTGGCGGTTCTGGGTTCCGCGCTGCTCGCCTCGTTCAATCTTCCGGCAGCCGAAACCTATGAGCTGCGGTCAGCCGAGAAAGTGGATTCACATTTCGAAACGAAGGTGGTGGTGCAAGTCGAGGGGCAACTCAAGCTCAATGCCGACGGGTCGAGCGTCAAGCGCTTACCGGTCAAAGTCGATGCCAACCTGCACTATGTGCAAAGGACGCTGGCGGCCAGTGGCGGGTTCACCGCCTCGCGCGTGGTTCGCCACTACACCGCCGCCGCCGCCAAAATCAAGCTGAAAGAAACCGAGCTGACCAACACGCTCCGCGACGAGCGGAATCTGATCGTCGTCGATTCGAGCGACAAAGCCGCGACCACCTTCTCCCCCTTCGGCCCGCTCAACCGCGACGAAATCGACCTCGTCGAAGTTCCCGGCAGTGGGCTGGCTCACTCGGCCTTGCTGCCCGAAAAGGGGGTCGCCATCGGCGATACCTGGACGCACCCCGATTGGGCGATCGCGCGGCTCCTCAATCTCGACGCGGTGAACCAGCAGGACATCGTCAGCAAGCTGACCGACGTCCGCGAGAACGTCGCCATCGTCGCGCTCGAAGGGAAAGTGGCCGGCGCGGTCGGCGGCGTCAGCTCCGATCTCGAACTCAAGGGGAAGCTCAATTTCGACCTGAAAACCAAAGCCGTCACCTGGCTCGCCCTGGCGTTCAAAGAGAACCGCGCGATTGGCCATGCCCAGCCCGGCTTCGAGGTGATTACGCAAATGCGGCACCTGGCGGCCCCGATTGCCGCCAGCGATTTGGTGGCCGACAAGGCGCTCGCCTCGCTGCCGCTGGAGGTCTCTCCTGGGGCGACGCTGGTCGAATTCTCCGCCGAAAAGGCCGATTTCGAGCTGCTGCTCGACCGCCGCTGGCGGGTGATGGTTGATCGGCATGATGTCACGCTGATGCGGCTGGTCGATCGGGGGGATCTGGTCGCCCAGTGCAACATTTCGCAGCGTCCGACGCTTCCCAAGGGAGAGCAGCTGGCCCTGCAGGTTTTTCAAGCGGACGTGCAAAAGGCCCTGGGAAAAAACTTCGGGCAAATCGTTTCGGCCGCCAGCGAAACGACCGACAGCGGCTTGCATATCCTCCGCGTCACCGTTTCCGGAGCTTCCGGCGAATTGCCGATCCAGTGGACCTACTACCATGTCTCCGACGATGCCGGCCACCGGGCCGCGCTCGTCTTCACTATCGAGGGGAACCTCGTCGAGCGGTTTGCCCAGATCGACCGCGAGCTGATCAGCGGCTTTCGCTTTCTCCAAGAAAAACAGCCCACGCCCGCCCAGCCTGCCGGACCCGAGCTGAAAACCGCCCAAGAGCCGGGCCAGACGCGGAAGGATTGAGAGGAGGCGAGGTGAGAAGGGGAGAGTGGGAGAAGGGGAGAGTGGGAGAGGGGGAGACAGCCCCCTTCCTCGTTGAACGGCAAGCCGCAGGCGATGGCGTCCCGCGTCGTGCGGCCAAAAACATTCCCTTGCGCGTTTTCGTACTTTCGCGTTTTCGCGCTCGCATTTCCGGCCGCAATCGTGATTCGACCGCATCGGACCCGGAGAACGCGAAAGCACGAAAGGGCGAAAGCCCGAACCAGGACAGCGGTTGCAGGTCATGGAGGTAGCACGACACCATCGGCGGCGGGGTCGGAGACCCACGCCGAACAACGGCGGGGCGGGGTCGGAGACCCGCGCCGAACAAGTCGGAGACCTGCGCCGAACCACGGACTGCGTCGTCGCATCCCCCCGCTTGCCGCTGATCTGCCGCGATCCGCCAATAGACGCCATGTTAATTCGGGCCTACACTCAGCGGTTCAGTTCGTAGTCCGCCGCTCCGCGGCAGGACCGCCGATTGCACTAATCATCGAAATTCGCCGATTCCGGCCCGTTGCGGAGCGGCGGCCTACATTCCATGCCCACGCTTGATTCCATCCGCCACAAAGTCGAAGCGGGCCAGCGGTTATCGCTGGACGATGGCCTGTTTCTCTATGACCCCGCCACCCCGCTACACGAAGTGGGCCTCCTGGCCAACCTCGTTCGGGAGCGGAAAAACGGCAACCGGGCCTATTTCAACATCAATACCCACCTCAACGCGACGAACATCTGCGTCTATCGCTGCACCTTCTGCGCGTTTCGCTCCGACCTCCGCGAGGCCAAGGGCTACGTCATGAGCGACGAGCAAATCCTCGCTCGCGGGCAAGAGGCGGTTGATAACGGCTGCACCGAAATGCACATCGTCGGCGGGCTGCACCACCAGAAAAAATACGAGTGGTATGTCCATCTCGTCCGCATCCTGCACGAGGCGTATCCCGAGCTGCACCTGAAAGCCTGGACCGGCGTCGAAATCAACTGGTTCGAGTTCCTCGCCAAAAAGAGCGTCCGCGAAATTCTCGAAGACCTGATCGACGCGGGCCTCGGATCGATGCCCGGCGGCGGGGCCGAGATTTTCCATCCCGAAGTGCGCAACCAGATTTGCGAACACAAATCGGACGCCGGCAAGTGGCTCGACATTCACCGCACCGCCCATCAGCTGGGCCTGCGGACCAACTGCACGATGCTCTACGGCCACATCGAAAACGCCTACCACCGGATCGATCACCTGATCCGCCTGCGTGAGCTGCAAGACGAAACGGGGGGCTTTCAGACCTTCATCCCGCTGGCCTTCCACCCCGAAAACACCGGCCTCGCGCACATCAAAAAGCCGTCGTCGATCATGGACCTGCGAACCATCGCCGTCAGCCGCCTGATGCTCGACAACATCCCGCACATCAAGGCTTACTGGATCATGCTGGGCATTGGCACCGCCCAAACGGCCCTCGCCTACGGAGCCGACGACATCGACGGCACTGTCCGCCACGAGCTGATCTATCACGACGCCGGGGCCACCACGCCGGAACTGCTCACCTGTGAGCAAATCCAGCGGCTGATTATCGAAGCTGGCCGCGAGCCCATCGAGCGCGACACGCTCTACCGCCGCATCGTCCGCGACCCCGCCACGCCGGCTAAATGGACCGTCGGCGAGCAGCTCTTGGTCGAGGCTTGATGCAGATGCAAGTCGCCAACTGAAGTCGGCTTCGTCTCGTTGAACGGCCAGCCGAAAGCCGGCACGCGGCGGGGTCGGAGACCCGCGCCGAACAAGGGAACGGCCAGCCGAAAGCGAATGCATCCCGCGACAATCGGCACGCGGCGGGGTCGGAGACCGGCGCCGAACGGCGAAGGCGACAACGGCGTGCGGCGGGCGGGGTCGGAGACCCGCGCCGAACAAGGGCGACAATCGGCACGCGGCGGGGTCGGAGACCCGCGCCGAACAAGCGACCCGCGCCGAACAAGCGCGCGAGATCATGTCCCAGGCCTCGCATCAACGCTCCGACCGCCAGACGATGATCGTCTCGCGGCGGCCGGCGCCGGCATCGGGGAAGCCGTCGGTGGCGACGATCCGCCTGCCGTCGGGCGACACGAGGATGTGCTCGACCCGTTCGTTCGGTTGGTCTCCCATCGGCAGGCTGAGGAGTTCCTGGCCGCTCTGGGTGTCCCACATTTTGACGGTGTGATCGAAGCTGCCCGAAACCAGCCGCGAGCCATCGGGCAGGAAGGCCAGCGACGAGACGACCGATTCGTGGCCGCTCGCGGCCCACAGCTTTTTGCCGGTGGCGGTTTCCAACAGGTCGAGCGTGGCTGCTTTCCAGCCGCTTTGGCAGTGGCCAATCGCCAGCAGGTTGCCCTCGGCTGAGAAGGCGAGCGAATTCACCTCGTCATAGGGTCCGAAGCGGCGGATTTCGCGCCCGCTGGGGATTTCGCACAGGATGACATTCCCCTGCTTCTTCTCTTCTTCCTTCCGCCAGAACTGGTTCTCCCCCCCATACACCATTCGCGTGCCGTCGGCAGTGACGGCCCATTGGGCACTGTCCTGCAATCGCTTGGAAAGGAACTGTTCGTTGCCCGTGGCCACATCCCACAGGTGGAGTTGCCAATCGTTGAAGCGCGAGTAAATCGCCATCCGTTCGCCGCCGGGAAGAAAGCGCAATTGCTTGATGTTGCGGCCATACGTCGGCTGGGGACCGTCCAAGCCATCATAGTAGGTGCTCCGGTCGGCGATGATTCGCTTCGTCCAGACTGGCTTTCCGGTCGCCACGTCCCACAGCGTGACATATCCTCCTGGCGTGCCGGCGAGAATTCGCCGGCCGTCGTCGGCCAGGGCCAGCGCGGCAATCACCTTCTCGTCGCCGCGGCCCTGCGGATCGACTTCGGAGATCGGCTCGCCAAAAGTCTTCAGCAGCTGGCCATCAGCCGTGTTCCAGAGCTTGATGGTCCCATCGTCGGCCCCGGTGGCGAGCAGCTGGCCATCGGGGGTCAGGGCGAATCCATCGACATGCTTGCCGTGCGGGCCAAGCTCGCGCAGTTTCTGGCCGGTGACGGTGTCGAAAATGTAGGCCGCGCCGCGATTGGGGATGTCCTTGTCGCCGATCCACCAGCCGCAGAAGGCCAGGTGATTGGTGTTCGGCAGGAAGGCCCAGTTGCGGACTTCCCCCAGGCCAAACGCCAGCCGCAATGGATTCTGCGGGGCCTCTAAATCCCACAGTTTGAGGATGCGGTCGCCGCAGACCGAGGCCAGCGTGCGGCTGTCGGGGGAGAAGGTGAGCGAAACGAGGCCGTCGGTATGGCCGACGAGCTGCCGCAGGAGCTTGCCCGTTTTGACTTCCCAGAGCTTGACGAGCTTATCGCGGCCTCCGGCGGCGACGAGCTTGCCGTCGGGCGAAATGGCGACTGATTCGAGCCAGGTTTCGCTCGGTCCGCGGCACGTCCGCAGCACCTTGCCGGTTTTCGCGTCCCACAGTTGCACGTCGCCGTCTTGCATGGCGGTGGCGGCGAATTGGCCGTCGCGCGACAGGTCCGTGGCCCAGCCGTAAACGGTCCCTTGCAGCTTCAAGAGCTGCTTGCCGGTGCTGATTTCAAAAAGCTGCGGATCGGCGAAGCTGCAATGCGTCGCCAGGCGGAGGCCGTCGGGGGTGAAAGCGAGCCAGTCGGGATAGTTCAGGTGCTTGGGGGTCTTGAAAATCTCTTGCTTCTTTTCCAGGTCAATGACGCGGACCGTTTCGTCGTACAAGCTGATGGCGAGCCGCTTTTCGTCGGGTGACAGGATCATTTTGAAAGAGCTGTTGTCGTCGATGGGAATTTGCCACAGCTCTTGGCGCTCGTCCACATCCCAACAAATCAGTTGCTTCTCGAACGCGCGATAGACTCGCTTGCCGTCACTACTGATCGCGACGGCCGGCGTATAAGCCTCGAAGTTGCCGTCGTCCTTTTGCTCGCGCTGGGGGATCAGCTCCACCGTGGTGTCGGCCTGGGGATCCCAAATCGAGAGACCGCCATAGTGCGAAATCGCGCACCGCGAAAGGTCGGGAGTCCAGGCCGCGCCCGGCACATGATCGGGACTCGACAGCCCGATCTTGAGCATCACGTGTTTCTTCCGCATCTTGTCGGCAGCGGCGAGGTCAAGCCACAAGGCCCCTTCAAAGCCTCCCACGCCGCCGATCTTCGTGCCGTCGGGCGAGAACCGCATGGTGATGAAGGAGTCCTGGATTTTGATCGTGCGGCTGCTGGGGTCGCGCACCGACTGCAGGTAGTTCCACTCCCAGCCGCGCAGCTTCTCGTCGGTGTTTTCGAGGGCCCGAGTCGCCTGGCCAATCTGCAGCTGGTCGATCCCCGCTTGGGCCAGCAGCACCTGCGAACCGTATTGCCGCCGCTCGGCGAGGCGCTGGGCGGCTTGGGCATCGGCCAGGGCGGCAATGCGGGCCTCCGACTCGCGCTGAATGCGGCGATTGCTGTCGATCAGCAGGGCGATAAACGCGAGGGCGGCAGCGAGCGAAACGCCGACCAGCGCGGCGGCGGCGGGGCGGCGGCGAGCCCACTTGACGGCTCGCTCCCAGCCGGTGGTGGGGCGGGCGACGATCGGCTCGCCGGCGAGCCAGCGGCCCAGATCGTCGGCCAGGGCGGCAGCCGAGTCGTAGCGCCGGGACGGGTCTTTGTGCAGGCATTTGAGGCAAATGGTTTCCAGGTCGCGGTCGAGCCCCGGCCGGAGCGACCGCGGGCGGGGCGGATCGTGGTCTTTGACCATCGTGAGCGTGGAAAGCAGATCGTCGCCGCGAAACGGGGGCCGGCCGGTCAGCAGTTCGTACAGGATCGCGCCCAGGGCATACACATCGACCGCCGTCGTGAGCAGCTTCTCGCCGCGGGCCTGTTCCGGGGACATGTAGGCGGGGGTGCCAAGGATCGCCCCCGTGTGCGTCATGCCGAGGGTCGGCCCGTCGTGGGTGGTCCGCTTGGCGAGGCCAAAATCGGTCACGTGCGGCACGCCGTCGGCGAGCAATCGGGGCACCTCGGCCGCGGCGGCATCTTTGCCCAGCGAAACGAGCAATTCGCCGGTCGGCCGCTCCCCCGGCGCAGTTTGCCGCGCGAGCAAAATGTTTCCGGGCTTCAGGTCGCGATGCAACACGCCCCGCTGGTGGGCATGATGCACGGCCCGGGCCACGGTACAAACCAGGCGGGCCGCTTCGGTGGGCAATAGCCCGGCGGAAGTGGTGGCCAGCGCCTGGGCCAGGCTGCACCCTTCGATCAGCTTCATGCTGAAGTAGTGCTGCCCTTCGTGCTCGCCCACTTCATAAATCGGCACGATGTGCGGATGGTCGAGGTTGGCCGCGGCTTCGGCTTCGGCCACGAAGCGCCGCACGTCGTCCTGCGAGGCGAGCTGCCCGGCGAGGATCATCTTTACCGCCACCGTCCGGTTCAAGCTCACTTGGCGGGCCTTGTACACCACCCCCATGCCGCCGCGGGCGATTTCCTCCAGCAGTTCGTAATCGCCGAAGTAGCGCACTTTGGGGGGACCGTGCAGGGTCGCTTCGCCGCTCGGGCCGATCGTCGGCGTATCGGCCGCGGCCCGCAGCGGCGCGGCGAGCGACTGCATGGCGTCCCGATTGCGGAAGAACGACCGCAAGTCTTCGGCGACGTCCGGATGGGCCGCCACGAACTGATCCCGATCGACGGTTTGCCCCGCCTCAACGGCCCGCAAATACTCGGCCAGCACCTCGTCGAGGCGGGCATCGGACGCGGAACCAAGAGTGGGGTGCGACATCGGGCCTGCCTCGACGGAGAATGGCCAAACGGGGGCGTTGGCTATTCTCTCTAGCGCCAGGGGGGCCGCGAAAGAGCGCGGCGACCGGAAAATCAGCCCAGAATCTTGGCGAGGCGGGCCTGGGTTTCGTCGGCGTACAGCTCTTTCTTCCCGAAGCCGTAGGCCGCGCCGGCCGCGACGGCGGCCTGTTGATGCTCGGCATAGTTGGTGATGAGCATCACCGGGACAGCGGCCGTCTTGGGATCGGCCTTGATCGCCTCGATGATTGGCAGGCCGTCGCTATAGTCGCGATCGAGCTTGCGGTTGACGAGGATCAGGTCGAACCGCTCGCGGGCGAGCAGCTCCAGCGTGTCTTCCGGGCCGTGCGTCTGAGCCACATCGGCCTGGAACTGGCGCGCGAGCATCGTCCGGATCGCCGCATGATCCGGAACGCAGTTGCCGACATCGAGGACGCGCTTAGGCATGGGTTGTGGGGCAGGCGTCCCGCCTGCCAGGTTGTCGAGGCAGGCGAGACGCCTGCCCCACGATTATTCGGCCGCGGGCGGGGCGATGGCGAAGACGTGGTCTTTGTTGGCGATGTAGAGCACGCCGTTGGCGACGATCGGCGTGCTATAGACCGAGTTGAGCATGTTGATCTCGGCCACCGGATCG
>JANRLS010000008.1:0-21033 GCA_033762315.1 Pirellulaceae bacterium
CGGCAACAGCTTTCAGAACAGCTCGAACAAGCTCTCGTTCATGAGCAGCGGCAGTTAGCGGATGAGCTAGGGTTGAGCGGGAGCAATGGCTCATGATCGACCCAACCGCCACCGGCCTGATTCAGCAATTCGTCGAACGGACGGGGCAGCTCTATTCGCTCCCTGCCGTGGCGGCCGATGTGTTGCGCCTGACCAGCGAACCGCAGGTCGATGCCCGCCTGCTGAAGGACTGCCTGGAACGCGACCCGGCACTCACGACCCGTATCCTGAAGGTCGTCAACAGTTCGCTCTTCGGCCTCGCTCGCCCCGTGACCGACCTGGGGCAAGCATTGGCCCTCTTGGGGACGCGGCCGCTCAAAATGCTCGTGCTGGGCTTTAGCCTGCCGCGCGACCTTTTCGCCGGGCTAGAAGCGAGCGTGCTGTCGCGCTATTGGCAGCACACGCTGGTCAAGGCGACCGCCAGCCGCGAACTGGCCGTCCGCTGCTGGCAAATTCAGGGGGACGAGGCCTTTACCGCGGGTCTGCTGCAAGATTTGGGAGTACTCGCACTCTGCCAACAATTGGGCGATTCCTATCAGAAGCTGCTCGATCACGTGCAAACACACGGGGGGAGCCTGCTCGATCGCGAACTGGATGTGCTCGGTTTCGATCATGGCATCCTCAGCGCTCGCCTGTTGATGCACTGGCAACTGCCGCCGCACCTTTGTGCCGCGGTGGCTTCATCGCCCGACGAGACTCGCATCGCCAAGCTCGACGACTGCGAGCGAACGCTACCGCAAATTCTGCATTTAGCTGAATTGCTGGCCCGCTTCGTCGAACAGCCGCATGGCCCGGCACTGGCCGAGCTGCTGGATGTCGGCGGGCGCTATTGCGGGTTAACCTTGCCGCGCTTGCAGCCGATTGCCGAGGTGCTGCAAAGCACGGTGCG
This sequence comes from Pirellulaceae bacterium, assembly GCA_033762315.1. Taxonomy (GTDB): domain Bacteria; phylum Planctomycetota; class Planctomycetia; order Pirellulales; family Pirellulaceae; genus CAYLLN01. The sequence continues at coordinate 929 of JANRLS010000008.1, forward strand.
CGATCTGGCCGAAGTACTCGATCTACAACTGCCAGCGGAAGCGAACTACGTACAACTGCTGCTCGAATCGCAAACGCGCCTGGCGGAGTTGACCGTAAATGCAGTTGCCGAGCCAGAGCCGGAACACAACCTGCTCGAACTGACCGGCGACTTGCAACGCGAAATCGCGGCAGTGTCAAGCGGCCGCAAAACAACGACCGCGCGGCGGCAACCGATCAGCCTGATGCCACCGGCCAGCGCTGGCCGCGCGCCGACTGCCGCGCCGGTGATCGCCTCGCATCCTTGCGCCGCCACGCTGGCATTTGGCGCTGCCACGCGAATCGCTGCCGATCCAGGGCTACTCGGCCGCCTCACGACGGCCATCGCGCGGTGCCGACAAGCCCGCGCTCCGCTGTCACTGGCCCTCGTCGAAATCGACCGGCAGCAAGAACTCGTCCACGTCGCCAGTTCCGCCACGATTGCCGATTTGCTGCATGAGCTGCGGATTGCCCTGTCACAATGGACCGGCGAACGACTCGCGGCGTACCAGATCGGCGACGCGACTTTTGCCTTAATTGGCGAAGGCTGCCCGCGATCGGACGCCCTGCAAGCGGTTCGTGGCGCGCTGCGGCAAGTGAAAACCTGGCAGCCGCCCGGAGATGAATTGGCCGAAACCAAGCTCAGCCTGAGCGCTGGCATTGCCACGCTCGCCTTTCCCCCCCGTAATTTTCCCGCCGAACAACTGCTCGATGCGGCTCAGCGCTGCCTGAGCGGGGCGGCACTTTCGGGCGGCGATACGTTAAAGAGCATTGAGTTCTGATGAGGAACAGCCGCGAGCGAACCTGACAAAATCGGTCTTCGTCCAAATTGGCATTTCTTGAGCCAAAATTTTGCGACTTTCCGCACGGGCGGGATAGTTCCCGCTAGGGGTAATAAGTGGAGAGCGTCGCCACGCTACCACGAAAATTGCCCGAGTGGATTCACTTCGCGAGCCGACTGCTCTCAGGCAAGCCCGCCTGTGCGGCGATAATTGTTCGGTAACAAACGATTCGGGGGCGTCCATCGTCAGATAGATAAGCCCATCGCCTGGATTGCGGGCAACGTTTGCCTTGATCCTGCCCAATCGTTGGTCAGAAAAATCGGCCAGGAAAGTGCGAGAGTTTTTTGGCGAACCACGAGGTCCATTCGGTGTCAGCACTTACGAAGCGACGCGGCCAGGCTAGCAGCCGGCAGGTCGCACGGCGGGCACACCGATTGCCTTCGTGCAAGCTAGGGTTGTATATCAGGTAGTTGCCTAGCACCGAGCCTGACATCCCGCGCCGGATCCCCTCGCCAGCCGAGTTGAGGCCCCCATGCTCAAGGAAGAACCCATCATGAATGAACAGATCAAACGTGCCATCCGGCAGCGGGCGCGAGCGGCGCGGACCAAGGACGACCTGGTGCGGGCGGTGTTCGAATCGTTTCGGGCGATGGAAATCGATGTCCGCGACGTTTCGCTCGAAGACATGAAGTCGGCGCTCCTCGAAGCGGCATTGGCGGCGAAAAACGGCCCAATGGCGGCCTAGGGGCTCAATCCTTCAGCTTGAAGAGGCGCTTGAGCGCATCGAGCAGGCCGTGCGGCGTCCCTTGCCGAGCCTCGTCGCGCAGCGATTCAAGTGGCGGGTGCAATAGTTTATTGACCAGCCGGTCGAACGCGGTCGTGATTTCGCCGCAGGCCTTGGGGTCGAGTCCGTTCAGCTTATTCAGCAAGCGGGCCAGTTCCTCGGCTTTGACCTCGTCGGCCCGGGCCTTCAGACGGCGAATCGTCGGAGCGGTCGCCCGATGATGCAAATCGGCCATGAAGCGGCGGGTCTCTTCCTCGATGATTCGCTCGGCGGCGGGCCATTCCTTTTCGCGCTCGCGGCGGTTGCGCTCGCAAGCGGCCGTCAGATCGTCGATCGAATAGAGATAGACATTTTGCAAATCGCCAATCGCCGGGTCGAAATCGCGCGGAATCGCCAAATCCAGCACCAGGAGCGGCTTCTGATAGCGCTCATCGACGATCCGGGCAAACTTGTCCGCCGTGAAGATCGGCTCCTTCGAGCCGGTGGCGCTAACGACGAGGTCCGCCTCGACCAACAGCGGATGCAGGTCGTCCCAGGCGCGCGGTTTGCCCGCCAGCCGCGCGGCCAGTTCCTCGGCCCGCGCAAAGGTCCGGTTGACTAGCGAAATGTGCCGGGCTCCTTCGTCGAGCAGGTAGCGGAGCGTTTCTTCTCCCATTTCTCCCGCGCCGATGACGACGATGTGCTTGTCGTCAAACCGCTCGAAGAACGTCTTGGCGTAGTCCGCCACCGCGACGCTGGGAATGCTGACCCGCTTCTGTTGGATGGCGGTTTCCGTTGTGACCCGCTTCGCCACGCGCAGGGCCGCTTGAAAGGCGGAATTCGTGAGTGTCCCCGTGGTGGCGACACTGTTGGCCAGTTCATAGGCCTGCTTTACTTGCGACAGAATCTGCGCCTCGCCGACGACCATGCTGTCGAGGCTCGCGGCCACGGTGAAGAGGTGCCGGACGAAATCCTCGCCGGTCCGCTCGAAAAGATCGTTGAAAAGGTTGATCGGATCGAGGCCATGGAACTCGGCCAGGAAGGCGACCACATCGTGGTGCGACGGGCAGGCATCGGGCGATTCGCTGGCGACATAGAGCTCAACCCGGTTGCAGGTTGAAAGCAGCACGGCCTCGGTTTCCGGAAACCTGCTGCGCAGCCGCGCGAGGGCCTCGGCCGCTTGGTCGCGATTGAAAGCAAGCTTCTCGCGGACCTGAGCCGTCGCCGTATGATGGCTGCAGCCGACCATTTGGAGCTTCATGGGCGGCGCTCCGCGGAATCGTCCAAATTACTGGAGCTTTTGGCCCCCGCATGTTGCGAGCCGCCAAACACGAGCATCGCCATGACTAGTGCCAAAAACACGAAACTGGCCACCGTCATATAAGCAACCTTGCGCCCCTGCTGAGCCGGCTTATAAGTCCATTCAAAAATCGTCGCAGCGAGTAGCCAAATGAGCAGGCAGGCGGATGTCACCACTACGCTGTCCGTCCAAGGAACAGCTCCACCCTGGCCACGGAACTTGATCGTGTTGAGAATGATGCCCGCCACCAGACCAAGCGCGACGAAGAACGAAGAGTAAACGAGCGACTGTTTGCTGAGCGATTGCAACCACTCCAGGCTCGGCAGCTTGAAGCCGGTCCCCGGCGGCAGCTTGCTCTTGAGCCGCCACGCCTGCACGAGATACATGAGGCCTGCGATAAAGCCGAGCGAAACGGTCACCGTCCCCAGAAGGAGCATCGACCCATGCACGATTCCCCAGGCCTGCAAGGCCCGGTCGGGCGTAAACCGCGAATCCTTCGGAAAACTCGCCGCCATGCCAATCAGCGCCAGCACAACCGGCAGCATAAACAGGCCAACGACCGTTTGCGGCCGCGAAATGGCGAGGCCCAAATACACGGCAGCCAAAATCCATGCCGCCAGCAGGAACCAATCGTGCCAGCTTGATAGGGGATTGCCCGCGGCAATCGCGGCTTGAAACCGGAGCCACAGGTAGATCGTATGGAGCGCCAGGCCGAGCGCCGCAAACCCCAGCATCACCACCAGCCGCACCGGCAGGCGGAAAAACAAGCGCGAGGCTTCGAGCGCCAGCGTCACCGCGTAGCTGGTGCCAAAGCAAACAAGCGAAATGCTGAAGAGGATGGCAAGCATGGAATCGGGCGGTGGGCGGTCCGGGCGGCTTCCCCCATCGTACCTTGCCCGACACTGAACTTGGAACGGGCGGCTCGCGGGCGTAAACTCATCGGCATGAGGCCCCCTCCAAAATCCGAACCGGCCAGCCAGCCCTTGAGCCTGGAGGGCTTTATCGAGCCAGACGACCAGGGGTTATCGCTCGACGACCTCGGCCAGGCCTATGCCGCCCTGCTTTCCCAAGGGGCCGATCCGTATCCCCAGCCATTTGCCGAGCCGTCGCCTGCGCAGCAGTCCGAAATGTCCGCCTTGGACGAACCCCTGCCGGTGGTTGAGGGCCAAGACGACGCGGCTTGCGAGATTACCCCCAAAAGCATCTTGGAGTCGATGCTGTTTGTCGGCCATCCCACGGGTCAACCCTTGGCCAGCGAGCGGATCGCCGCCTTGATGCGGGGCGTTCGGGCCCAGGAAATCGACGACCTGGTTCGCGAGCTTAACAGCGAGTTCGCCGCCGATGGATGCCCGTATACGATTGCCTCGGTCGATGTCGGTTATCAACTCGTTCTGAAGCCCGAATTTGCCGGGCTGCGCGACGCTTTCTACGGCCGAGTCCGCGAGGCCAAGCTCAACCAGGCGGCCATTGATGTGCTCGCAATTGTCGCCTACCAGCAGCCGATCACGCAGGTAGAAATCGAGCGACTGCGGGACAAACCAACGGGGGCGATCTTGTCGCAACTGGTCCGGCGCGATCTGCTGGTTTTGCAGCGCCCCGCCGAAAAGCAGGCCAAGCCGGTCTATCGCACCACCGAGCGGTTCCTCGACCTTTTCGATTTGGACGAGCTAGCAGACCTGCCTCGCAGCCAAGAAATGGGGCGCGAAGTCGGCCTCGAAGCCGATTAGGCTTGGGTTTTTGTTTGCGGGCTACCGCAATCAGGCTTTCGGGCGAATGATCCGCGCTGGCTCGTTTCAGCCATCATGCGTCACAAACCTATATGCAGTAAGTGTTTGCGAAAAGACAAATGGGCTGCCGTCAGGTGCTCCACCCAAACGTGTGGTGCGACACTCGCGGGCTGTGGTCGTACTGACGCCGCCGGCGCTCGATAGTAAAATAACGAGCTAACGCCGCAGGTTGCGACTCGATGAAGATTCGCTGCTTGCCCGTCGCGGCCGGACCTCTCTCCCAGGGAGTAGGACAGCTCGGTCGCCCCGCCCCTCAGGATGTTCCAGAATGGTCGCCGCTGGGCAGCCGCTGGATTCTCTCGCCACCCGTCGAGCTCACCTCGCTGCCTTGTCCCAGGCCGCGCCGGTCGTGTTGCCGTCGCTGCTTTTGTGCGATTTTGGCAATCTGGAGCGGGAAATCCGCCGCCTGGAGGACGCTGGCGTCCGGGCTTTGCATCTGGACGTGATGGACGGCCAGTTCGTACCCAACATGACCTACGGCATGCCGATTGTCGAAGCGTGCCGCCGGCTGACGAAGCTGCCACTCGATGTGCATATCATGATCGCCAATCCTGCCCGCTATGTGCGTCAATTCATGGCCGCCGGGGCCGACAACCTCACCTTCCACATCGAAGCGACCGCCGAACCACGGCCGGTCATCGAGCAGATTCACTCCCTTGGTGGAACTGCCGGCATCGCTCTGAATCCGGCGACCCCCCTTTCGGCTATCGATGGCTGTCTTGACCTCGTCGATGTCGTACTTGTGATGAGCGTTCCCGCCGGTTTTGGCGGGCAAAAGTTTCACGAAGTCGCGATCGAGAAGCTCCAGCAGCTCCGCCGCGTCGTCCGTCCCGAGGTGATTTTGGAGGGGGACGGCGGCATCAACGAACAAACGATTGCCCGCTGCCATGCCGCCGGTTGCCAGTTTTTTGTCGTCGGATCGGCTATTTTCGGCCGGCCCGACTATGCCACCGCCGTACAGGGCCTCGTCGTCCACGCTCGCTCATAGTTATCAGGATTTCATCGTCAAATGACCCAGTTTCTACTCATTCGCCCCGGTTCGACCGACTTCGACGAACAGGGTCGAATCAAAGGGACGCTCGATATTCCGCTCAGCGATGTCGGGCAGGTACAGGTTGGCCGGATCGTCGGCGAACTGCACGACACCCCCATCGACCACCTCTATTCCTCCCCCTGTCGCTCGGCCGAGCAAACCGCCCAGGCGGTCGCGGCCGATCATCGGCTCAAGGTGAAGGTGCTGAGCGAACTGCAAAACCTTGACCACGGCCTCTGGCATGGGAAACTGATCGACGAGGTGAAGCACAGTCAACCCAAGGTCTTCCGCCAGTTGCAAGACCATCCCGAAACGGTCTGCCCGCCCGAAGGGGAGCCTGTTGGGGCTGCCCTTGACCGGGTGAAGACCTTGGTGGCCAGGTTGCGCCGCAAGCACGCCAGTGCCACGGTGGCCCTCGTCGTCCCCGAGCCGCTGGCCCAATTGGTGCTCAGCGCGATCAACAACTGCGAAGTGGGCGACCTGTGGAAGTGCGAATGCCAGGCCGCCGACTGGGAACTTGTCGAACCCGAAGCTGCCGTTGCCGCCGCACGCCCTAATTGATCGCATCGTTTCTCTCTCCTTTTGGAGGAGGGCTAGGGTGAGAGTTAGACAACTCCAAGGGTTATTAGACCCTCACCCCGGCTCTCTCCCAGACGGAGAGGGAGAGCGAGACACACCAGCCCTCTCCGCCCGAGAACGCTCCATGACCACCGAACAGGCGACGCGCCAAACCAAGCGGGGTGTTCCCGAAGGGCTCTGGGTTCGCTGCCCCGGCTGCAAGGCGTCGATCTACCGCAAAGAGGCGGAAAAGCTGCTCAATGTCTGCCCGCAGTGCGAATATCACTTCTATGTTTCCGCTCTCGACCGGATCAAGCACGTTCTGGACGACGGCACATTTGAAGAGTGGGATGCCCACTTGCGCCCCACCGATCCCCTCGGCTTCGCCGACCAAAAACCGTATCACGAGCGACTCGTCGCCGAGCAAAAGCGGACTGGTCTGACCGACGCCGCCCTCACCGGCGCGGGAATGATTCGCGCCCGCCGCGTCGCCTTCGGCGTTACCGATTCGGCCTTCATCATGGGAAGCATGGGCTCCGTCGTGGGCGAGCGCCTGGCCCGCCTGATCGAACGGGCCACGACCGAAAACCTTCCCCTGATTATCGTCAGCGGTTCCGGTGGCGGCGCTCGGATGCATGAAGGAATCCTGTCGCTCATGCAAATGGCCAAAGTCTCGGCCGCGCTCGCCCGCTACGACCGTGCCGGGGGCCTCTTTATCTCGGTGCTGACGAACCCGACGATGGGGGGTGTGGCCGCCAGCTTCGCCTCGCTCGGCGATCTCGTCTTTGCCGAACCCAAGGCGCTCATCGGCTTTGCCGGCCCGCGGACGATCAAAGCCACCTTGAAAATGGAGCTTCCCAAGGGGTTCCAAACGAGCGAGTTTCTGCTCACCCACGGGTTTATCGACCGGATCGTCCCCCGCTCCCGCCTCAAAAGCGAAATCGCCCGCGCCATCGACTATTGCGGGAAATAACCTGTGCTGGTCGTCCCGTCCGCCGAATGAGGTCCTCGGCCGCATTTGTTAAATGAAGCAACTATCGGCGCGGGTCATGGCGTCATTGGCAACGCCCAACTATAACGTCCGCATTCGCTCGCCCCGGATGTGGTCATGTCTTCACGAGTTCTTCAAGTTGCCGGGCTGCTCTTCGTATCGGGCCTCTGCGCGCTGGTGTTTCAATCGGCTTGGCTGCGCGATTTCCGGCTGATTTTCGGCTCCAGCACACCCGCCTCAGCAGCGGTGCTGGCGATCTTCATGGGGGGCCTGGGCCTGGGCAATGCGATTCTCGGTCGCCGTGCCGACCGGGCGCACAACCCGCTGAAAATGTATGCCCAGCTGGAACTGGGCATCAGCGTGGCGACCCTCGCCAGTCCACTCCTCATGCAACTGGCGCGGTCGATTTATCTCGCCATCGGCGGGCAGTCGGTGCTAGGGCTAACCGGCGCAACCCTCGCCCGCCTCGCGCTTTCGGCACTCGTGCTCGGCCTGCCGACATTCCTGATGGGAGGCACGCTCGCCGCCGCCGCGCGGGCCGTCACGCGCGACGACGATCACAGCCGCGGCAATGTCGGCTTGCTCTATGGCCTGAATACCCTCGGCGCGGTTTGCGGCGCGGTCCTCAGCACTTTCTGGCTGCTCGAAGCGTGGGGAACCTGGTCCACGCTCTGCGCCGCCTGTGCGCTCAACATCCTCAATGCCGTTATCGCCTGGCGTCTGGCCGGCGGCGAGGCCGAAGCTCCGACACCGGACGCGGATCGATCCCGAAATGTTTCGAGCCAGCCGCGAAAAAAGGACAAAAAGCACCGCCAGCCGGAGTCGGTTGCGACAACCGTCTCGCCATCGGATGTCGAAGACGCTTCCCCCACGATCTCGCCCCGGCTGCTCTATTTCTCGGCGGGGCTCGTGGGCTTCGCGTTCCTCTTGATGGAACTGGTGTGGTATCGAATGCTGGCTCCGATTCTCGGCGGCACGGCATTCACCTTTGGGCTGATTCTGGCGGTCGCCCTGGCAGGCATCGGCCTTGGCGGGGCGCTCTATCCGCTGGCGTTTCGCGACCGGCGTCCCGATGTCCGCTCGCTTTCGCTGACGCTCGTCTGGGAAGCCGTCGCGATTGCACTGCCATTCGCTTTGGGAGACCGCCTGGCGATTTTGGCCGCCATTTTGCGGCAGCTCGCCTACTATGGCTTCGCGGGGCAAGTGCTGGGGTGGCTCGTGATCGCCCTGATTGTCGTTTTTCCGGCGGCGCTCGTGAGCGGGATTCAGTTTCCGCTGCTCATTGCCTTGTTTGGCGAGGGGAAGCAAAGCCTTGGCCGCCACATCGGCAACGCCTATGCCTGGAACACCGTCGGAGCGATGCTCGGCTCGCTGGCGGGGGGATTTGGTTTTCTGCCGCTGCTGTCCGCTCCCGGCGCGTGGCAGGCGGTTGTGATTCTTCTAACCGTGTTTGCCTTGCTGCTGCTCGTGACCGATTATCGCCGCCAGCGCGCTCCTGGCCGGCTATGGCAACCGTTGGGACTCGCCGCCCTTGCGGCCATTTGCCTCGGCATGACCGGCCCGACGGCCGTCTGGCGACATAGCGGAATCGGGGCGGGGCGGGCTCGCATCCCGCCAGTCACGCACAATGGCCTCCGCTCGTGGACCAACGACGCCCGCCGCCAGATCGTGTGGCAAGCCGACGGCAGCGAGGCGAGCGTCGCCATCAGCGGCCGGAATGGAGCATCGTTCCTGGTCAACGGCAAAAGCGACGGGAATTCGCTCGCCGATGCCGGCACGCAGATCATGCTGACCGTCCTCGGCGCGATGCTCCACCCCGAACCGAAACAGGGATTGGTCATCGGCTTGGGAACGGGCGAATCGGCCGGCTGGCTGGCGTCGCTGCCGACGGTCGAGCATGTGGATGTCGTCGAATTGGAACCGGCGATCGCCGCCGTCGCCGATCTTTGCTCGCCGCTCAATCACAGCGTCTTGACTCATCCGAAGGTCCGCATCGAATACAACGACGCCCGCGAGGCCCTGCAGACGACTCGCCAGCGCTACGACCTCATCGCCTCCGAGCCGTCGAATCCGTATCGCAGCGGCGTGGCGAGCCTCTACACCCGCGAGTTCTATCGGGCCGCCCGCCAACGCTTGTCGCCGGGGGGGATTTTCGTGCAGTGGTTGCAGGGGTACGAAATCGATGCCCAGACGATTCGCACCGTGCTGACGACGCTGCACAGTGAGTTTCCCTATGTGGAAATCTGGGAAGCGCGACCGGCCGATTTGCTCCTCATCTGCTCCACCCAGCCGCTGGAGTACGATCTTGCCCATCTCGCCAGCCGCGTCGCACAGCCAGAGTATCGCGCGGCCTTGCGGATTGGCTGGCGGACCGGCGAAGTGGAGGGAGTACTCGCCCATCTACTCGCGGACTATCGCTTCGCCGCGCGCGTGGCGGACGATGGAGTTGGCTCGATCAACACCGACGACCGCAACGTGCTGGAATACAGCTTTGCCCGCACGGTCGGGCAACCGGTGGGCAGCCCCACGGTGCTGCTGCGCAACGAAGCCCTGACGGAGGGCTATGCCCGGCCCGCTCGGCTCAACGGCGCTGATTGGGATCGCGCGCAGGATTTGTGGTTTGCCTGTCACGCCGCCGTGGGAGAAGGTGCGCTCGGCTACGAGGGGCTGACCGGCGAGCGGGCTACGCGAGCGAAAGCGTGGGAGGTGCTGCCGCTCGGTCGGCCACGGAGCGAGTTCGTGAAGCACTGGGAAGCCCAATCGCAGCCGGCGCGCGACGTCGCCGAAGTGTCGGTCCTGGCCCTGGCTTATGCCGACGCCGCGAGCGATAAAGCCCTGCCGCTGATCGACAAGGTGCGCGTCGATAGTCCGGTGGAGGCCGATGCGTTGGCCGGGCTGCTCGCCGCGCGGCAAAAGCGCTATGCCGACGCCGCGAAGCTGCTCGAGAAAATGCTGCTCGGACTGCGGCAAGACCCGACCGGGCTGCAGCACATCCTGCAGCCAGCGCTCGACGCGGTCCGGATCGTGGCCGACGGCGACCCGTCCTTGGCCCCCGCCCTGTCCGCCGCTCTCGCAGAACCCTTTGCCGCGCTGGCCCTGAACGAACAGCGAATATCCGTCAATTGCTCCGTAGCCGGTCATTTGCCTCCCCCCGCGCTGGCCGAAGCCGTCAGCAAACTGGAGCCGTTCGTACCCTGGGACGAGCCGTTCCTGCGCCTGCGCTATCAAGCCTACGAGAAATCCAAGTTTCCGCTGGAGAACCGCGCCCGTCGCGAATTGCTGGAGTTCTTGCATCATTCGCCCGATCCGACGGTGCTCAAGCCTCGTCCTGCCGAGCCAGCGGTGAACCCGAAGTAACGCTCGCGCAACCGAAAACCAAGACCATTCGCCCAGCAATTGAATCCACCCGTTTGGGCTGCTAGGCTGACGGAAACTCGCGGGGTGAATTTCCCCCCTGCGCTTTCCCGCCTTTGACCTGTCGCGAGCGCTATCGTGGCTACCCGGATCATCGTTTCGACCTGCGTCGTGCTGCTCTTGGCGGCCGCGGCCTGGGGCCAAGGGGACGAACCCGCGATGCGCGGCGGCGGACGGCATCGCGAACCGGGGGAAGCGCCGATCAACGTGCCGCACTACCGCCGGCAATGGGCGATCATCATCGGGCTCGACTATACGCACCTTTCCGAAGCCGATGCCGACGAGGTGCCCCGACTGGCAACCGCCGAAAGCGATGCGCGGGCGCTTTATGACTTGCTGCTCAAGAACTATGGCTACACTCCGGAAACCGCCAAGCTGCTGTTGGGAAAGGACGCCACGCGCGACAACATCCGCAAGCTGCTGGGAGACCAATTCCTGGCCAACAGCCGGCAGGTGACGAGCGAGGATTCGGTGCTCGTCTATTTCGCCGGCCACGGCAATCGCCGCGGAGCGGCCGAAGACGAAAAGCACTATGTCGGCCTGCTTTATCCGGCCGATGTCGAGATTCTGCCGAACCAGGGAGTGGACACCATCTCCTGCCTGCGGATCAGTGAGCTGCTCGAGCCGCTCCGCGACTATTGCGCGGCCCGGCACAAGCTGGTGATTCTCGACAGTTGCCATTCGGGCGAGGTCTTCAACTTCGGCAAGTTTCGTAACGTCGCCAATCGTGGTTTTCAGGCGAATCTGTTTCGCGAGCCTGCTTTCCAGGCGATTGCCGCGGCCCAAGGAAGCCAGCGCGCCGCCGATGCCGACGCTTCGGGCAAACACTCGCCCGTGACCGGCGCGCTGCTCGAAGCCTTGGAGCACGGTCCGACCGGTTCCGAGCAGACGCTCTTCACAGCCAGCGAGCTCTTCAGCTACATTCCCCGCCGCGTCAAGGAAATGGGGATCCAGCAAGACCCGCGCGGCAACTGGATCTCCGGCGAAGGAGACTTCTATTTCTTTCCTACTTCGCTAACCCCGGGCGCGATCCCGTCGCGCGAGCTCGCCCTGTGGCATGCCGATCAGCGCTCGGGCGCGCTGGGTGGCAAGCCAGCGGGTTCCTCCTGGTGGCTGACGATTGCCGGCGCGGTGGGCGTGGTCCTGCTGGTGGGGGGCGGCATCGCTGGCTGGCGGCTGAAATTTGCCAAGGCCCAGCCCAAAATCACTCCGCTGCTTGCTGCTCCTCCCGCGAGTCCGACCGCCGCGCCGGCCACCAACCTGGCGGGGCCGCTCTTGTGCCTGCGGGTCGCGGGCTCGCCGTGCATCTATCAGGCGCCTCCGGGGGCCGAGATCATTCGCGTCGGACGCCAGCGCCGCAAGCCGGGGGACTCGGCCGACAAAGGGAACGACTTCGTCATTCGCGACGACGAAGATGCCGACACGCTCAAGATCAGCCGCCGTCATTTTGAAATTCGCCGCCTGGGAGAGCAGTTCACCATCACCGACCTCAGCTCGGCGGGCACCAGCGTGAACGGGCATCGGCTGCCGACCGGAGAGGCGCGGCCGCTGCTTGCGGGAGACACGATCGACGTCGCCGGAATCCTGCAGCTCGAAGTTCTGTTGCCCGTGTCGCCCCTGGCGGGCGCTTTGCAGCCGCAAGTCAGCATCCCCCGGCAAGCGGCCAACCAACGGCAGTTGGTGGCTGAGGCCAGCATCGGAGACATGATTACGGATGAGTCCGCCGATGCCTGAAGCTGCGACCGAGCGCCAATTGCGATTTGGTCCCTACGTTGCCGAGCGCGAACTGGGACGCGGCGCGCACGGCGTCGTCTATCTGGCTCGTCATCAAGACCGCCCCGACGCGCGCGTGGCTCTCAAGGTCGTCGAGAATCGCGGCAACCTCGACAAGCTCTTACTGGAGCCCGAAATTCTCTCCAAGCTGCGGCATCCGGGAATCGTCGCCCTGGAAGACTATTTCCTCGACGGCGATCGGTTGATCGTCGCGCTCGAGTTCATTGCCGGCGAAGACCTCAAGGCGTATGCGGCCCGCCGCGGAACCTTGCCGCCGAGCGAAGTGCGCGAGTTCCTGCGGCAAATGGCCGCCGCCCTGGCCCACGCCCATGCCGCCGGCGTGTTGCATCGCGACATCAAGCTCACCAACATCCTTGTCGCCGAACAGGCCGGCCAGCCGCCGCGCTTCGTCCTCACCGACTTCGGCATCAGCCGGATCGCCGAGGGAATTCAAGTCGCCAAACATGCCGGCGGCACCTATTTGTTCATGGCCCCGGAGCAGCTGCGCGGCCGGCCCGAGAAGCAATCTGATTTGTGGGCGCTCGGGGTCGTCGCCTATGTGCTGCTCACCGGCCGGCAGCCGTTTCAGGGAGGAACAGTCGCCGAGCTTTCGCAGGCGGTGCAGTTCACCGTGCCGCCGCCGCCGGCCAGCATCGCCCCGAGCGCCACCGACGAGGAACTGGAGCGGCTCCTCTATGGCCTCTTGGAAAAACAAGTTACCGCCCGCACCCCGTCGGCCGACGAATTGCTGAAGCAACTGGGAGGAAGTGCGTTCGCGAACGCCGCTGCAATCACCGCGTCCCCAGCCGCCGCCATTACCTTCGACGAACGGACGCGAACCCAAATCGCCCGCCATTGGCGCTGGTTCTGGGTGTCGGCGGCGCTCCTCACCGGGCTGTATGGCCTCGTGCCGCAATTGCTGGTGCTCTCTGGGGCGTTTCTATTCTATCGCGGACAATCGGCGACGCTGGCGGTCCGTCAGTGGCTGTTCTCACTCGCGGGACTGGCGCTCATGGGAGCAGGAACGCTCGTCTCGCTGGTCTGGCCGTATGTGATCCTGTTTGGCATGGCCGCGGTAGGCGCTCCGGGCGATCTCGCGGTAATCACCTTAATCGCCATGACGCTGCTCGCGGTCGTTTGTGGGCTGACGTTTCCCTACCTCGCGTTTTATCACTTCGGCCAGGCCCACCGGCTGGAGCGCGAAATCAACCTCCGCCGGGCGGTCACGGGAAGCACGCTCGCGCCGAGTGAGTTCCTGGCGCTCCTGCGCGGGTTTCTCGACCAGCAAACCGAGGACGTGCGCCTGCATCAGCGGTATGTCGAGGCGCTGCTCGCCCACGGTCATCCCGACGAAGCGGCCGTCGAGGCGCGGCTCTTGCTCGAAAACGACCCCTACGACTTCACCGCGTCGCTGCAGCTCGCGCAGGCCTATTTCGACCTGCGACTCTATCGGCTGTGCCAAAAGGTGTGCGACGAGTATCTCGCGGTCGCGGGCTACTCGTTCGAGTTTGCCGACCTCAAACAGCAATGCGTTCAAACCTAACACGGCCGCGCCATGAAGTACGACGTCAAATTCGCCCCCGCCCGCGCCAAGAGCTTCTATGGCCGAGGGGAGGTGCATTTGCACGAAACGGGACTCTGGATCGAAGGGGGCTATCCCAAGTTCACGATTCCGTTTCTCACCTCCTTCTACGCGCCCCTCTTGTGCGCGACCACCTCGCGAACGATCCCCTACTCGCGCGTTCATCATCACTGGTGCGGCTCGATCACGGTGCTCAAAGTGCTGGTCATGCTGCTGATGGGCTTGCTGGTGGGAGCGGGGAGTTTTCTGTTGACGATGATCTCGCTGACCGGCGGCGATGTGCAACTGCCGCTGATCCTGATTTGGGGGCTGTTCGTCTTCGTCGTCGCGCTGTTGCTGCTGACGGGACGAAAGGTGCATATCGTCACCTATCGGCTGCCGAGCGGTCGGCGAGAGCGAATTCGCTTTCAATTGCGGCCCTCTTCGCGGGCGGCCAGCGCGGCCTTTAGCAAGCAACTGGCCGACTATGTGCAAGCGGCCAAAGGGACGGCGAAGCCCAGCCCGACGGGAGGGACCCATGTCGCCTGAACATCGCCAATCCGCGGCACCGGTTTGGTTCTGCGCCATTTTGGCCCTGCTCTTGGCGGCGCTGCCATCCGCGGCCCACGCCGAGGACGAAGCCGAGCAGCTCATTGCCGCCAGTCGGCAGGCCCGCGCGGCCAAAAAGCCGGCCGAATCGGAGCGACTGGCCCGGCAGGCGCTGGAAATTGCCGACCAAGACCCCGAGAACAATCAGGCGAGCAAGCAAGGCGAAGCGTGGAATCTGATCGGCCTGGCGCACCTCGAGTCGGGCGATCCGGCCGGCAGCGTCGAGCCCCTGAAAAAGGCTCTGGCCGCTTTCGACCGCGAACCGGAGCGGCACGAGGAGCGGATCCTGGTCGTGCTGTTCAATTTGACGCTGGTCCATTTGGAAATGAAGGACTTTCCGGCCGCCGCCACCGCGACGAAACGCCGCATTGCAACGCTCGAGAAGACAGCCCCCGACTCGAATGTGCTGATCGAGGATTGGCTGCGCCTCAGCCGGGCCTTTGCCGAGCAACAGGACTTCGCAACCGCGCGAGACGCGGTCACGAAGGGGCGGGAAATCGCCGCGCGGCGCGACGGTCCGAAGTCGGCCATCGTCGCCAATCTGAACGACCGTCTCGCCGATCTCTGGGAGCAAGAGAAAGAGTATGCCGAGGCCGAGACGCTGTATCGCGAGTCGCTGGAGATTCGCCGCGAGCTGTTCGCCGACTCGGCCCACGAGGATGTCTTCAACAGCCTCTATCGCCTGGGAGACAATCGCCGGCTGGCGGGCGACTTCAAGCAGGCCCTGGAACTGTTCACCCAGACCGACGAGAAGATTGCCCGCCGCAACGGCCCCGACTCTGCCACGCGCGTGGACATTGTGAAGCTCCGCCGCGATGCCGCCAAAGAGCTGGGCGAAGCTGCCATCGAGGCCGATTGCCAAAAGCTGCTCGACCGGCTGACGAAGGTTGGCGAGTGGGAGCGGACGCTGCCGGAGATCAAAGACGACCTGACGCCAGAGCAACTCGCCGAGGCGGATGGCAAACTGACCGCGGCGCTGGCGGCCGCGCGCGAGTTTGGCGACGAGAGCATGCCGGTGTTCTATGCCCATTTTCTCCGGGCTCTCTGGCATCAATACAAACTGGAACATGAGGCGGCGATCTCCGAGTACGACGAAGCCCTCCGCCTAGGTCGAGGCATCTTTGGCAACGATCATCCCGAAGTCGCGAAGACCCACATGCGGCGAGCTGTGTCGCTGCAGCTGCTGGGCCGATCGGCTGAGGCCCAAGTGGGCTACGAGACGGCCGCGGCGGCAAATATCGCATCGGGATTTGCTGACTTCCAGATGCAGACGGTGTTGGCGGGGCGATTGACGGACCTTGGTCTGGCAACGAACAACGCGGAGCTTGCGGTTTTGTGGTTTGCCCGCGAGCGCAAGCTGCGGGCGGACCTCCGCCAGCCTCCAGATCAGTTTTACGGCAAGAGGTTCAATGAAGTGGGAGTGGTTCACGCCCGCCAAGAAGACTGGACCACCGCCGAGGAGTATTTCGCCGCGGCGCTGGCCGTGCTGGAGCCGCGGTTGCCTCCCGAGGCTCCGCTGCTCGCGACCGTTCGCAAAAATTTGGCTTTTGCTCGCGAGCAACTGGCCGCCGCAGCCGCCGTGGTGCCGCGGCCGTCCGAGTTGCCGCTGGTCAGCGACCCGCTGATGAGCGATCCGCTGAATATCGAGCGGGCACTCCCCCCCCCGGAATTTCCCGACCTGCCGCTGAAGATTCCGCCGCTGGCCGCACTACCGCCCCGCGAGCCGCCACAAGTCCCCAACGATCTCGCGGCCGAGGTTTTCAAGTTTGGTGTGAATGTCATCATCGCGATGGTCATCGGCGCGATCCTCGGCTATCACGCCTGGCGGAGGGGCTATTTTCCGCTCACCTGGCTGGCGGCGTTCGTCGCCAGCTGCACGACGCCGATCATCACCGCCTGCCTCTTGGCCGCGCTACCGGACCGCCGCATCCACGAGCGCCGCGCCCGCGAGCGCCGCCGCCTCGCCGCCCAGCTGCGCGAAGCCGCCCCACTCCCCACCGCGGCCCCCGCATCCGCCGTCACCACCGCCGGCTCGCTCGGCGATGCAGAGACGCGGGGATAACGAGCGAGCCATTGGTAGTGGCCTGTAAAAACTGCCGAGGGGGCGAAACTGAGCTGGGATCATCTTTCCTAGTTCAAGCCAAAACCTCTCGCACCACCTCCACCTCGTCGCTCGGCCCGATGAGTCGTTCGTCGAGGCCGTTGTGAAAGTAGCTGAGCGAGTGCGGGTCGAGGCCGAGGAGATGCAGCAGCGTGGCGTGGAAGTTTCTGGTATGCACGGGCTGCTCGGCGGCGCGCAGGCCGACGGGATCGGTCGCGCCGTGGGCATGGCCGGCCCGCGTGCCGCCGCCGGCGAGCCACACGGTATAGCCCCACGGATTGTGGTCGCGCCCCTTTCCTTGCTCGCTCATCGGCATGCGGCCGAATTCGCCCCCCCAAATGACGAGCGTGTCGGCGAGCAGGCCGCGGCGGCGCAGGTCGGTCAGCAAAGCGGCGATGGGCTGATCGGTCGCCGCGCACAGCCTGGTGTGATTGTCGAGCACGTTGCTATGCGCGTCCCACCCTCCGGTATCGCCGGAATACACCTGCACGAAGCGCACACCCCGCTCAATCATTCGCCGCGCCAGCAGGCAGCGCTGGCCAAACTCGCGGGTCTCCTTGCGGTCGAGGCCATACAGCGCGAGCGTTTCGGCCGTTTCGTCGGCGAGGTTCACGAGGTCCGGCGCGGCGGCTTGCATGCGATACGCCAGCTCATAAGCCTTGATGCGGGCCGAGAGCTCATCATCGCCGGCGCGCTCGGCGAGATGCTGGCGATTGAGCCGCTGCACGAGGTCGAGCGTGCTCCGCTGCTGGGCCGCGCTGATGCCGGGGCGCGGAGCAAGGTGCAAAATCGGCTGGGGGCCGGGGCGCATGGTGACGCCCTGATAAGTCGCGGGCAAAAAGCCGCTCCCCCAGGCGGGCGGGCCCCCTTTCACGCCGCCGCCCGGATCGGGCAAGACGACGAACGCGGGCAGGTCGCGGTTTTCGCTTCCCAGACCATAGCTCACCCAGCTGCCGACGCTCGGATGCCCCATCAGGATGCTGCCGGTGTTCATCTGATAAACCGACTGCGGATGATTCACGCTGTCGCCGTGCAGACTGCGAATGACGCACAGCTCATCGGCATGGCGGGCGATGTTCGGCAGGAGGTCGCTGATCGCCAGGCCCGCTTCGCCGCGCGGTCGCAGCGGCTTGATCGGCGGCAAGAGGGGGTTCTCGGCCACCTTGCGGCGGGTCATTACCATGCCGAAGCTCGCCGGCAGCGGCTGGCCGCCGAATTTAATCAGGTCGGGCTTGGGATCGAACAGATCGACGTGGCTCGGGCCGCCATGCATGAAGAGCCAGATCACCCGCTTGGCCCGTGGCGCGAAATGAGGCGTGCGGGGACCATCTCTGGTCGGCGCGGTCGCGGCGCGCGCGGTCGTTTCGCCCGCCAGCAACGACGCGAGGGCGATCGCCCCCAAGCCACCGCCGGCCTGGGTCAGCAATTCGCGCCGCGAAAGTGGCAACTGGTTCATCGGGCGAACACCACGCAGGGGAATGGTTGATGGGGCAATGGTGCAGTGTAAACAATCCGTAGGCGGAACCAATTACTTATATTTATGGCAATCCGCGAAAATTTCACGGCGGGCGTTCGGCAGTGCAGCGGCAGTCGAGCGGTGCGACGCATCTCGTTGCCCGGCTGGGAGTTGCGGCGATTCGCTCCCACCGCCAGCCGAGCCTTATTCCTTCGTGTCGAGCGAAAAGCGCGATAAGCGATCTTCACAATTCCCTCCGCTGTCGAAAGGCGATGGCCACCGCATGGGAGCGCGCCCATTCGTCGCGTGCCACACTGCCCCCTGTTCTCCTGTTCGGCGCGGGTTCTCCTGTTCGGCGCGGGTTCTCCTGTTCGGCGCGGGTCCTCCTGTTCGGCGCGGGTCTCCGACCCCGCCGTCCTCCGAACCGAAGGTCTCCCCGATCTGCCACCAACCCTGATGGCCGACGCAGTTCGCGCAAGCTCCGCGAGCGCACGCGCCCGGAAGGGCAATCTAAACCTCTATACACCTCATTAACGCACAAATCTGTTCATTTGTCAAGCATGTTGCGCGCGGAATTCTTGCCCCGCGACCGATCGCCGGTTCAGGCCGCGACGCAACCATCGATCCACCAACGACTTGCGGCCGCGTCACTGCACCAGCGCGGCGAAAAATAATTGTCCCCCGCGGACTAGTCTGGTCAGGTCGGAAGCGTGGCGTCGCGCGGCGGGAAAGATGCGAGCGCGAAAGCACGAAAGAGCGAAATCGCCAAAGGAGCAAACGACTATAATGCGGGCCATGTTGTCCGCATCCGTCCTGGCGAGCCACCGGCCCATGAATTCCCAATTAGAAAACCAACTGTCGCGCCGCTCGTTTCAGCGGTCGCTGGCCGCCGCCACGTTGGGGGCGTGGTCGGCAATCGCGGGACCGGCGCGGGGCGAAAGCAAGCTGCCGCCGGGAGACTATGTCGATATCCACACGCATCTCGGCCAGACCTGGAACACCACCGAGGTGCTCACCGCCGAAGTGCTGCTGCGGTGGATGGACGCCCACAAGATCGCCCAGGCGGTGGTGCTGCCGCTCGTCTCGCCCGAGTCGTCGAGCTATCTGCTGACGACCGATTTTGTTCTGACCGAAACCAAGCCGTTTCGCGACCGGCTGATTCCGTTTTGCGCGATCGACCCGCGGACGAGCTATAACGGCGGCCTGAGGGGGCTGGTCGCGATGCTGAGCAAGTACGTCGATGCCGGGGCCAAGGGCTTTGGCGAGCATAAGCCGGGCGTGAGGATCGACGACCCAAAAAACATGCTGCTCTACGCGGCATGCAGCGAGCTCAAGCTGCCGCTGCTGTTTCATCTCGATAATCAGCGGAACATGGACGCCCCCGGCCTGCCTGGTCTCGCCAAGGCGCTGGCCGAAAACCCAGGCTGCAACTTCATCGGCCACGGGCCCGGCTGGTGGGCCTCAATCAGTGGCGGCACCACGCAGGCCGATCTGGGGGGCTATCCCAAGGGGAAAGTCGCTCCCGGCGGCGCGATGGACGCCCTCATGGAGAAATTCTCCAACATCTTCGCCGACCTGTCCGCCGGCAGCGGGGCGGGGGCCATCAGCCGCGATCTCGAATTTGGCCGCGAATTCCTCATTCGCCGCCAGGACCGGATCATGTTCGGCACCGACTACCTCTCTCCTCCTCAAGCCGTGCCGCAGTTTGAGCTGTTCGAGCAGAAGCTGTCCGATCTGCCGGCCGAAGTGAGAACCAAGATATTCGCGGGGAATGCGCGGAAGCTATTGGGGATTAGTTAGTTGTCACTTGTCCTTTGGGATTTCCTTCGGATTTGGCTCTTCGGATTTCGGATTTCCCATGCCCCATTGGCTCAACGACGCGTTGTTTTACCTGGCAATTGTCAACCTGGTCGTCACGCTGGTATCGAGTGGCCTCTTGGCCTACGGCGACCGGATCATT
>JANRLS010000009.1:0-36626 GCA_033762315.1 Pirellulaceae bacterium
CCTGCCGCCGATACCAGACATAGAGCCGCGGAATGATCGAGAGGCAGGTTGCGATGATGCCGCCGGCGATCAGGAACTTCCAGGTCTGCTCGCGAGGCGAAAAGATGGCCAAAAGCCCCGCGCAGAACAGCGGGAAGGCCATCAGCAGAAAGCGATACGCATAGATGCTGGCCCGGGCCGTGCGGCTGTACATGCCCGCCTGGCGGAGCAACTGGCTGAATTCCTTGCGTTCCTTCTCCGATTCCGGAATTTGCGCGGCCAAGGCTCCGGTTAGCGAGCCAAAGACACCGCCATCCTCTTCGTCGATGGCCGGACGCGGAGGCGCGGCGGGTTGCGGCGCGGCGACCGACTTTGGCTTACGGGCGAAGAGACGGCGCAGCACCAAGAGCGCCGCGATGGCGGCGCAGGCGATCATTAGCCAGGCGCTGGGCTTTTGGAGCCATTCGGGTGCGCCCCGGTCGGCGAGCAGTTCTTGAATGCGGGCGATGATTTCGTTCATGGTGCTAATTCCGCGAGATTCCTAGCGAAGGCACGCCGACCGATAGACACAGGTGGTCGTACCAAGGGAGCGATCGAACGTGCCTTCGCTGGGAGTCTCGTGGTTGGATGTCTCAGGTGAAGTTGTTGGACGGACAACGACTCGCGATCGCACAACTAAGCGGTGATCCGCAGGATTCTCCACACCCAAATGCCGCCGGCGATCTGCAGGCCAATTGCCGTGGCGAGCAGCCAGTTCCCCTTGGGCGTTTTGAGGAACGATTCGAGGTAATCCGGTTCGATCCACCCCAAAATCAACAGCGCCACCGCCGCTCCCACCACCATGCCAATGGCCGACAGCCGGCTGCCGGCGGTAACGGCGAGCAGGTGATTGCGAACCTCTTGCTTGTCGTAGGCAGCCCGCGACATCCGCTCGGTGAGGAGCGACAAATTGCCACCCGCCCGGCGATGCACAACCACGGCGGTCGCGAAAATGCGGAACTCCGGCAGCGGAACGCGCTGGACCATGCGGTTCATGACCGACAGGGGAGAGTGGCCCAGTTCGAGCTGCGAATGGGCATAGGCGAATTCGCGGCCGAGGGGGCCTTTGATCTCTTGCGAGACGAGGTCGCACGCTTCGCTGAGCGACTGGCCGCTGCGCACCGCGTCGGCGACGGCTTGCAAGGCATTCGGTAATCGTATGCGCATGTCACGAATGCGAAAGAACCGCGTCACCAGCAGATAGGCAACCGGCAAGGATGCGCCAATCACCGCGCCGGTAGCTCCCCAAAGCAGGCTATCGAAAAGCACGACCGGAACGGCTGCACCAACGACCGCCGCCCCCAAAATCATGGCGGTGGCGGTGGCCATGTCGAATTCAGCCCCCGATTCGTTGAGGAGCCGGAAGAACGCCTTGTCAAAATCTCCCTCGGGCTCCGACGGAGCAAACTCCAGCCGTTGCCGCACCGCGTCGATGGCCGGCGCGAACAAGTCGCGGAGCAAAAATCCGACCGCGCCGAGTGCGGCAGCGACGGAGGCAAAGGTCACGGAAACAATGGCTAGTTCGCCGTTCATCCGATTTTCTCCGCAGCATAGGGATGTTCGGCCACGTGGGTATAGCTGATCGGCCCGATCGCGCTGTCAGTGGTCAAGTTGCGCTGCTCGAACAGGCGAGCGGGCAAGTCGATTCCTTGCTCGGCCAGGCGGCGGGCGAATTGCGGCCGATTGCCGGTAGCGAAGAAATGGCCGCGGGCGAGGCCCCGGTCATCGACGCCGGTTTGTTGGAAGCCGAACAGGTCTTGAATGACGTAGTCGCCACTATCGAGGGCCATAATTTCCGAGATTTTCATCACGCGGCGGGCACCCCCCTTAAGTCGGGCCAGGTGAATCACCATCGTAATCGCCGACGCGATGTAGCGGCGGACGACCGTAACCGGCAAATCGAAGCCAGCCATGCTGACCATCACTTCGAGACGCGAGAGGGCGTCGCGGGTGTCGTTGGCGTGAATCGTGGTGAGCGAGCCTTCGTGGCCGGTGTTCATGGCCTGCAGCATGTCGAGGGCTTCGCCGCCGCGAACTTCGCCCAGAATGATGCGGTCGGGCCGCATGCGGAGGGCGTTTTTCACCAGGTCGCGCTGGCTGATTTCGCTGGTTCCCTCGGCACTTTGCGGGCGCGTTTCCAGCTTGACGACGTGCTTCCGCTGCAGCTTGAGCTCCGCCGAGTCTTCAATAGTGACGAGCCGCTCGGTGGCCGGGATAAACCGCGAGACGTTGTTGAGGAAGGTCGTTTTGCCCGCGCCGGTGCCGCCGCTGATCATGATGTTGATGCGGCCTTCGACCGCCGATTCGATCAATTGCAACATTTCCGGACAAACCGAGCCGCGCACCAACAGATCGGCGACTTGCAGCGGCCGGTGACCAAAGCGGCGAATCGACAATACCGGACCACCCAAGGCGAGCGGCGGAATGATGGCATTCACGCGGCTGCCGTCGGCGAGGCGGGCATCGACCATCGGCGAGTGCTCGTCGATGCGGCGGCCGACGCGGGCGGCGACGCGCTGAATGATCTGCAGCAGGTGGTCGTCGTCGGCGAAAACGGTGTTCGTCTCTTGCAGCCGGCCGAGGCGTTCGACATACACCTCTTGCGCGCCGTTGACCAGAATGTCGGTGACATCCGGGTCTTGCATGTAGGGCTCCAGCGGGCCGAGGCCAAACGACTCGGCGAGCAGCTCATCGACCAGGCGCTCTTCGTCGATAGCGGGGAGCTTTTTCGACCGGCCGCGGAGCATCCCCTCGGCCAGGCGGCGAATGTCCTCGCGCAGCTCGTCGTCCGACAGGCCGGTAATTCGCGACAAATCGAGAGCGTCGATCAATTCGCGGTGGATGCCGGTCTTGATGCGTTGGAACTCGGCCTCGAGGGTCTCGGCTTGGACGAGTGGATCGGCCAGCGCGGTTGCGGGTCGATAGGATGGCATGAGCATGAAACTGGGCTCCCTTGGTGGAGTGCCCCCGCAGGCATGGCCTAGCGAGTGAGTCGAATTTTGTGGATGTAAATGTTTTCGGGAACGGTCGCCGACGCATGAGTAAACTGCGTCACGGCCGTGGGGTGAACGATGAATTCCGGCTCGACGCGTACCACCAGCCGGTTGCTGCCGCTGATGTTTTGCAGCGAAGCACCGAGTATGCGGGCTCCGACGTAGCCGACGATTTCGACGGGGTCGCCGTAGGTCGAGTAGATCGGAAAGACCCGCGTGGGCCGGAGGCTCGCGGCGACATCGCTGAAGGCGGTCGCGATCGCGGCCACGTTGGTGGGGCTGTCGCGCTCGGCATCGGTGGTGAGTTCGCCGCCGGAAGCGGCGGTGGCGGGGCCGAAAAGGCCGGTTCCGCCGACATCGGCGGGAGTCGCTCCGGCGGTCACTTGCGTGGGGATGAGGGACGAATTGAGTCCCGCCGCCGAGTCGAGGCTGATTAGTACCGAGTTGAAGTCGCCGGTTCCGGCGGTTGTTCGCAGGCGGGCCCGTAGCTCGAAGCGGCCGTTGCCGTTGGTATCGATTCCTCCCGCCGTCCGGCTGCTGAACCACGCGGCTTCGTCGATGGCGAGCGGGGCGAGCGGGGCGTTGGTGGTCAGGGTGGGGCGAAAGGCGGTAACGCGACTATCGAGCGTGACATACGCCGCACCGCTGATTTTGGCGGCATTTGGCGCGCCAAACCCGCGAATCAGCAGTTCGACCGGATTCATGCCCCCTGGATCGCGGAAGATCTCGACGCGGAGGGTGTTGTAGGGATCGGTGCCGAATGGAGGAAGCAGGAAGTCGCCGATGCCAATGGGGCTGTTGGCGTTTTCAATGCGGCCGAACGTCAGCATCAAGTCGCTATCGGTCACCTGCAAGGTCGGCCCCGAAGCGGCGTTGTTTTGGGCGAGCAAGCCGCTGGTGGGCGTTTCAATAGCGGCTTCCGTGTCGGAGATGTCGTCAACCTGGTCGAACACGGGTGCATCCTGCAGCTTTTCATCGTCGAGCAGCTCATAGACGGCCGACCAGGCAAGCGTTTCGGCCAAATCCTGCATTCGCCGGCTGGCGAGGTTAAGATAGGTCCAGTTCACCACCAGCAGCAAGGTGACGATCCCAATCACCGTGAGCAGAATCGCCGCGACCGACGAGAATCCGCGCCGCTTCGCCCGCGCACAGCGGCTCATGGATACCGGCTGGGACCGGTAACAAAGCGAAGCGAATTGGCGGAAACGGAGCATGGGTCGGTCGCGGAAGATGATCTGCTGGATGGCGGCGGATCGAAACGGGGGACAGCGGTCGATGCTTACGGCGCGGTGGCGGTCGCCGGAGCCTCGGCTTCGGCGGGAATTGCCACGGGAGCGACGATGCCGCTGGGAATCGAGGTTTGGCTCGGATCGATAGGCGGCGCTGCGGCCGGCGGGGCCTTGACGGGAATTTGCGGAGCGGCGGTGGTCACTTCGCGCGATTCACGCACGCGGTCGTCGCTCATCTCGAGCACCCGCATGGAGCCGCCTGACCACTTTTCCACCGTGAATCTCTTCACCGGCGGCGGGTCTTTCAGGCCGAGCAATTGACGGCGGCTGATGGCGTCGTCCGCAGCGACCGCGTCGGCCACCGCGTCTTGCCGGCTGACGAGAGTTGCGATCAGGTCCCCTGTCCGCTCGGCGACGAGCAGCTTGTTGGCATCGGCCGGCAAAACAGCAACCGTCACATTCGCGCCGGTTTGTCGCGAGGCGTGGCTCGTGCCGCGCATCAGCGGGCGGCCCTCGATGGCGTCCATCACGAGGACGTTCTTGAGCAACGTGCGGGTCAGCACTTCGCCCAAATCGGGGTGGGTTCCTTCGACGGTGATCGAAATATCGACCCGGTCTCCTTCTTCCAGCCGCTTGCCGCCGGTGTAAGCACCACCCAGATCAATGGTGACGGCCCGATGGCCGGCGGGAAGGCGGTCGGCCAGGTCCGGCAAGGTTTCGCCAATGCCGAGCAGGTATTCGTCGCGAATGGCCTGGCCGGCCCGAATGGTTTGGGTGGTGATACGCCCTTCGGCGAGAGCACTCGACTTGAATGTTCCGGTGGCCGCCTTTGCCTCTTTGCCGACATAGCCCACGAAGAGGTCCGCCGCGGTGATGCGGCAATTCTTAGGAATGTTGTTGCGGGCGAAGGTGACCGGGACGAGCTCCGGCGGCGGCGGCGCGGGGCGGGGGGCCGGCGGCTTGACGACGACGGGGGGCTTTTGCAGCGATTGCTTGACGATATACGCGGCGACGAGGCCGAGCACGATCGCCATGACGCCGAAGGTGACGGTGGCCGGACTGATGCGTTTCACGAGATGCTCCTCAACACGAAAGACAGGTTGTGCGAAGTGTGGTGGCTATTCTTTGCGGGTGACGTAGGTCGTGGTCAGGTCTTTGTCGGTCAGGTCGATTCCAAAGTAAGCAAGCAAATTGGGTGCCGCTTGGACCATCGGCACGTTGACGGTGACGCTGATGTCGGAACCGGTGGGGGCGTCTTGAACCAGGTCGCTTGCGTCACTGAAGTTCACGCGAGTTCCGTTCACAAAAATCACCACCTCGTGTTTTCCTTGCCACACCCAGCCGGCGAGTGCGTCGTCAGCCGCGGCCTTGACCGAAAGCTCGGTCGAGCTGGCCAGGGCCGCTTCGCGAGCGCCCAGGTTCGCCGCCGCTCCGACCCCTTGCGTCGCCATGAGCAACAGACCGAACTCGACGAACGCGAGCAGGATGATCAGCAGGATTGGCAGAACCATGACCAATTCGACGGAGAGGGCCGAACCGACGCGGTGGCGACGATGGCGGCGTGTGGTGTTTTGGAAACGCATGGCAACCTCGAACAACCGTGAAATCTCTCTGTGCGATTAGCGTGCCGAATGGGCGAGCAACAGCCAGGCGAGCACGAGCCAGGTGCTGACCGCCACGGGAACCGCGAACGGCAGGACGCGGCGCGTTTTGCGGGCTGGCCGGCCGGCCGCTTGGACCGCGCCGGCGGACGAGCGGATGTAACGATCTTGCGTCGCCATGATGCCGGTATTCATCGTGCTGATGGCGATGATGATCGTGGCGGCAACGGCAGCCAGGATGGCGGCACCGGCAAAGGCCACCAGCAGCAGAATCGGCCCCAGCCAGGCCCCCAGGGCGGCCAGCATTTTGACATCCCCCATGCCGCCACCCCCCAAAATCCAGGGCAACAGCAAGAGGCCAAAGCCCACCGCAAAGCCTAGCAGGGCGGTCACCGGCCCCAGGCCATGGGGAGCGAACGCGTTGAAAGCCAGGCCCAGCAGCGCGGCCGGTACCGTCAGCCAATTGGGAATCTTCTTGGTGCGGTAATCGACGACGGCCGCGATGGTGATGTAGAGCGCGACCAGGAAGGCAAAATCGTATCCGACGTGCATGGCGCGGACCTCAAGCGGGGTGGCGGCGCGACCCAACCCAACCCGAACGGGCTGGCGCGATCAGCGCGATTGTCCAATTGTTTCCGGACAGGCGGGCTCCCCAGACCGCTTTGTCCCGATACTGCTGGCGACGCTGGCGGCGTCGCCCACCCGACAATCTTTCTTTCCCACCGGCGGCCTTGCGGGCCGCGGCTTAGGTCCCGTCGTTCAACGTGTTGATCGGCAGGAGCGTGCTGCGACCGCAATCGGTCACGGTCCCGAGCGAATCGGTATAAGTGCTCGCCGGAATCCCCAAAGCGGGAATTCCGGCGAACGAATAGGACTGGTCGAACTGCAGAACCGCCTCTGCGTGGTCCCCCAGTTCGTCGATGATGGCGTCGCGCGCGGCCGAGAGGCCGCTGACGATGCCAATCACCAGCAGCACCGCGAGGATCGTCCACTCGAACGAGAGGACGCCATCGCAATCCCGCCATAGTGCTAGAAAAAACTGCCTCATGTTCCGTTCCTCTTCGTCCCAACGGATGCCTGGGCCGATTTCTCGTGGTCCGGGCATCGCTTAGCCGCCATCGCTGGCATCAACTTGACCTGGCTGGCCCACCGGACTGGTGGTGCGAGCGCAGTCGGCGAAGAAGCGATCCGCGGAGGTTTCGAGGTAAGTGCTGGCGTTCGTCGAAAAATCGACGGTGCCGTCGTTGTTGAAGTCGATTTGCAGCGCGGCCAGGCTATAACTCTGGTCGAACGACTGCGCGGCCTCGGCGAGGTCTCCTAGTTCGTCGATGATGGCGTCGCGCGCGGCCGAGAGGCCACTGACGATGCCAATCACCAAGAGGGTCAATAGCAAGGTCCACTCGAACGAGAGAACCCCATCTTCCTCGCGCCACAGCTGGTGCAAACGATTCATGATGAGAGCGATCCGGAAATCAGGTCAGTGAGCCCCCGGCCAGCGGACAGCCGACCAGGGGCGTTGATAACGAAAGTGCTACGGAACTTCGTCGTCCGGCGGATTCTCATCCGTGGCGGCCGGTTGGCCGGCGATTGGGCCGGGCAGGGTCGCGAACGGATCGTTCGGGTCCAAGTTGGCCTGATCGGTACGGATGCAGTCCACGTAGATCAAGGCATCGGTGAACGAGCTGTCGGTCGACGAGCTGGAATCGGACGTATGGACGGCCGCGGCCAGCGGAAATTCGATGCTGTAGGACTGGTCCACCGCGAGCATCACTTGGGCGGTGTCGCCCAGCTCGTCGATGATGGCGTCGCGGGCGGCCGAGACCCCGCTGACGATGCCGATGACCAGCAGCGTCAGGAGCATCGTCCACTCAAACGCCAGGACCCCGTCCTCTTCGGTCCACAGCGGTTTCAGAGACACGTACATGGAAAAATCCCCGTAGTATTTGGCAATTTCTGGATGAAGCAGCGGTGCGTCGGCGAAGGGTCGCCACGCTCTGGATCACGAATCTCCGTCCTCGATCACGTTCGGGAACTGGTTGGGCGGTCCCTGAGTGAGTCGAGCACAATCCTCGTAAATGAGCGCGTCCGTGAACGACGAATCGCTGGCCGAGCTGCCGGTGCTGGTGTGAACCGCGACGGAGAGCGGGAACGAGATCGTCATGGAGTGGTCGAGGGCCAGCATCGCTTGCGCCACGTCACCGAATTCGTCGATGATGGCGTCGCGGGCCGCCGACAATCCCGACACGATGCCGAAAGTCAGCAGCGTGATGATCAGCGTCCACTCGAACGAGAGTACGCCGTCGTCTTCCCTCCAGAAAGAGTGCAGCAGGTTGTTCATGTAGTTTCCCCGAGATGATTTCAAGCCACCGTGTTTGTGTTGACTCGGCCGGCGGGCCTGGCGAAGTGCCGCGCCTGCGAGCGAGTTGCCCGTGTTCTTGCTTCTAAGAGTCGTTGTCAGCTTGAGTCGATTGCCCCGTGGGAGCCGTGGATCGATTGCAATCGCGAAACGCCGTCCCATCGACGTACGCGCTACCCGCCGCTGTGCCGACTTCGGCCGATGCTTGTGGACCAGCACCATCGGGATCAACGGAGAGGGCCAAGGGACGGTCGAGCACGTAGGAGTCGTCGAGGGCCACGAGGGCTTCGGCGACATCGCCCAGCTCGTCGATGACGGCATCGCGGGCGACCGACAGGCCGCAAACCACGCCGATCGCGACGAGCGTGACAAGCAACGTCCACTCGAACGACAGCAAGCCGTCGTTTTCGTTCCACAGCCGGCGAAGTTGGAGAGGTACGTTCATGCGAACTCAGAGGAGCTGACGAAAACAAAGGCCCGTCCGGCCGGAAGGTCCGGCCGGACGGAGCCAAGTTGACAATCGCGATTACGAATCGCTGTCCAGAACGGCCGACGGCGACTGACCGACCGGGGTGGTCGTGCGACCGCAGTCCACGTAGATCAGAGCATCGGTGAACGAGCTGTCGCTCGCCGAGCTCGAATCCGAGGTGTGGACATCGATGTCGAGCGGGAAGCTGATCGTGTACGACTGATCGAGCGCCAGCATGGCCTGGGCAACGTCGCCCAGTTCATCGATGATGGCGTCGCGAGCGGCCGACAGGCCCGACACGATGCCAATGGTGAGGAGGGTCACGAGCAGAACCCATTCGAAGGAGAGAACGCCGTCCTCTTCCTTCCACATGCGAGACAGAACCATCTTCATTACGAAACTCCTTGTACCCGGTAGCGGAAAACACGTGTGCAGCGACCAAACATTGGGGCTGCTCGGCCGGCGCGTGTTGTGCCCGCAGCGCCGACTTTTGTCGAGGATGCCTAAAGCACCTCGCGTGCCAGGAGCGAAAACGGCACGTGGATTTTTGGCGACATTTGCCGCAAAGCGTTGCGGCTAGGGCACTTAGAGGTCGCCAGCCCGAAAGAATGATGGCAGCGCGTGAAGCTCGCGTGTTGCGAGCGCGAAACATCGGGCGCGCGCCCACTGGCGCAAAATGTTCAACCGGGAGAACATCGAACGATCCGAAAAAACTCCGCGGACAGGCAAAAGTGCCTGCCCGCGGAGCCGTGTTTTCCGTGTGGCCGACCGGTGCCGGCCCGGGTACACGGAGTTCTAATCCGGCGCGGAGTCTGCGGGCGGGCAGCGCGCCGGAGGAATAGTCACGAGCGGTACATTAGGAATCGCTGTCCAGTACCACCGACGGGGTTTGTCCCACGAACGTGGTCCGGTTGCAGTCGAAGTAGATAAGTGCGTCGATGAACGAGCTGTCGCTCGCCGAGGTGCTGTCCGAAGTGTGAACGTCAATGTTCAGCGGGAAGTCGATGGTGTACGACTGGTCGAGCGCCAGCATCGCCTGGGCGACATCCCCCAATTCGTCGATGATCGCATCGCGGGCGGCCGAGAGGCCCGAAACGATGCCAATGGTGAGCAATGTCACCAAGAGTACCCACTCGAAGGAGAGGAACCCGTCCTCTTCCTTCCACATTCGTGCGAGCGCGACGTTCATGCGAATCTCCTTGTACGTAAAGACAGGAAAACACGGTTGTAGCCGGCCAGGATGGGCGGCCTGGTTGGCGTATGATTTTTCAATCATTGCCAACTTTTACGAATGTGCCGGATATGCAGGTGGTGCGCCAAACTTAGCAAAATGCTCAAAGAAGTTGCGCGGCCGCGACGTTAATCGTGGCTGGCAAAGCGTTTGCGCTCGTTGGCAAAGCGCTTGGCAAGAGTTGCGCCGGCGGCGAAGTGTTCAGGCCGCGAAACATCGGCGCTAAGCGAGGCGAACAGAGTGTTCAGGTCCCGAAGCAAAATTGCCTCAAACCTGCAACCGTCACGGCGATTGAACGATGTTCCGTGACGGTTGTGTTTGGTTTACCAGGTTTGACGAGGCTTATCGCGCTTCTCGGACTGGGCTAGATGGCCGGTTCGAGCTCGGCCGGGGCGGGAGCAGGGTTGTTCCCGTTCGGGTTGTCCGACTTGCGTGGAAACTCGATCACCTTCATGTTTCCCCGCTGGCAGTCGTCATAGCTGCTGGCGTCGATGAACATGGAACTCGAAGCGGCCGAACCGCCGTAGCCACCCCAGCCGCCGTAGCCGAAGCCCACCTGGCCAGCGCCCGCTCCGACGCCGGGCCCGACACCGGTCACGCCGCCGCCGAAGCCGTAACCATAGCCCCAGCCGTCGTGAACACGAATCACGAGCGGAGGCTCGATGTAGTACGACTGATCGAGGCTGACCATCGCCTGGGCCAGGTCTCCCATTTCGTCGGTCACCGCGTCGCGGACGGCGGAAACGCCCGAAACGGCCCCAATCGTCAGCAGGCTGGTGAGCATCGTCCATTCAAACGACAGCGTGCCATCCGTCTCACGCCACATCCGGTTCAGAAACATTGACACGGCCAGTCTCCTCTCAAGTTGCTTGACATGATGTATAGCCGGCGAAACCGGCATGATTCCGATTATTGGCACGATCCGTACCAAACGCAAAATCGGCGCGCGATTTTCTTGTCAAGATGTTCACAAGTCGTTGCCATGTAAAGACTTATAAACAATCTGCTGGGGGAGTTTAGCGCGGGGGATGTTCAGCAAATGTCAAGATTGCTTAGCGCCTCGTGCCAGGCGATTGAACAGATTGTTCAGAAAAGTGAACAACACCGATGGCCACACTGTTAATAAGTCAGGCCGCCGCGCAGAATGAACGAGCTTTGCGGGTCGAAGTCGCCAATGCCGGACTGGAACGTGATCGAGCGGCCAAAGACATAGCCCGCCTCTAATCGATAGCCCGCGCCGCCGTTCAGCTTGCGCTCGTAGCCCCCCAGGATGCGATAGTCGATGTAGGTCACCTGATCTTGCAGGCCGGTGTCGCGGACGATCGACCAAGTGTTTCCGCCGAACTCGGCCGTGCCATAGACCCAGTCTTCGTAGCCCAGTCCGACATTGACCCGTGCGCCCAGCTTGGGCTTGGGAAAAATCAGCTCGAATCTGAAGTCGTCATTCGGCGTCCAAATCGCTCCTCCCGCCGGAAGGATGCGGACGTTGTCGCGGTTGAGGTAGAGCAGACCGAACACAAACTGCAGCTTGTCGGGAAACCAGTCGTAGAGGACGAGCGCCTTGCCGGTCAGGCGAAACATGTCGGCATCGTTGGATTCAAAATCGCTGAACACACTCGGCGCGACGGCCAAAACCAGCGTGGTCCGGCTAAAGGGCTTGGGAAGCCACATCACGTCAAGGTAGGCGGTGTTTAAGCGGGGTGGCAAATCGGTGACGCCCGGGCCGCTGAGCAGGTACATGTTGTAGCCCGGCGTGATAAGCACGGGCCATTCCTTGATTGGCGCCGGAAGCGCGACCGTCAGGAAAGTCTCAATCTCGGTGATTCCCAGGTTGTCGGGATCGTTGCCGTTGCCGATCCAAGCAGCACTTAGCGACAGCTTTTGGAAGAAGCCACTTTTGTACGGGTTGATTTTTTGGGGGGTCGCGAAAAGAAGTTCCTCTTCCGTCAGCCCCGGTCCGAGGGGACTCCCCTCGAAGGGCTGCAATTCTTCGGGGCCGATGCCAGGAGCAATTTCGGGCGAGAGACTCGGCTCGAGTTGCGGCATTCCGGATGGTGCGGGATCGGCCGGCGGCAAACGCTCCGGCGGCGGGCCATCGATGATCGCCGGCGGCCCGGCATACGCGGGGGAAGTCGCCAGAGGAGCGGCGGTGGTCGAGTTTTCGAGTGCGGGAAGGCGCCGCGGTACATCCTCGGCCGCGTTAGCGAACTCCAGCGGCACCAGCGCGGCGACCAGCCAGCCGGCGGCTGCCAGTGGCGAGAGGATCGATGTTCGGTGAGCCGTGGTCATGGCAACTCGCGCGAGGCGGCCCACCTAGTACGAAATGCCGGCCCGGATCATCCAGGTATCGTCGGGATGAAACGTGGCAGCGGGGTCTTCGACATAGAGCACCGTCCGCTTGAAGACATAGCCCCCTTCGACAAACCCATGAAAGCCGCGCGGCCCCGTCCACTCGATCCCCAGCGAAACGCGCACATCGTTGATGTCGATTCGGTTATCACTGCCGTCCGCCCGCTCGATGGTCCACGCCCCGCCGCCATATTCGCCCGCCAAATAGCCCCAAACTTCGTAGCGGCCAACGGTCGTCAGATACGTCGCCAACTTTGGCTGCGGAAAGAAAATGTCGAACCGAACCTGCGGCGTGGGGGTCCAGAGCAAACCGCCGGCGGGCAGAATCTTGATGTCGTTGCGATTGAGATAAACGACCCCGAGCTTGGCTTGCAGGGTCGGTGTCAGCCGCGCTGTTCCCAGAGCCAGCCCTTGCACGCGCAAACTATGGCTGTTGATGAGGTTAAAGCCCGTATAAACGCCCACCCGCAGACCAAGCTCCGCCCCAATTTGCAGCAGCGGATCGCTCGACCACTGGCCATCGAGATAAGCGCTATAAGCATTGGGCGGCAGATCGGCATTGGGGAGCTTCGGCCCATCCCACAGATGCAGGGCAAATGCGGGGGAAATATAGAGCGGCTGGCCGGTCGTCAGGAAATTGGGAATCGTGAACGTCACCGCCGCTTCGGTGTCGTTGATGCCGAGGTCGGTCAGGTCTTCGCCGCCGACGAGATAAGTGTGGCGAAGCCGCGGATCCTGAATGAGTCGTAGTGCCGACTGGTAGTCAAACGCCTGCTCGCCAAACATCCCATTGGGAAAGAGCGCCTGCGGCTGGCCGGCAGGTGGAGCGTATCCAGGACCGAGATAGGGGGAAGTGGCGGTGGGACTGGCCCCTGGAACCGACGGCAGGGCCGGCTGACCGAAGGCCCCGGCGGTATTCGAAGGCGGGTTCGTGGACCAGAAGGAGTAGGCCGCCGAACCCTGCGGCGAATAGGGATCGAAAGGAACTCCGCCGGCCGCGTAGGGGTTGACCGCACCTGCCGGGGGCGTGATCGCGCCAGGGACGCTTGGTGCTGGCGTCGTGCCGGGGAACGTGATTGTCGGAGGCTGCGCGAATGCGACGGGCGCGAGCGCAAGCGCCAGCCCGATCGAACAACTCGCAACCATGCCTCGCGCTCGCACCACGGCTATTTCGCCCGCCAACTTGAGAGAAAATCGCGCAAAATCGGCGCAGCGGGTGAATATCAGGGGCGCGCCGGGGAGTCAAGGCGAAGGCTCGCGCGAAAACTTGCTAGCGCGAAGCTGGCAGCAAACTAAGCAGCTCGGGCGGCCAGGGCTTCGATGCGGGCCACCAAGGGGCCAAAGTGATAAGGCCGGGCGACCACTTCGCCATCGTCGGCGCTCGATTCGCGGCGGACCTTGCCCAGGATGATGAGCGACGGGCGCGTGCCGTCATCGGTGGTCAATTCCTCGCGCCAACGCTCGGTGGTCGTGGCCTGCGCGGCCTGGTCGAGCACGATGACAGCAGGGCGATGCTGGCGGGCCAGTTCCAGCCCCTCAGCGGCCTGATCGGCCTCGAAAATGCGCAGCCCGCGGCGGGCGAGCACCGTTCGCAACACTTCACGTTCGTCCGCCGAAGGCTCGACAATCAGGACACTGGGAGACTCTGGCATGGGTGGGCTCGCTGCTCATACGGGCTGTAGGGGCGGCAAACCATACTCGCCCGGCGGCCGATTGTCAAAACCGAATCTGCTCTTGGCGTGGGCCCGCTCTAGCGGCAAAATGCCCCCCTGAATTCGCACGCGGAAAGCTGTTCATGTCACTTCGCAACCGATCCGGGCAGAAAAAACGCAAATCGCCAGGCCGGCGTCTCTTTTGGGCGACGGTCAAACGTCGTGCGCTGCGCGTGCGGCACCTGGGGGAATACCTGGCCGTGCGGCTCGTCATGTCGTTCATCCAGGCGGTGAGCATCGAAACGTGCCAGTGGGGCTCTCGTTGGCTGGCGTGGATCGCAGCCGATGTGGTTGGCGTGCGACGGAAGATCGTGCTCGAGAATCTGCTGATCGCGTTTCCGGATTCGTCGCTGGAGCAGAGAAAAGCGCTGGCCCGCCGGATGTGGGAACACTTGCTGCTGATGATTTGCGAGATTGCCCACGCGCCGCGGCGCTTTCACGAAACGAACTGGCAAAAATACATCCAGCTCAACAATCGCCGGGGGCTCGTGCGGGCGCTGCTGGTGCCCAAACCCTCGGTCGTGGTGACGGCCCATTTTGGCAATTTCGAGGTGGGGGGCTACGTCACCGGCTTTTGGGGTTTTCGGACTTATACCGTCGCCCGCCCGCTCGATAACCCGTATCTCGACGCCTATGTGAACAACTTTCGCCAGTCGCTCGGCCAGCGGATGCTTCCCAAGGACGAAAGTGCCGAAGTCGCCGACGAGCTGCTCGCCGAAGGGGGCACGCTGGTGCTCGTCGGCGATCATCACGCCGGCAGCCGGGGAGTGTGGATCGAGTTCATGGGGAAGCACGCTTCCTGCCACAAGGCGCTGGCTCTTTTTACGCTGCTCAACAAGGCGCCGATGTCGGTGATTCTCATCAAGCGGAATCGGGGGCCAGGCTGTTTTGACATTGTCCTGGCCGATCAATTCGATCCCGAAGTTCCCGGCAACGACGAGCTGCGCGGCGTGACGGAGCTGACACAGTGGTACAATGACGTGCTGGAGCGGGAAATCCGGATTGCTCCGGATCAGTATTGGTGGTTGCATCGCCGCTGGCGCGAGGCCCCGCCCGAACGGAAACGCCGCAAACCCCGTGCGCCGCGCCCCGCGCCAGAGCCAGCCGAGCAGGTGCGGCCGGCGGCATAGAGGTAGGGAAACGTGGTTGGAACCCCGCACCGGAGACCACCATTCGGAAAAAAATCGCCCCCTCGCTAACGCTGGGGGTTAGTATGGTCCCTGGCCGACGCGGCGGGTTGGCGTGATACCCACTAGCTGACGCCGCGGGTTCATGTCGGCAGGTCTTAGAAAGCCGGTTTATGCCCTGGCATCCGATTGCCGCTGTCGCCGATTTGCCGCCGGGCGCGGCGGGCGAATTCGTCGTCGCGGGGCGGATTGTCGCGCTCTTCAATGTCGCCGGCGAGTGGCACGCGCTCGATGGCATTTGCCCGCATCAGGGGGGGCCGCTGGGAAAGGGTAAGCTGACCGGCTGTATCGTCACTTGCCCCTGGCATGGCTTTCAGTTCGATGTGACCACCGGCCAGCATTTGACGAGCAAGTCGCTCTTCCAGCCGACGATTCCCGTCCGGGTCGCAGGTTCCGAGGTGCTGGTCGAATTGCCGGAGTGAACTCACGATTGGCTCGCCATCCCGGCTTGATTTTGGCCCTTGCGGTGGGTCAAGATGGGGCACTATGAAATTCATCGAACTGACCGGACAAACGCTGAAGCGACTGCTGGCCGACGATCAGCCCAATTTCGATCTGGGGGCCGCGGGCGTTCACGATCAGACCATCCTCCGCGTCAACGAGCAGGGGGATATCGAGGTTCGCCGCCGCGACAAGTGGGACGTGATCGGCGGCCTCTTGGGCGATTTCGACCATCGCCTGCGGCAAGAGTCAGGGCTCGATTGGGCGTAATGCGCGACAGTCCGTCGTTTGCGAATCCTCTCGCAACCACGCACCGCAACCCGGTCGGCTTGCCCTGGCGGCCGAAGTTTCCCCCCGCTTCACGAACTCCCGCAAGAATCTGCCCCGATTCGCAGTCCCACCCCGACTCGCCAAAAAAATGAGACCGGCGGGACTCTAACCCGCGACCCCAGCATTAAAAGTGCCGTGCTCTACCAGCTGAGCTACGGTCTCAAAACAAGGCGGGCCAATTCGACGCGGAAGAGGGGATAGGATAGCAGGACACGAGGGGGGCGGGGATGTTCGGCCGATGGGAGTCGAACAATCTCTTCTCACCGACGGCATTTTAGCGGCATCGGGGCGGGTCGAACAGGTCTCCACCAACCGGGTGGGACGTGCTTGGCGAGCCCGGCGTGCCGAGCAATTCGAACGTGCCGTCCGCGCGGGGTGTGCCGAGGGGATGGTCGCGGCGCGGCGGGGCATCCGTTATCTTCCCTAAACAAGGTGGCGGCGGCAATTTGCGATTGGTCCGGCCAAATCCCCCGCGTTACGCCGGCGGCAAGGTCGAGGCGCGGGAGTGCCGATGCTGCCTGCATGGGCGCGATCCTTCTAGCGGCACGGCGAGGCATGGCGATGACCGGTCGATCGGCGGCACTGGCCTGGTGGTCGGCGGCGACGATCCTGGTCAGCGCGTTTTTGCTGTTTCAGGTGCAGCCGGTCATCAGTAAGAAGATTTTGCCCTGGTTTGGCGGCAGTCCGGCGGTTTGGACCACCGCGATGCTGTTTTTTCAGATGGTCCTCTTGGCGGGCTATGCCTACGCCCACTGGCTCATTCGCTATGTTCCCGCGGCCAAGCAGGGGCTGGTTCATGCGCTGCTCTTAATCGTCGCTTTGGTAAGTCTGCCGATTACTCCCGGTCCTTATTGGCGGCCGGACGACGGGGCTTATCCCGCCCTGCGAATTTTGTTGCTGCTGTTGGCGAAGGTCGGGCCGACGTACTTTTTGCTCTCCGCCACCGGACCGCTGGTGCAAGCGTGGTACAGCCGGGCTTATCAAGGACAGAGCCCCTATCGCTTGTACGCGCTGTCGAACATCGGCTCGCTCGCCGCGCTCCTGACGTACCCCTTCGTCTTTGAACGGACGCTGGGAGTCGATACCCAAGGGGCGTTCTGGTCGCTGGGGTTTGTCGTTTTCGCGATGCTGATCGGCGGGCTCGCCCTCAGCATGTGGCGGCTGAGCACGCCCGACACCGTCACTTCCGCACCGCCGGCCATGCCGCTTCCTGCCAACCAAGCGGATAACGCGGCTCCGCCGACGAACTGGCAGCGGGCCGCGTGGATCGGCCTCGCGGCACTCGCTTCGTCGGCCCTGTTGGCGATTACCACGCACGTTTGCCAAGACATCGCGGTCACTCCGTTCATGTGGGTCGTGCCGCTCAGTTTGTATCTCTTGTCGTTCATCATTTGTTTCGATAGCGAGCGGTGGTACGTGCGGAAGCTGTGGGGGCCGCTGGCGGTGCTGGGCCTTTTGCTGCTCAGCGGCCTCAAAAACGCGGCCGTCGTCGATGGCTTTCTGAAAGCGCCGCTGGCCGAAACCTGGCTTGCCAAGCAGTTTCCCGTGGTCGCGAAGTTCGGCTCGCCGGTCACCTTTTCGAACCTGCTCGACGCCGTCTTCGTCGCAACCAGTTGGACCGTCGCACGGATCGACAAGCTAGTGCAGGCCCTGTTTCAACCCGAATGGCACCTCGAATTCAAGTTTCGCACGGTGGACTACTCCGACCATCTCATCGCCCAGGCGATTTCGTATCTCGTGGTACTGTTTCTGATTTGCATGGTTTGTCACGGCGAGCTGGTCAAATCGAAGCCCGCGCCGCGTCACCTGACGATGTATTTCCTCATGATTTCGCTGGGGGGCGCACTCGGCGGACTTTTCGTCGCCCTCCTCTGCCCGCTGATTTTCAAAGCCTATTCCGAATTGCCGCTGGTGCTCATTGGGGGCTTCGCGATTGGCTGGGTGGCGATTTACAACGATGGCCGCCATGCTTGGCTGAGGGGTAGCACCGACCTACTGCAATGGGGCGGGGCGTTCGTCGTCGTGGGAACGCTGCTCTTGGTGACGAAGGCCAATTTCGATTGGACCGATCCGCAGCGGCTATTGGCTCTGATGACAGGTCTCCGCGATGAGCTAGTCAAGCGGCAGATTGTTCCCCCGCCGGAAGAGAACCTGGTGGCGATGGAACGAAACTTTTACGGCACGCTCTCGGTCAAGGACGAAGACGATGGAGACGGCAACCGCCGCCGTTCGCTCTATCACGGTCGCATTTTGCACGGCAATCAGTATTTTGACCGTCCCCACGAGGCGACGACCTATTACGTCGATGCCGCCGGTTCAGGTCTCGCCGCCGAGCACTTTCCCCGCTCGGCGGGGCGTGGGCTGCGAGTCGCGGTGATCGGCCTCGGCACCGGCACGATGGCCGCGCACGGAAAAAAGGGGGATGTTTATCGATTTTACGACATCGACCCCAAGGTGCTGCACATTTCGGAGAAATACTTCACGTTTCGCAAAGATAGCGCCGCCGAGGTGCAGGTGGTGCTCGGCGATGCCCGGATTCAATTGGAGCGCGAACTGGCGAAAGAGGG
This sequence comes from Pirellulaceae bacterium, assembly GCA_033762315.1. Taxonomy (GTDB): domain Bacteria; phylum Planctomycetota; class Planctomycetia; order Pirellulales; family Pirellulaceae; genus CAYLLN01. The sequence goes on from JANRLS010000009.1 coordinate 18,484, forward strand.
CCCCGGCGACTACGACATCATCGTTCTCGATGCCTTCAGCGGGGATGCAATTCCGGTTCACCTGCTGACGGCCGAAGCGGTCGCCACCTATTGCCAGCACCTGCGCAAGGACGCCCGCGGCCAGCCGATTGGCCTGCTGGCGGTGCATGTGAGCAACTTGTATCTCGATCTAGTCCCGGTCGTGGCCGCGCTCGCCAAGAAGTTCGATTTGCCGGCGAGGATGATCCACGTCGATGAACTCGGCTTTGACAGCGGCGAAACGGGCTCCGACTGGATTCTGCTCACCCGCAATCAGGCCTTTTGGAACGATCCCGCCGTGCAGGCTCGCTTGCCCGAGCCGCTGAATAGTGCCAAGCCCGACGTGCTGTGGACCGACCAGCACAGCAGCCTGCTGCCAATTCTGAATTAGCCGCCATTAGCCGCCCGCCATAGGGCGAAGCCTTGTTTTGCCTGTTCGCAAACACCGCGACGAAGCACCGCTTCGTCCTACTCCCGCGCTGCGCACGCCAAAGCTAGCGCGGTGGTTGCCCAGGCACTGGCCGCCGCCGAAATGAACTGGTCCTTGCCGTGCGGAAAACCCGTTTCAAAGTAGGTCTGAAACGGCTTGCTACGGCTGGCGACGCGCCAGGTGCCGTCGTCGAGTTGCGTGCTCAGCAAATAGGCGATTCCCCGCTGATAAGGCTCCTCGCAAACGCAGATTTCCCCGGCTTGATGCAGGGCGACGAGCGCGGTGCCGGTGGCGTAAGCATCGGTCTCGGTGGCTGATTTCGGCTCGCCCCCGTCGAGTTGCGACCAGCCCCCATCGTCGCGCTGCTTCGCAAGTAGCTCCTTCACGGCGGCATCGATGTCGCTTTGCGGCGCACCTGCCAGCCTTAGTCCGAAGAGCCGGAAGACGCGGTCCTCGTGATCCTGTGCGGGAGTTTTGACCAGCCAGTCGCGCACTTGCTCGGTGCGCTTGCCGATCCGCTCGCGCTGCTCGGGGGTGCCAAAGTGGGCGAGCCCCCGCAGGGCGACATACGACGTGGTGAAGGGGCTGGCCTCGCTCGGAGGCCGCTGGCTGGTACTGGCGTAGTGGTCGCGGTCGGCATGGCGGAGGAGCAAAAACTCGGTGACGGCGGCGGTCGTTTCGTCGGCCCGCCAGCCGCCGAGTTCGAGCGTCAGCAGGGCATAGCCGGCCATGTCTGCCTGCCCTCCTTGCCCTTTCCCCTGCAAATAGCCTTCGCGGTTTTTTCCCAGAAAATCAGCGATAAACCGCAACTGCCGGGCGACTTCCTCGTCGTCGATGGCGATGCCGCGAGACTTGGCCGTGACCATCGCCAGAATCGGCAAGCCCTGGTTGTGACAGGCAAAGCAGGTCCGGTTTTCGCGATGCCCGACCGCTCCTTTGGTGAGCAGCGGCAGTGCCCTCGCCACGGCCGACCGCAATTGCTCCTGCGAGGCCGGCTCATCGGCGAGCGACTCATCGGCGCGAGCTCCGCCCGCCAGCAAGATCGCCACGAATCCCGCCAGTAGCCTACGCATTTTCCGCCCTCCCGCAGTAAGTCGCGTGTTCCCGCAATATACTCGACTGCATCGTCCCACTTCCACTTTTGACCCTCGCGCCTTGCCTACCGACTCGTATCAACAGGCTCTCGCCACCGTCGAGCAGACGCTTGACCGCATTCGCCGCTGCACGGACGACGAGAAAAGCCGCCTGCGGGCCGAGCTCGCCGGCTTGCGGCAGATGCACGACAAGCTGACGAGCGGGCGGGTCGAAATCGTCGTCTTTGGCGAAATCAGCACCGGCAAAAGCGCCCTGATCAACGCCCTCGTCGGTCGGGATGTCGCCGCGGTCGATGTCCGCGGCGGCTGGACGCGGGAGGTGTGGCACGTCGCTTGGAACGGCGCGGGCTACTGCGTCCCTGGCTTTGGCGAGTCGCAGGTGGTGCTGGTCGATACGCCGGGGATCAACGAAGTCGGCGGCGCCGACCGGGGCGAAATGGCTCGCGAGGCGGCCCAGAGGTCGGACTTGATCCTGTTCGTCACCGATTCCGACCTCAACGAAACCGAGCACGCCAGCCTCGTGCAGCTGGCCACCTTCCACAAGCCGCTGGTCGTCGTGCTCAACAAAATCGATCTTTACAGCCGTGACCAGCGGGCACGCCTGTTGGAGGTGCTGCGGCGCGAGCGGCTCGAGGGGCTACTGCCGCCGGAGCATGTTGTCGGCACGTCGGCCGATCCGCGCGAGCGGGAGTACGTCATCCAGCAGGCCGACGGAACCGAGCGGAGCGAGTGGCGGCCGGCTCAGCCCGACGTGGCCGAGCTGAAGGGGGTGATTCTCGAGCTCCTCGACCGGGAGGGGCTCTCGCTGATCGCCCTGAATGCGGCCCTCTACGCGGCCGATAAGACCGACCGTGTCGCCGCGCTGCGCGTTTCGCTACGCAACACCCGCGCTCAGCAGGTGATTTGGAGCTATGCGACGCTGAAGGTCGTCGCCGTCGGCCTCAATCCGCTTCCCGTGGCCGACGTAATCGGCGGGGCGGCCATCGACGCGGCGATGATCGTCACGCTGGCCGCGGTGTATGGGCTGTCGATGTCCACCGCCCATGCGCGGGACCTCGCCATTTCGATCGCCAAGGCGGCCGGGCTGATGACCGCCGGCGTCGCGGTCGGCTCGGCCCTTATGTCGCTGCTGAAGGGGGTGACGTTCGGCAAATCGACGCTGCTGACCGCCGTGCCGCAAGGTCTGGCGGCCGGTTTTGGATCGTACATCGTCGGACAAGCGGCCCAGTTCTATTTCGAGCACGGGGCAAGCTGGGGGGGCGAAAGCCCGAAGACGGTCGCCCAGCGGATCCTCGCTCAGACCGATAAGGAATCGGTCCTCCGCCGCCTCAAAGCTGAGATCGCCGGCAAGCTGCGGATCAATCCGTATAGCGAGCGGTGACCAAGCGGCAGGTGGCAGGGGAGTTGCTGTTTTCGTCGGTCGTGCAATTGTTCGCTTTGGTCGTCTGGCGACAACGCAAGTCGGTGGGGGAGGCCTACCGGCAGCCGTGCGCGAAGTTCACGGTCCAGCGGTGCCATCAATCACCACCTCTCCACCGCGCGCCTCCTCGGCCATTAACAATGACAGCTTCACAGGGGTAGCTCAGCCCTCCCTACAATGGAAAGAGGGAAGGCGATAAGCTGCTGAAGCCCGCGAAACTCTTGCCCCCCGTGAACCCCAACTAGCCATGCCGCGCTTCGTCAGTCATTTGGAAGGGGCCATCGACGGGACCGTGCTGCCGGCCGATCAGCTCGCCACGCTTCATGCGGACCGGCCCATCTGGGTGCGGTACGATCTTCCCGCGATTGGCCGCGCGCTGACGAAACAGCAGCTCGCCGCGCGGCCAGAAACGCTGTGGCGCTATCGCGAGCTGCTGCCGTATTTTGATGAGAGTGACATCATCTCGCTCGGCGAACGGATGAGCCCGCTGCTGGCGTGTCCCCGGCTGGGCGAGCGATTGGGAGCTCCCAACTTGTGGGTGAAAGACGAATCGCAGCTTCCCACCGGGTCGTTCAAATCGCGCGGCATGGCCCTGGCGATCACGATGGCTCGCCGCTTCGGTGTGCGGCGCGTCGCACTGCCCACCGCGGGCAATGCCGGCGGGGCGGCAGCGGCCTACGCGGCGCGAGCGGGTCTCGAATGCTTCGTCTTCATGCCCGCCGACACGCCGGTCGTCAACCAATACGAATGCGCGCTTTCGGGGGCGAAGACCTTTCTCGTCAATGGCCTGATCAACGATTGCGGTCGGATCGTCCGCGAGGGGAAGGACCGCCTCGGCTGGTTCGACTTATCGACCCTCAAAGAGCCATATCGCATCGAGGGAAAGAAGACGATGGGGCTGGAGCTGGCCGAGCAATGCGGCTGGAAGCTGCCGGATGTGATTCTCTATCCAACCGGCGGCGGCACCGGCCTGATCGGCATGTGGAAGGCATTTGCCGAACTGGCGGCCCTGGGCTGGCTCGAATCGCCGAAGCTGCCGCGAATGGTGGCGGTGCAATCGCGGGGGTGCGCGCCGATTGTCTCGGCCTTCGAGGCGGGCGCGCGATTCGCCAATCCCTTTGCGAACGCAGCGACCATCGCCAGCGGTATTCGCGTGCCGGTGGCGGTTGGCGATTTCATGATTCTCGATGCCGTGCGGCAAAGCGGTGGGACGGCGATCGCAGTGGAGGAAGAACGACTGGGCCAGTGGCAGCGCGAGGCCGTTTCGCTCGAGGGAATTCCGCTGTGCCCCGAAGCGGCGGCTTGCGTCGGCGCTTTACAATCGCTACGAAGCAGCGGCTGGATCGGGGCGGACGAGCGGGTCGTCCTGTTCAACACCGGGGCGGCACAGAAATACTTGGAGGCGATGCGTACCGAGTTGCCGCGGGTCGATTTGGCGAGTCCAATTCCGTGGGATGAGATTGCCAGAGGCTGATTTTTCTCCCTACTTCTGCGAGGCTTCCATGCAAGGCGTCAACATCGTCATCGCGATCGTGAGTTTGTGCTGCTATTTCTATGTGATCTACACCATGTTCAACAACGCGCAGACGGTGCTCGGCATCATCTGCCTGGTCGGAGCTTGCGTGCTGGGAATCGGCGGGCTGGTGGCGTTCGTCTATGGCTGGATCAAAGCTCGCGAATGGGAGATCGTGCCGGTCATGGGAGTCTGGACCGGCTGTATCGCGGCCAATATCGTGATTGCAGTCATTCAAGCGATGCAGGCAGGATAGTTCCCGCGGTTGCGTGATCGAGGGGTTTTCCGGCGTTGAGGAGGTTGCGATGCGCTGCTTTTCCTGGTTGACCTTGGGGTTGTGCCTGCTGCTGGCGTTGCCGGGATCGTCGCGAGCCTGGAACGCAACGGGGCACATGGTGGTCGCCCGGCTGGCGTGGAGCCAACTCACGCCCGCTCAGCGGCAAAAGGCCCACGAACTGCTGAAAAAGCATCCGCACTATGCGAGCTATCTGCAGGCCGAAAAGCCCGCTGGCGTGGACGAAGGGGAATGGGCTTTCCTGCGGTCCTCGATTTGGGCCGATTGGATTCGCCCGCCGAAAAATTTTCCGCCAGCAGACCTGCCCACGCACGCACAGCACAAATTTCATCGCGGCCCGTGGCACTATGTCAGCGTTCCCTATAAGCCGGGCGACCCAGTCCCCGCGAGTTTGCCGGCAACGCTCGCGAGTCCCACCGATGTTTTGGAGCAAATGGCGGTGGCGATTGATATTCTCAAAGGAACCACCACCACCGACGCGGGACGAGCGGCGCAAGTGTCCAACGAGCAGAATCGGGCCGTTCGCCTTTGCTGGCTGGCGCACCAGGTGGGAGATTTGCACCAGCCGCTGCATGCGATATCGCTGGTCGATGCGGCAAGGTTTCCAGACGGGAACCACGACGACCAGGGGGGGAATCGGCTGGCGATCCGGCCCGATATTGGTGCCGAGCCGACGAAGTTGCACACCTTTTGGGATGCCTTGCTGGGGACCGACGCCCACCATGACACCGTGAGCGCGATCGCCCAGTCTCTGGCGAGCGATCCGCGGTTTGCTGCGAGCGAACTGACCGAATTGACCGCCCACCCGTCGATCCAGGAGTGGGCCCTCGAGAGTCATGTTCACGCCATCGAATCGGCCTATTTGAAGGGAACCTTACCCGTGGCCACTTGGGACGATTTCGCCGCGGGACGGATCACCACCACCGAAGTTCCCGTGCTCGGCAACGGCATCGAGCGCGACGCGCGGCGGCTCGCCCAGCGGCGCGTGGTGCTGGCGGGACATCGCCTGGCGAAGCTGGTGGCCGAGAGCTTGCCGTGAGCCAGCGGCTGGACGGATTGCGCCGATTGCTACGCCGCGGCGGGCATTCCGCCCGTCACCGGCGATCCGGCGGGCCGGCTGAGCAGCGAGCGAAACGTGCTGGCGGGGACAAACGCCAGGCTGGCAACGACGAGCGTCAAGCTGAAAACGAGCAGCCCCGTCACCGGAATGAGCGACAGCCAGATCGCCGCGCCCAAACCAATCAGCAGCGGCCGGGCCTGCCGGTTCCAAATCAAAATCGGAAAGGCGAGCTCAAAATAGGCGACCAAGTGCGTCCAGAAGTTAATCAGGTAATGCCAATTGTGCAGGGCCGACAGATCGACCGGGCGGGAGTGGGTTTGCGCGATGAGGAACCAGATCGCTTCGCCATCCCACCAGGCGTCGCCATACATCTTGGCGGCGGCCAGCATCGCGACGAATGCCGCCAGATGCACCTGGATAAAGCGAATCGAGAGGGCGGCGGCGAGCGAGGGCGCTTCGTTTTTCGTCGGATTCGCCCCCCGGAGCGTCGCGATCCAGCGGTCGAGCGACCAATAAGCCGCGGCCGGGCCGATACACAAATAGGCGACGAGAAACACGAGCAGCGGGTCGGCATGGCCGGCGAGAAGCGGCAGGCGATGGACATACGATAAGAGGGCAATCACCGTCAGCACGCCAGTCACGCGGGTGAACAGCCCCAGCAGGAAGGCGATGGCCAGGCCAATCGCCGCATAGTGGGCGAATCGGGCCTGCGAGCCGGTGAGGTGGTTAAAATACGAATAGTGGTGATAAGGCTCGTCGAGCTCTTCGACCAGCACCACCTTCTTCACCGCGTCCGGGGGCAAAAGGCCATCGGCGGGGAACCAGCGGCCAAAATCGGCACCCAGGGCCAAGAGGTGCATCACGACGAGCGCGCCGACGGCGATCCGCAAAAAACTGAGCGGCAGCGGATCGGCCGGGGTGAACCAGAAGCGGTTCCAGCCATTCCCCACGGCCTCGGTCAGGTCGGCGAAGTAACCGGCGGAGTTTTTCATGGCACGAGGGGGGGCTATTTGGTGGAGGAGGTCGAATCGGCCGGATTTTTGGCGGTCGCCGGAGCCGACGGGGCGGGGTCGGTTGCGCCCGGTCCGGAAGAGCCGCGGCTGGGGGCGGTGCGGCGTGGAGCGACTTCGGCCGCCGAGCTGCGCTTTTGGGCCTGCACGGCGTTGTCCTCGTCGAGCCACACGTCGGCTTCATAGACGACGCTGTCGTAGGCGGGGGCGGTCGGGTCGTTTTTCGGGAAGTTCGGAAACATCAGGTCCATGTTCAGCGGCTGGCTGAGGCGGCGCGTGCAGCGGACCACCGCCCGGCGGGCGTCGTTTTCCCGCATCAGGCGATGCCCCAGAGCACGGGCCAACTCGCTGCTCATGGCGTCGTTGCCGTCTTCGGGATCGGCATACAGGGCCAGCCGCTTCGCGAGCTCGAAATAGCGGCGGCGGTCGCCCAGAAAGCTGGAGCCGCCGTCAGGCAAGTGAATCGACTTGATCAGGGGCTGATTGGCGACCGGCTCTTCGCCATTGGCATAGAGGTCGATGTCGATCACGGCGTCATTATCGCCGACGCGGCCGAGGGTGTAGTGATAGGGGGTGTGGTAGCCCGGATCGAAATCAAGGCCCGTCGTGTAGGGGCCGAAGAGCGTCACCAGCCGCGCTTGCAACTCCGAGCGGCGGAAGGTCGAGCTGAGGACGACCAGGACGCAGAAGAAGTGAATGAAGATGACGAGCGAGAGCACGCCGCGAAGAGTGCTGTTTTGCTCGGGCGAGTTGCTGGTGGGTGCGCTGGCCATGTCGTGCGATGCCCCAAAGGGGGACAGCTCGCGGCCCGGCGGGCCAGCGCAGCGGTCCTGTCGAGGAAAGTATCGAACGGACGGGGGAGAGATTTGCAGTTTCGCTGGTCGGTCCTACGCGACCGGCAGCACTTGCGCGACCCGCGCGGGTGGAGTTCGCGGACCGGGCCGCGCAATAAGAAAGGCCGGACCCGAACAAGTCGGGCCCGGCCTCATGTGTGCCAGTGGGCTGTCGCCGCCAAACAGGGGAGCGTGCTGCAGCCTGGCGAGTCGCCGCGAGGCGACATTAGTTACTTGGCGGGAGCGACCGGGGCTTCCTTCACGGGAGCGGCCGGAGCTTCCTTACCACCCGAGCAATCGCAGCTGGTGTAGGTGCAGCTGCAGCTGCTGTGGCAACGGCTGTGGCAACGACGGCTGCAGCAGCGGCTGCGGTGGCAGCAACGGCTACGATGGCAGCACGAGCTGGAGCAGCAGCTACCCTTGTCGCACGAGCTATCGCAGCTCGACGAGCAGCACTTGCTGCAACCGTGGCAACCACGGCAGCCAAACAAGGCGGCGTTGGCCTTGCTCTCACCACCCACGAGGGCGATGCCGACCAAGGCGAAAAACAGAGCAACACCCAGAACGACGATACGATTCATTCTCAGATCCTCCAAAGTTTCTTACAGGTACCGTAAGCGGAAACCACTCATGTTGCCGTCAACCACGCCTCATCTCGCGTCCGGACGGCCGAGCGGGCGAGATGCGACCTACGCACCTGCGAGAATCTGCCCTTAACCCCCTCAGCAAATCCCTGTTTGGAAAGCTTTGCCGATTGGGAAAGATGTAGTAATCGCACAGGCTAGGCCGTTACATTATCAGCACAAGCTGGGCTGTCAAGCGGCTTGTGGCAAAATGCACAGTCTGCGGTCAGTTGGACCCATGGGTCAACTGCGGTGGGAAGTTGCTGAAACATACGACCTACTTGGGCCTTGTCCAGCGAAGATGCGCAAAAAGAAAGGACTGGGAAAACCAGTCCTGTGGCGCAATTCGGAATGTAAGTATCAGTGGCGCTTATGCTTACGCCGAATTTCCGCAGTGAGGCAACTCCTTGCCGGCGGCCTGCGACCGCCAGCATTACGACCGCTTATCTCAACCAGATACACCGTTTTGGGGGGTAGCTACCGTTCAATCGGCGCTGGAGGCGAAATCGTCGGGGGAGCAAAACCGGGCGCAGCGGGGATGAAATTTGGCCCCGGCGGAGCGGTGGTCGGCTGGGTGGACGGGGCAAATGTTCCCGGCGCGGGAGCAAACGCCCCCGGATCTGTCGGAGCGGCCGTGCCGTTCGGATCGGCCGGGAACGAGGACGGCGGGAGCGAAGGGGGCAAGCTTCCGGGCGCTGCCGGGGCAATGCTCTGGGGATCTTGCGGCGCGGGTGGAACCTGCGCCGTCTCAATCGCCGCTTGCTTCTCGGCCGCGGCAATCGCCTCTTGCTGCTTGCGCTCCATGTCGGCAGGGTCTTCAAAGTTCAGAAAGGCGGGGGGCTGACCCGGCACCAATTCGAGCGCCATGCCGGCGATCCGCCAACCGGGGGTCTCTTTGCGGAGAACCCACACGATCTGATAAGTGATCGTGCCATCGTCGAAGGTCTCGGTCCAGACGCTCGTCACATGCGAGCCGTTGGGATTGTCCGGCAAAATCTCGGCGGCGTGAATTTCGTACTTCGTGTTTGGCGAACCCTTGGGATCGACCGCCCAGCCATGCTTGGCGGTCTCTTCGCGGGCCTTGGTGGTGAGCAAGTGGGCGGTAGTCGGCTTATCCCCCGAACGGAGCGCGCCGAGGAACACCGATACCACCTGATCGGGCGTCGCGCTCGCCGGCACCGCTACCGGTTGCCGCTCGGGCTGACCATTGCCGCCGGCAATGGGCTGCGAACCACCTCCGCCGCAGCCGGCAAGCCCCACGGCGACAAACAACATTATTACCAGCGACAAACCGCGCATCATGGCAGGCTCCATCCTGAAAGAAATTGCCCTTCCTCGGCGGCGGAGTCTCGCAGCCTGGACCGAAAGCGTCAAGGCGAATGCGGCGGTGCTAGCAGTCTGGCACCCGGCCAATGCTCGGTGCCGAAGCTGTGCGCCTTCATCATCCCCACGGCTTTTGCGGTTGGCCCGGAATTCCGGGCATTCCCGCCATCCCGGCAGGTGCCGGTTCGCCGCGCCCCGCGAAAACAGCCAGCAAAATGGCCGCGAGACCAAGCGCCTCGACCACGGAAGTAACTACGCCAACTCCCGTGAACAGGTAGCCAATCTGGTTCCCGTCCATTTGAATGGCCATGCGGCCGATGGCAAACCGAACGAGCGGCCCCACAAAGGCCGAACCCAAGAGCAACAGGCAGCCGAGCACGGCCGGAATTGCTCCTTTGCCGATCTTTCCCCAGTTCATGAGTACACCGACGAGCCCCAGGCCACAGACCGCGAGCATCGGCACGGAATACAAGTAATTGAAGAGCAGCGACGACATGCGAGGGCTCCCGGAAGGTTGAGGCTGTTGGCCGGTGACACAGCGCGTGGAATATATACCCGCCAAAACCGGTAGAAAAGGAATAGCCCCTCATTCTCTGTTCGCCCAGTCCCCCGCTAAGTTCATCGTCGCCCCGATGACTCGCTCGCGTCCCATTCCCCCTGCCGAACGCGCCGCCAATGCCGTCCGCGCAAGCGTGGCAAAGATTTCTGGCCCGTTGTCAGGCCTATGACCGAAACCAAACTTTGATGGATGAATAGCCCGTGCCGGGCGCCGATGGAGCGGCGAGCTTCCCTTTCCTCTCGGAAGAAGTCGCTGCCAATGACTATGCTTGCTCGCGATCCCGCCGAAATTCTGATTATCGATCACGACCCGATCACGCTCACCGGCACCGCCGCCGTGCTCGACCTGGCGGGCTACGTGTGCCATTGTGCCCGCGATCGGCAAGCGGCGCTGAAGGCGGGACGGACGATCGCCCTCGACCTCGTGATATGCGATGTCAATCTCGGCGGCGAGAGCGGCCTGGAGCTCTGCCGCGAAATCCGCCGCCTGCCGGGAATGCAAGATGTGCCGCTGATGTTCGTCTCGGCCTCGCAGTTGCCCGACATCATCCGCCGCTCGCATGACGCCGGCGCGGCCTACTATCTTCGCAAGCCGTTCGATCCGAACGTCCTTTCGGAACTGGTCGGAAAAGCCCTCTGGATGCCGCATCTGATTCAGTCGCAACTGGCGATGCACGACGCGACGCGGCAAGCGGTTCCCGCGCCGACGAAATCGCGGGCCACAATCGATGCCATCAGCGGCATTCGGATGCCGCTCGCCTAGCGCTTGGCGAGAGCTTGATTTTGGCTGGTAGGACGAAGCCGTGCTTCGTCACCTGCCCGCGATTTGGACGACGAAGCAAGGCTTCGTCCCACGGAGCCTGCACTTACGGAACACTCGCGGCTGGCGGAAAGAACGGCAGCGCCTCGCCGCTGGGGCCGGGTGGCGGACCTAACGCCGGCAATGGCGCGGGAGCGGGCACCGCCTCGATCGGTGCTGGTCCCACGGGCGACTGTCCGCCAGGAATCACCCCCGGCGGTGCCGGCAGAGGATAGCGCGGAATCGGCTCGCCACCGGGGAGGCCATCGCCGGGGCGCGAGAGGATCGGCGGCGCATCGACACCGGGCGGCAACGTAATTTGCCCCGTCACCGCCCCGCCACGCAGCGACTGCGCCCGCTCGAGCAATTTGGCCTGGGGGACGATCTCTTGCGGCACGAGTTGCACATCGACCACCCGCTCATCCCGGATTTCTCGCGACAGCAGGTTCTCGGTCACGAAATCGAGCGGCGGAATCTGATACCACGGCGGATTCATCGCCTGATACAGCGTCTCCGTCCGATAGCCATCCTTAATCAGCGTGATCTTCCGCGTGCCGTAGTACACAAATGCCGCCGAGCATGGTGTCGTGCCGATTTCCTGGTCATCGACAAAGACCTGCGCCCCTTGCGGAAACGAGCGGACTGTCATCCTTCGCCGCACGCAACCGGCCGAGGCCAGGCAGGCTGCCGCCAACAGTGCGATCAGCACCTGTCGGCTGAGGCCAGGCGAACACGAATTGACGGTCAATCGAGTCACGGCGCGAGAATCCCAGATTGGGGAGCGAGGAGCGGGCGGAGTATAGAAATCGTCCGCTCGCGCTGCCAGACGAATTTTGCCCTGCTTGCGCTGCTGTCGCCCCGGCTGCTTGCATCAGACCGGGCATCGACTAACCTGAATCGCGACAGGGGTTTGCGATTCGCGGTCCGCCGAAAATCCGGCTTACCTCGCAATAGGCCACCCGTTAGAATGAGAAATCCAAGCACAGGGCAAATCGGCAACATGTCTGGCGGCGGAAGGGCAACAGCGTGAGCTTTGCAACGGGTCTGCAAACGGCGAATGTGACCGACGTGGGCATGCGCCGCACGACCAACCAGGATTCGCATGCCGTCGTCGTGGCCGATACCCCCGACCTCTTCAAGAAGCGCGGCCACCTGCTGATGGTGGCCGACGGCATGGGTGCGCACGCCGCTGGCGAGCTCGCCAGCAAGCTCGCCACCGACAATGTGCCGCACCTGTATCACAAGCACGTCGATCTTTCTCCCCCCGAAGCGCTGCAACTGGCGGTCCGCGAGGCCAATACCGAAATCAATCGCCGCGGCAACGCCAACCCCGATTTTCACAACATGGGGACGACCTGCAGCGTCCTCGTGCTATTGCCGCAAGGGGCGATGTGCGCCCACATTGGCGACAGCCGCATCTATCGCCTCCGTGGCAACACCGTCCAGCAGCTTACGTTCGACCACAGCCTGCAATGGGAGCTGCGGGCCTCGGGCCAATTGCCCGCCGGTGCCGACATCGCCGCCGTGGTTCCCAAGAATGTCATCACCCGCTCGCTCGGCCCCAATCAAAAGGTGCAGTCCGATCTCGAAGGTCCGCATCCGATCGCGGTGGGAGATGTCTATCTCTTGTGCAGCGACGGCCTGACCGGCAAGGTCGAAGATGGCGAGCTCGGCGCGATTCTCGCCAGCTTGCCACCGAAAGAAGCGGCTCAGGCCCTCGTCGATTTGGCCAATCTGCGTGGTGGCCCTGACAACTGCACCGTGCTCATCGCACGCGTCGTCGGTCCCGAAGCCGCGACCAATGGCAGTGCCGATCCGATTCGCGTCGGCGGCACGCGCGAGACCCACCCGGTCCATCCGGCATTTTGGATCGTCGCCGCCGTCAGCGTGCTCGCGGCCGGCGTCATCGCGCTGATGCAACACTACATTCCCGCCGCCGCGGCGCTGGGGGTTGGCGTCGTGTCGGCAGTAGTGGGGCTCGCTCGCAAATATCGCGGCTACACCAGCGGCACCGTCGTCGGGCAGGGAAAAATATTGGGCAAAGGCCCCTACACTAGCACGGTCTGTCCCCCGAGCCACGACCTGGCCCAAAAACTGGCCGATACGCTCAGCGAGCTGCGCGAAGCGGCCCGTGATGGTCAGTGGTCCATCCATTGGCGGCCGCTGGACGAAGCGTGTCATCAGGCCGCCGCCGCCGACAAATCCGGCAACTTCGCCGAGGCGATCCGCCAGTATTGCCGCGGCATCTCGCACATGATGCAAGAACTGCGCAAGCAAAGCCCCAAAAAGGGGAGCAGCGACAGCGCGATCACCTATTGATCGACCGGCTCTGGCGGGATACTGCCTCGGCACTCTGGTTCGCGACGGCCAGATGTCGGCATGGTGCTTGCTACTTGTTTGGGCCGCTTGACTCCCGCGAAAATGGGGGCTATCTTTGCCAGCACTGGCCGTGGTTCCGTTTCCGATCACCTCAACATTCCCGACCCAGTGGAGTCGCTCCGATGCGCTGTCTCACGTTGCTCGCTTTGCCCGTGGCTTTGCTCACCCTGCCGCTGTCGGCGGAGGCGGGTTGGTGGCATCGTCATCATGGTTGCTGCTACTACTATCCAGCCGCGCCGGTCGCGGTGGCCCCGACGACCGTGCTTGGCGCGACCGCCTTGCCCACAACTGTTCTCGGTGCCTCGACCTTCAGCTTCGCCCCGGCAACCGTCTCGGTGCTGCCGACGACCACCCTTGGCATCACCACGCTCGGCGCGACGACGACCAACACTGCGACCACGAGCGACGTAAGTTCCGTTCACGCCGCCGGGATGAAAAGCGCCTTCGACCTGCTCTTGCCGCTGCTGGAAATCATCATCAAGGCCAAAACGGGGGATGGGGCCGCGCCTGGCTGCGGCTGCGGCAAGGAGCCTGCGGACGTATTGCCACCGGGCGGCGTCGATGGAGTCGAGCAGAAGGAAACGAGCACGGGGCACTTCATTTCCGCCGAGCGCGACTTTCAGGATAAAGCCACGCTGATCGGCGCCAGCCAGCAGAAAATCGAGGATGGGTTGTCCCGGCTAGAGAAGCTGTATCCGGCCCAGTGACATCCCCTGACACGGGCGGATTGAGGGGCTTACCGAGCCAACCAGATTAGCTAAACCACCCGGAGCGGGTGGACGAATACACGAAGGTTGCACCTGGCATCCCCCCGCCGGGCGCAACCTTTTTTCATGGACCAAGCTATGCTCCTACGCCCTCCAGCTTGCTTCGTCGTTGCCATTCTCTTCGTCCCGGCCTGGGCCGACGCCGAGGATTGCACCGGGTTCGTGCAGAAACTCTGCGAGTGCAAAGGGCAACCGGCACCCGTCTATGTGCGCCACTGCCGGCCGCACGGCTGCCTGTGCCGGGGCTGCGAAATGCCCCCGGTATCGACGCCGGTAGTTGCATCGATGCCGGTCGCGATGGTGCCGATGATGCCCGTGCAACTCGCGGCAACGCAGCTCGTCGCCGGAGTCAACACCACGGTTCTCGGCGGCACGGCGGTGAATGGTGTCGCCGGCGTAGCTGGAACGAACGCGACCGCCAACGCGCAGCTCAAATCGCAAATCGACGAGCTGATGGCGATGGTCAAATCGGCTACTGCCGACCGCCCCGGCACTTCCGAGGCCGCGCCGTCCACCTCCGCTTCCGCCGACGTGCAGCAGCTCGACCGCCGCATCAACCAGGTGATGGATAATGTGCAAGAACTGAGCGCCAAAGTGGACCGGCTCGTGGGGGTAATCGAACGCAAATCCGCATCAGATGAGCGCCGCCTGCGGGAGCTCGAAGCACACCACGCTCCCAAGCCAATGAAACCGGTCCCCGCGCCTCCCGTTCCCGACGCGGAATAGCCGAACAACCTGCCGAGCGTCATGGATGACGCCCGCTGATCGTGCCGCGAACTGCGTGCCCTCAGGATGGAGCCTGACATGTTGCGAACACTTGCCATGAGCGTGATCCTGTTGTCGGCAGGCGGCACCTTGCTCGCCGAGGTTCCCTGCACCGCGCCGGCCACCTCCTGCACGGCTCCCTGCAATCGGTGCCAGCCAAAGCCTCCCTGCCTCCCTCCCTGCCTGCCCCCTTGTCCGCCGCCCCCCGCCCAGCCGCAAGGGATGTTCGTCGCGCCACCCCCCATGGGCACCGTGCAGGGACCATCCGAAACGACCGGCATCCAAGGGGCCGAGCTGACCTTCCCCGAACTGCGGCTGCGGATGCCCACCCTTAGTCTGCCGTCGGTCTTTCGCAGCCGGTCGAATGCCCGGATGCAACTTGATGGCGGGCAAGCCCCGTTCGTGGCCGGTCAGGCCGGAGCTTTTGCCGCGGGAGTTCCCATGGCCGGCGCGATGGTCGGTGGAACCGCCCTGGCCGGTCAGGCCGTGGCCGGGGTCCATGGCGTCTCCGGCGGAACGGCTGCCGCCACCACGGAAGAACAGCGGGCCGCGGCCGCCGAGCTCGATTCCAAGCTGCAAGAGATTCAAGATGCCGAGGAGCGTCTCAAGCGCAAGCTGGAGCAGCTGCAGCGCTGTCTCGAACAACTGCAAGCCAGCCAGCAGCCGGCCGCGCCCCCCCTCGCGGCCACGCCCCCTCCGCAACTGCAATACTTGCCTCCCGTTGCCCCCGCTGCTCCGGCCAGCTACGCCGAGCGTCCCGCGTCCTACATTCGCGAGCCCGCGCCGGCCCACCGTCAATGGATTCGCGAGCCACAGCCCACCGGCGGCCGCATCACCGGCTTCCGCCCCGCCGGCTAATCTTGCCGCCAACTTCGCCCACACCAACCCACCGCGTCAGCAAGGGCCTGTTCATACAAGCCCGCCGCGTCAGCAAAGGACAACTACTCCCTACGCGATTTCCGACAACTCCCGATCCGTCGCATCGGGGGGATGCGCCTCCTCCCGCTCGCGCCCATCGAGCAAACAGCTCACGTTCACATCCCCCATCACGTTGACCGTTGTTCGGCAACGGTCGAGAAACCAGTCGATGGTCAGTAGCACGGGGATATAGTCGGTCGGCAAATGGACCGCCTTGAAGACGAGCGTCATGGTGACCAGCCCCGCTTCGGGAATGCCCGCCGCGCCGACCGAGGCGACGACGCTCGTCGCCACCAGCAGCAGTTGCTGCGTTAGCGTCAGCGGTTCAAACGGCAGCCCGGTCAGCGGATTGATCGCCCCCTGGGCCACCAACATCTGACTCACGAACAGGGCCGCCATCGCTTCATACAGGGCCGTACCGTCATTGTTGAAGTTCGCCCCGACGAGCGCCCCCAGGCTGGCCGAGCGTTCCCGCAGACCGACTTTCTCGCGCAGACAGGCATAAGTCACGGGCATCGTCGCGGTGGAGCTGGCGGTCGAAAACGCCATGACCAGCGCGTCGCGCATCCCGCGCAGCACCACCAGCGGCCGCGCCCACGACCCCAGCCGGATGCGCACCAGGTAATAGACCAGTTGCAGCGCGAGCGCCAGCAGCACCGCCAGGATGAACGCCCCCAAATTGACGAACGCCGAGAATCCCTTCGTCCCGATAATGCTGGCGACGATGCCAAATACCGCCAGCGGAATGACCTCGATAATCCAGTGCAAAATGACGATCAGCGCCCGAAAGCCCAGCGATACCGCGTCGGCCAAGGTGTGGATCGGCTCGTCCTTCATTCGTCGCAGCGCGATGCCAAACGCGACCGCAATGAAGATGACCGAGAGGACGCTCCCTTGATCTCCGAGCGGGCCGAACAGGCTTTTCGGCACGTTTTCGAGAAACTGGGCCAGCGGATCGGCGTGCTGCTCCTTCTTTTCGGCGTTTTTTTCCGGCTCGGCGTGGGCCCATTTGCCGGGGCGCACCACGTTGGCAACCGCCAGGCCGATGAAAATCGCGACCAGCGTGTTTAGCAAGAGCAAGCTAAAGAGCCGCAAGCCGCTCCCTTTGGGAATTTGCGCGTGCATCAGGGCCTGCACCACGGCCAACAAGATGAGTGGCGCGGCGAGCGCGCCCAGAACTCGCAGCACCAGTCGGCTAGGAATCGCCAACCCTTCGGCCACCGCCAGCGGCTGCACGTGCTGCCAAAACGGATGCTTCCCCAGCGGCAGCAACGCAAAGTGCAACTGCCGTAGCGCGAGGCCGACCAATAGCCCCAGCCCCACGCCGAGCAAAATTCGCAGATAAAGGGGAGTTGCTTGCCAGCGCCCCAGCCACGTCGTTGGTGGCTGGCCGGCGGACGAACCCTTGGGGATTGGACTCTCCATGATGGCCGCATCGTAGTCGAAGCGACCCGCCAATTGCCATCCCCTGGCCTGGTCGATCGTGCCCCCGCGAACGAACGCCGGCCCAGTTCAGTCCCTCTATGTTCTCTGGCCAAATTCGCAGTTCACCGTGGGCCACCCGTCCCGGATTGCCAAAACCTCAACAATCTGGGATATTCCATAGGTGGCCATCGAACCCATCCGGCGGATCGGTGTCCCACAACTATCGGGGTGTAGCGTAACCTGGCTAGCGCGTCTGCATGGGGTGCAGAAGGTTGCAGGTTCAAATCCTGTCACCCCGACTCCGCCAATGGATGACAATTGGCGACGATCCACGTCAAAACCCTTGCTAGCACAGGGGTTTTGGCGTTTCTTGGGGTCGTCGGTTACGTCAGGTCGCGACACCGGCGGACAGTCTGCGACGCGCGGATTGCAGCGCCGGTGCAGCGCGTCATTCACATGGCCAACACGACTCCGGGCGAGCTCCTGTCCAAGCGACTTTCGGGTTCATTCCCCGATGTTGCCGACCGAATCACTTTCGTCCCGTGGCAGTCGCGCGAGCCATACCGCTCCCTGTTATCAGTAGCCGACGTTCTGCTAGACACGACGCACTTTTGCGCCGCGAGTAGCGCATTCGACTGCTTCTCTTTGAATCTCCCCTTGGTCGCGTTTGAAGGAAGTGTATTTGTCTCTCGGCATACGGCCGCGTGTTACCGGCAAATGGGAATGCCAGAAATGATCGCCACGTCAGAAGAACAATATGTGGCGAATGCGCTACGGCTCGGTCAAGACGCTGCATTTCGACAATGGGCGTGTGAAGCGCTCGCGAGTCGTAGCGATGTCCTACCTTCGATGACAACGAGGAGTACGTTTTCCGCATGCCAGCGGATACCACGGGCCTTGAAACTGGGCACTA
>JANRLS010000010.1:0-5370 GCA_033762315.1 Pirellulaceae bacterium
TTGGGCAGCGGCCGGATTCCCCCATTTGCCGAGCAGCTAGTCGCGGCTGGCTGGGTTTTTGGTTTTGACGACAAAGCTCGTCCGCGGAAATTTGGCGTCGTTGTTGTGCAGGCCGACGATCAGCTGCTCGACCTCTTCGAGCCGCACGCCGGCGGCCCCTTCCCAGGCGGCGCGATTGGCGGCGAAAGTCGGCCCCAGGGCCTGCAGCACCTTCCCCCCTTCGCCGCTGGCGAGCATGTCGGCCGGGCGGACGATCATGAACAGCTGCCCTTCCGGCGGCACGCACCGAAAGGCCACCGGCTTGCCCGTCGTGGGGGAGGCCCACAAGAGCTTGCCATCGTCCGGCACGATCTCTTGCTGGAAGCCCGCATCGACAGCGACGGGCGTGACCGGCGGCGTGACCGGCGGCGTCACTGGCGGCGTCGGATTGCCATTGCCGGTGACGGGCGTCTTCGGCACATTCGGCAACGCCACATCGGGGCGCTCGATGATCGTCGGCACCATGTCGTCGATCGGGTCGCCGCCCCCATTATTCTGAGCGACTTCGCCGTTCTGGCCCGGCTGATCGCCGCCGCCCCCCAGCATATTGATGCCGACAAGGGCCAAAATGGCGAGCGCGCCGGCCCCGACGAGGCCCAGAATCAGGTTTTTCTTCTGCTGTGCTTCCTTGCGGCGCTGCGCTTCGGCGGCCGTCACCGGCACATCGGCCCGCGCCGAGCCGGGGGCGATAATCGCCGGCCCGCTCCCCGGCACATGCTCGCCGGCAGCCACGGCGGTGGCCATCGCGCCGAGATGATCGCGATCCGACCGGAAGCCAAACTTGCCGGGCTCGCTGGCGGCAGGCGTCACCGCCGTGACGGCTGTCACGCCGGTGGCCAGCGCCGCGCCGCCCGGGACCGCGCTTCCCATCTGGCCGGCGAGCTGCGCGTGCTTTTGGCGGATGTAGCTCTCGTAGGTGGCGAGCGTCGGCAGAGCGGCGGGAGGCTGGGCGTAGAGCACATTCGGATCGATGAAGACCGACAGTTGCTCGGCGACGATCGCCGCCGATTGATACCGCACGGCCGGGTTCTTGGCCATCAAATAGGCGACGAGCTGCGCCAAGGGCTGCGGGATGCCAAGCTGCTCCAGCGGGCGAATCGCCTCGGTGGCGTGGCGGGTCATTTTCTGGTGGATGTTGCCACCGGGAAACGGCGGATTGCCCGACAGCATCGTATAGAGCGTGCAGCCCAGGGCGTAAATGTCGCTCAACGGATCGGGCACGCGGCCGGGGCTCATCAACTCGGGGGCCAGATAATCGGCCAGCGTCAGCAGCTTGCTGCCGGGCTGCTGCGGGGTGAAGTCGATCGGACCGGGGGGCTGGTGGGCGTCGAACAGCAGCTTCGCGTTGCCCGGATGGTTGGGAATGGTTTCGAGCAGAATGTTGGCCGGGCGAACGTCCCCATGCGCTCGCCCGCACTGGTGCATCTGCGCCAGGCCAATCGCCGCCAGGCGCATCATGCGGCACGCCTCGGCCGGGGGAAAGCGACCCACCGCGAGCCGCTCGTCGAGCGTCGTTCCGCGCAGGTCTTCCGTCACCAGAAACTTGAACGACTGCAGATCGACCGGCTCGAAAAACCGCTCGACATGCGGCGACCCGATCGCGCAGGCGGCGAGCACATCGTTGGCTGCCGCGGCCCACAGGGCGGGGTCCGTAATGACCGGCCCCGTTAAAAAGTGGAGCAGCACCGGGTGCCCCGTGGGCGCATGCACCGCCCGAAAGCACCCCGCCAGCTTGCCGCGTTCCACCCGGTCGTACACCTTGTACTCGCCATAGTGAAACGGCCCGGCCCGCCCGGCCAGCAGAATCTTCGTCTGATAATCGCTCAGCACGTTCTGGGCGACGAGCCACTGGGCCAAGGCATTGGCGTTTCCCTGGTCGGCCCCTTTGACGTGCAAAAAATCGGTCGCCAGCTGCTGGCAATGATCGGGCCCCAGCAAACGGCTTTCCTGCAGCAGCTTCCAAAACTGAGGGATGTTGACGCTCACCGGCGATTCCTCGGGGGCGATTGCGGATTATAGCGATTAGGAGGGGCGACGCGCGCACGCTGAACCGGGGCGCGAGGCTTCCCTTTAATGTACCGCCCTGGGCGGGCGCGGGGAAGCAAATCCGGACTCCTCCCCGCTCTTCACGAACCATTCGTTCGCTCCGGTCGATAAAATTCCCCAGTGACCGCGTGTTCCTGGCTCCTGTCCCCTGGCTCCTTCCCCCTCTCCCCTGGTTTCCCATGAAAGCCCACGAGGCCGTTCGCCTGTATTTCGACCGGGCCGCCGACCGCCTGCAACTGAGCCCCGCCATTCGCCAACTGCTGATTACCCCCAAGCGCGAGGTGCAAGTGCAGTTGCCGGTCGAAATGGATGACGGCCGGATCGAAACCCTGATTGGCTACCGCGTGCAGCACGACGACTCGCGTGGTCCGATGAAAGGGGGGCTGCGCTATCACCCCGAAGTCGATCTCGACGAAGTGCGGGCCCTCGCCACGCTAATGACCTGGAAAACGGCGGTTGTCGATTTGCCCTATGGCGGGGCCAAGGGGGGGATCGCCATCGATCCGCGCAAGCTGAGCGTCAAGGAACTGGAACGCATCACCCGCAAGTTCGTCGATCAAATTCACAATCTCTTCGGACCAATCGAAGACGTCCCCGCCCCCGACATGGGAACCTCCTGGCGCGAAATGTCGTGGATTCGCAGCCAGTGGGAAAAATATCATGGCTTTAACCCCGCCTGCGTCACCGGCAAGCCGGTCGAGCAATACGGCATCGAAGGGCGCGAGGAGGCGACGGGGCGGGGCGTCGGCATTCTGGCGTATAAGCTGCTGGGGCTTTTGGGGCGCAAGCCGAGCCAGACCCGCGTCGCTCTGCAAGGGTTTGGCAACGTCGGTTCGCACGCGGCAAAGTATCTGTCGGACTCGGACTACAAGATCGTCGCCATCGGCGATCACTCCGGGGCCTATTTCCGCAGCGAGGGGCTCGACGTGCGGGGGATGCTGTCGTATGTCCTCGCCAACAACGGCTCGCTGCATGGCTATGCGCATGCCGAGCCGATTTCCAACGAGCGGCTGCTGGAGCTGGAGGTCGATCTGCTGATTCCGGCGGCGCTTGGCGGAGTGATCACCGCGCAAAATGCCGCGCGGATCAAGGCTCCGATGATTATCGAAGCGGCCAACGCCCCGACCGACCCCGCAGCGGACGATATTCTGCATCAGCGGGGCATTACCGTCCTCCCCGACATCCTCGCCAATGCCGGCGGCGTGACCGTCAGCTACTTCGAGTGGGTTCACAACCTGCAATACTACAAGTGGAGCCTGAACCGCGTTCGGCAGGAACTGGAAGCGGTGTTGACCCGCGCCTTCGAGGCGGTGTGGCAGGAAGCCAACACGCACCGCTGCAGCTTGCGAACCGCCGCCTACATGATCGCCATTCGCCGCGTTCGCGCCGCGACCGAATCGGCCGGTTTGCAATAACTGGCCGCGACGCCGGCTACTTTTGGTCGGCGGGCCGCGGCGGTTTGCATTCGAGTAGCGTTTGCATGCCGCCGAGCCGGCCGTTGCCATAGACATCGATCAGCAGGCGATACGTCGAAGGGACGGCGGGCATCTCGAATTCGATCACCGCGTGACCTTGCTCGTCGGCCATCAGTTGCGGATTGAAATAGAGTGCCGCCGGGGCACCCGACGGATCGCTCTCCCGCGAGCGCTTGGCGGCCTCGCCCGCCGCTTGCCGCGACTGGTCATCTTTCAGGGCATCGACCACCACTGGCCCCGCGCCAGGAGCCGGAGCGCTTATCGCCGGGGCACTCGTCGCCGGGGCACTCGTCGCCGGGGCACTCGTCGCCGGGTTGGCAGCAGGCGTGGTCGCGGTGAGACCAGGAGTTGGCGAGGAAGCTGAAAGTTCCTCCAATTTTTCGCGCGATGTTGGTTTGTCGCTGGCCGCGGCTGCGGGCTTGCTTTGCGGCTCGGCGGGAGATCCCCCCCGACCGCCGCCGCCGCTGGCTCCACCCACACCACCGCCGGCTGGTAGGCTGCCAGCCAACTTGCCGCCAAATAGCTCGCCTCCCTTGGCGGGCCGATCAGCCGCGTGGTCGTCATCCCGGCCTGATTTGGCTCGACCGGCGGGCCCCGCTTGCGCAAGGTTCGCCTTCTCGCGATGTTCGTCGCGATCGGCGAACGAATCATCGGCCAGCGGACGAGCGGGAGGAACCACCACCGGCGCGACGAAATCGGCCGCGTCCCCGGCGGGATAAGACTCGGTCGTGAAGGCCTCGCCGGTCGAATTGCTCGGCGCGGCGGGAGCCACGCTCGTCCCATCCACGGCAACAGCGGCCATCTGCCGCTCTGCGACGGGGCCGACGTTGATCCACGCCAGGCCGACGACAATTCCCGCCGCCGCCGCGACCGCTCCCATCATGCCGCTCGAGGTTCGCAGCGGATAGCGCATCAGCCCCAGGGCCCCCAGCACCGCGAGCAGCAGCACGCCACCAGCGAGCAGCACCCGACCGAGCAGTTGTTGCCAGTCGTGCCACTGGTCGCGAAGCTGCTCGGTGCGGACCTGACTTTCGAGCTCGACCGTGGCCCGGTTGCTTACCACGAGCGGCCCGCTCGTCAGCGAGTTGCCAATCACCGGCGAGCCATTCTCGCCAGGCAACTCGGCCAGTTGGGCACGGTCGCCTTCCAGGGCAGGCTGCGCGGCGAACTCGGTAACTTCCTTATGGAATCGCTCGAGCTTGTCTTGCTGCTCCAAGCCGAGCGCGGCCTGCCCGGCCGGCGGCGCCTCGGCCGCCGGGGCGTTCGCCGTCGGCTGAGCGTTGCCGGTCGGCGGAGCCTTCTTATCGGCCTGCTGTTTGGCGGCGGCCTGCGCGGGAAGCATGGCGAGAGCGTCGGAATCTTTCGTCATCCCGCGGAAATTCGCGGCTCCGCCACCCAGTGCGACCGATGCGGGTTGCTCGGCAATCTCATACTCGGACTGCCCCGCGTGCCGAACCGCGTCGGCCAACAGCACCGGCTCGTCCCCCGTCGCCTTCACCAGCGCTTCGTTCCATACCCGCACGCCGACCGCGGCCTGCGCGGGGCGGTCGTTCTCGTCGCGAATGGCCACCTTCAGCCGCACTTGCTCGCCGGGAGCATAGTGCGATTTGAGGTCTTGCAGAGCGATTTTCAGCTCGCGGCGCGGTTGGCGATAGGCGAGCGACTCTTGCAGAACTTCCGGCGGCGACTGCGCCGGATCGACCAAAGCAATGCGAATTTCGCCATCGACTTCCGGCGGCAGGGCGAGCTTCACTTGCGGCGCGGCACCCACCGCCTGGCTGGCGACGGTAATGCCGCGATTGGTGGCGGT
>JANRLS010000011.1:0-13564 GCA_033762315.1 Pirellulaceae bacterium
TCGCCGGGCCGTGCAAGAGACCGTGATGCAGGACCAGGCGGTCACCGCCTTCCAGCCGGTGACGACGATGCAAACGCAGCTCGTCGATCAAAGCTCGCTGGTCAGCAGCTGGGGCTATGTTCCCGGCCGCACGCGCAATCGCTTGATGTGGGCTCCGCGGGGCGTCACCGTCGATCCGTTCACCGGGCAAACCGCCTGGCGTCGCGGGGGTCTCAGCTGGGTTCCGCAAACCGCTCCGGGCGTGCTGCGACCGGTGACGACGTTCGTCCCCAATGTCGTTGCTCAGCAGGTTCCCGTCACCAGCATGCAGCCGGTGCAATTCACGCAGCAGGTTCCCGTCACGGTGAATCGGCTGGTGGATGAAGTGGTGACCCAGCAAGTGCCGGTCACGGTGACGCGCTTCCACGACGAAGTAGTCACCCAGCAGATTCCGGTCACGGTGCGGCGAATCGAGCAGGTCGAGGAAGTGCGCGACGTGCCGGTCACCGTGCAGCGCCCCGTCACCGAGCGGGTCGAGGTGAAGACGCCGATTCAGACTGTCCGCTACGAGGAAGAAGTCCACACCCGGCAAGTTCCGTATCAGGTGCGGCGGATCGAAACCGAGGAAGTGACCGAAAACTACGACGTGCAGGTTTGCCGCTACGTTACCGAAACAAAGACCGTGCAAGTGCCGAAGCAAGTTGGCCGCTGGATTCCTCAGCAAACGAACCGCCTCGTGCCGCGGACCGTCACCATGCGGGTGCCGCTGGGCACGGGCTACGACTCGATCGTCTACGAAGGGGCGGTGACAACGTTTGACGCGCCGGTCTATTTGCCGCCGACCACCTCGGCGCAGAAGGTCGAAGTTCGCAGGGTTCCCGCGCCGGCTCCGACTCCCGCCCTGAAGGCGACGCCCACCCCCACCCCGGCAACGGAAAAGAGCCTGCTGAAGAAGGACGAACTGACCCCCGCCGACCCGCAGCCGGCGGGTGAGCCGAAGGATAGCGATCCTACCGGCGAGCCAAAGCTGGACCTGAACGGCCCCAAAACGGATGACAAAGGAACCTAACCTTTGCCGGCCGATCTTCGCTAACGATTACTAAGCCCGCGAATGACCTTCGCGGGCTTTCTTTATTCAGCCAGCAACCGCTGCAGACCCGCCCGCTGAGCCGCAGCCTCGTAGCCATCTGGCAGGCTCGACGACAGCGGCACGAGGCAGGCCAAAACCAGCGCCCCCGCCAGCGCGGCCATTGCCTGCCGCCACCTGGCGGCAGGCTGCGTCAGCATCGCGAGCGCGAGCACTAGCAGCAGCGTCAGCCCCCCTTCGGCCACGCCGATCCAAAGGTGCGTTACGACCATACGCGCGGCAAAGTCGGACCAGCCAGCGAGCTCCCCTCCGCGAAACAGGGCCGTTTGACCGACGATGAGCAGCGCGGCCAGCGGCACGCTAATCGCCGCCAGCAGCGCCGGCTTCCAGGCCGGGGCCGAGTCGCGTTCGGGCCGGACTGCCGCGACCAATCCAGCGGGCAGGATCGCCATATTCAGGATGTTCGCTCCCAGCGACAGAAGTCCGCCGTCCCCCAAGAGCACTGCTTGCAAAGTCAAAATCAGGGCCATCGTCCATGCCCCGAGGCCCGGACCCACCGCCCATGCCAGGAGCACGCCGCCGACGAGATGGGCACTCGTTCCCGGCAGCAACGGCACATTGATCGCCTGCGCCGCGAAGACTAGCGCGCCCAAACCGCCTGCCAGCGCCAGCCGCTCGCGATCGATACCGTCGCGGCGGGCCAACCAGCCGGCCAGCCCCAGCCCGGCAGCGGCGGCTCCCCAGGTCAGGGCGGCACATTCGGGCGTGATCGCCCCGTTTCCCAGATGCATGACGCGGCTCCTCGTGGCAATTGGATCGGCGACTAGCGGTCAGGTTGAATTGGTGACAGTTTATCGCGCTTGCGCCCCCCTGCGAAGTGCGGAATGCGGCGGCGACGCTACTTCTTTAGCCGAGTGCCCAGCGACCTGGCCAAATCAGGCAGGTCGTAAACCCGTAGCGCCCCATGCACGGTGGAGGTAAGCTGCCTGGCCGGGATCAATTGTCCGACGACCGGCGACCAGGCGGGGAGCGAATCGCGCAGCGCGAGCGAGGCAATTTGGTCCGGAGCGAGCGCGGCTGCGTGCAGGGCGGCAATGCCCGGCCGCCCGACGGCGATCACATGCACCTCGCGCGGGGTTTTCGTTTTGTAATTCGCCACAAACATCGCCGCTGCCAGCACGTCCTCGGTATGCAGGCCGACAATCGACTGCCCCAGCAGATACGCCAGATAATACCCCTTGGCATCCCCCAAAATCGGATCGGGCTTGGTGGCGGCCGTTTCGCCGGTGCCGCGCAGATCGACCGCAACGACCACGCTCCCCGCCAGCACCAATTTCTCAATCGGGCCGCCGATCTGGCCATCTCCCGTCTTGCCGTCCTCATGCAAATACAGATACGTCTCGCCCGTCACCGCCTTCGGATGATACGTCAGCCCCGGCAGCGGCACGCCCGCAGCGGTGTGCAGCACGAATTTATCGATGTGATAGCCCTCGCGATCGACCCGTCCCGCTTCAACCATCCGCGGCTTGCCAAGCTCGGCCACCGGGCGCAGGCCAATGGTCTTGCGCACGGCTTCCAAGGCCTCGGTTGGCGGGGTGTTGGCTGAGAATTCGCGTCGTTTGGCAGCGAGGCCTTGTTCGATTTCCACATTCAGGTCGAACACCGACCGCTCGCCCTGCAGCAGCAGCACCTGCCCTTTGTCCGTGCAGCGCAGTTCGGCCTCCGTCCGAGTGACAATCGGCTCGATGGTGATCGCGTCGTCCTTGTTCAGCAGCCACCTTCGCATCCAGCGCGTAATGGCGAGCAGATTAGCCGGCTGCACGCCGTGCCCCCCTTCGGCTTCGACCAGATCGACCCGTTCGGGATAGCCGAGCCGGGCATAGATCCGCTTCGACTGGCGATAATTGTCCCACGAGCCCCCAATGTCGAAGAAATCGCCGGTCGTGGAACTGATGAGCGTCGGCCGCGGAGCCCGCAGCAGCACATAGTCCGGCTGGTCGATGCCGGCGGTCAGTTGGCCAAAAATGTTCTGCTCGGCATCCTGCGGGCCCAGCGTTTCAAGCAGGCGGCGAAACGTCGTCAGGTAACAAGCCGGGGCGGCGACGCTCACCCGCTCATCAAGGGCCATTACGTAGCTCGTCAGCGTTCCTCCGCCGGAGCAGCCGGTGAAGCCAATCCGCTGCGGGTCGATTTCCGGCCGGCTAGCGACGTAGTCGATGGCCCGCATTGCGTCCCAGACGCGGTAGCGGGCCGTGTTCGTTCCCACCAGGATCGAGCCGACACCGACGAGGTAGTGCTCGGTCGTCGTGCCGGTGAATTGCGGCTGGCCCTCTTTCGTCAGAATTTGCGACCGCTCGCCTTGGCCAATCGGGTCGTAGCAAAACGCCGCCACTCCCTGCCGGGCCAGGGCGATGCTGATCCGCTGGTTGTATTCGGCCGCCTTGGCCGTGCGGCTGTGGCCGCTCGACACCAGCACCACCGGATGCGGCCCGGCTTGCTTTGGCAGGTACAAATTGGCCGTCACGCGATGCTGGGGCTGGCTCTCGAAGATCACCTTCTCGATAACGTAAGCATCCGCCTCGATCTTCCCCACCACCTGTCCGTTCAGCGGGGTCTTCGCTGGAAAGCCGCCCAGTTGGCGAATCATCACCTCGCGCAAGCTCTTTTGATATGCGGCGATCTCCTCCGGCGTTTTCAGCTGCTCGTATGCCGCCTGTCGCTTATCGAGCGCCGCATACGCTTGTCGCTGCAAATCGGCGTGGAAGAGTGTCGCCGCCGCCGGTTCGCCCGCCGCCGGTTTGAGGCAAGTCAGGTCTTCGGCATCAGCGCCACAGACGAAAGTGGCAAGGAACAGAGTCAGGTGCATCATCGCCTCGGAGTTTGGATCATTTAGCCACGGATGGAACACAGATTGAACACGGATGCTATCGATTCCCAGCCGCACCAGATGAAGGAAGCGGAGGTGCACCTGTTGCGCTATCGGGGAGTCAATTCCACTGCCATCGCCCAATCTTGATTGCGCTGCGGGCGCATCGCCAACAGCTTGGCGACGCTCTTCTCGCGGCAGTCACTGAGTCGGGGAATCCCGCGTTCATCAAGCATCCCGATTCGGAAAACGGTCTTGGAGAAGCACTGGTCATCGGTGGGATTTAGTTCGATGTCGATTTCAAATGGCGTCAAGCCTAAGCATCCGATCCATGTGACTCTCAATAACTGAAATGACTCCGCAGCGGTCTCATGGATTTCGAGATACACCACACCATCCGACCACCAACCATCCACGTTGCTCGGCCCATAGGGTAGGCATTGGCAGATGAACCACTCCAGGAGAGACGAAATTTCCTGGTCAATCTTATGGTCGCTCGCGGACCGCAATCTTCGGACTTCACGCCAAGTCCGCAGGTGCTTTATTAAGCGAGCCTCAATGGAGAGTTGGCGATCAGACGCAGGAGATTGGTTATCGCAGGTAAATTCTCCGACTGAAGGGAAGCCCATGTCTTTTCTGATCCGTGTTTCACCCGTGGCTACCTTCCCGCACCACTCACTTTTTCCCAAGGCAATACAGCACGCCGGTGCTGCGGATGAAGAGTTGCCCGTCGCAAGGCGTAGGCGAAGCACGAAAGATTTCATCCGGCCCGGCGGGCAGGTCGCTTTCGGCTACAATTTTGAGTGCCGGGCCGGGCTCGATCACAATCGTTTTGCCCGCTTCGTTGACGAAATAGACGAGCCCCTTGGCGGCAATTGGCGAGCCGCTGAACTTGCCGGTCAGCCGCTCTTTCCAATAGATGTGGCCATCGACCGCGTCGTAGCAGGTGGCGATGCCGGCCATGTCGCAAACGATGATGAAGTTGCCGACGACGATGGGGGAGGGGCAATCGCGGCCCCCTTTGCGGGGCGTGTGCCAGGCCATGTGTGTGGCGGTCACGTCCCCTTCGCCCCCCGGCCGCACCGAGTAAAAATCGCCCGCAAGGCCGTTCACCACGCAGAGCAAATCACCGGCCGGCGTGACGGTCGGTTCTCCGCGGCCGTTGAAACCCTTGCAGAACCACAGATCGCGGCCGGTCGCCGGATCGTAGGCTTGGGTTCCTTCGTGCCCGTTGACGACCAGCTCGCGCCGCTCGCCGGCTTGCACCAAAATCGGCGTGCTCCAGCCCCGGTGGTCGCGGCGCTTGGTCTTCCAAATCTCCTTGCCGGTTCGCTTGTCGAGGGCCGTAATGTAGGCATCCACATCGGCATCACAGTTTTGCACGACCATGTCATCGACCAGGATCGGGCAGGCTGAAACGCCCCAGGGGCTTTCGAAGCGGCCCAAGTCCTTCGACCAGAGCGGCTTGCCATCGACGTTATACGCGTGCAGGCCCCCGCCGCGCCCGAAAAACGCAATGACCACTTCGCCATCGGTCACGCAGGTGGCCGACGCCCAGCCGTTCATCACGTGCACTTTCTCTGGCTCCCCCTTCCAGGCCGACTGTTGCCAGAGGATGTCCCCCTTTTTGCGATCGACGCAAAAGACAATCCGCTCCGCCCCTTGCTCCAGATAAGCGGTCAGGAAAATGCGGTCTCCCCAAATGATTGGCGACGACTGGCCGCTGCCGGGGAGCTTGGTTTTCCAGGCGATGTCGGCCTCCGTCCACTTCTGCGGCAGGTTCGAGTCGCTGCTATGGCCGTTTTGCTCGGGACCGCGCCAGCGGGGCCAGTTGGTTTCGGCTTGGACGAAATTTCCCACGAGTAAGGCAGCCCAGGCAATCGATACAGGCACAATCCAACGCAACATGTAACGGCTCCTGAACGTGCGAAGGGGTGGGAAGGGGGGGCGGGAACGGACCGGCTGCAGGAACGCCAATATCGTCGGCTGGGAAGGCAAAAGCAACCTGCGATGGGACGCTGGCCCTATCCCCGCTAACTCTCGGGCCGGGTACAATTCGTGTCCCGCCGACATTCCGCAATCGAGGGCCTGATTTATGACCTGTTCGCGTTGGCTTGCCGTCGTCATGTTGTCTTTAGGTGCGCTGTTCGGTTGGGGCAGGTTCGCCTGCGCCGCTGAGATTGACACCGCGCTCGCCAAAATCGTCGCCGTTGGCACCGAGGGAGCAGGTCACAACGACGCAACCGCCGCCGCTCGCGTCGTTTCGCAAGCCGAGCCGGGCCAGCTGCCGCAAATTCTAGCCGCGATGGACAAGGCCGGTCCGCTGGCGACCAACTGGCTGCGAATCGCCGCTGAGTCAGTCGCGCAGCGGGCGGGCCAACAGTTGCCCAAGGGGGAGCTCGAAAAATTCCTGGCGGATACCAAGCACGCGCCTCGCGCTCGACGGCTTGCCTATGAACTGATCGCTGCCGTCGATCCCACCGCCGAACAGCGGCTGATTCCGACGCTGCTCGACGATCCCAGCACCGAGCTCCGCCGCGATGCCGTCGCCCAGTTGCTCACCGAAGCCGAGACGATCAGTGCCCAGCCAACCGCGATCAAGCAGTATCAAAAGGCCCTGTTTCACGCCCGCGACCTCGACCAGATCAAAGCCGCTGCCGCCAGGCTCAAGGACCTTGGCGAAAAGCCCGACATCGCCGCGCAGATGGGCTTCGTCCAAAACTGGAAGATCATCGGCCCCTTCGACAATCTGGCCGATAAGGGGTGGGATACCACTTACCCACCCGAAGAGAAGATCGACCTCGCCGCCGAATACGAAGGGCAAAAGGGAAGGGTGAAGTGGTTCGACACCACCTCAGCCGACGACTACGGCCTCGTCGATCTCAACAAGCTGCTCGCCAACCACAAGGGAGCGGTGGCCTATGCCTATACGGAGTTTCTGGCCGACAAGGAGCAGCCCTGCGACCTGCGGATGTGCTGCATCAATGCCAACAAGGTCTGGCTGAATGGCAAGCTCGCCACCTCCAACCATGTTTATCACTCGGGCGACGACATTGACCAGTACATCGCCAAAGGAACGCTGAAGAAGGGCAAGAACACCATTCTGCTCAAGATTTGCCAAAACGAGCAGACCGAAGCCTGGGCCCAGCGCTGGCAATTCCAAATTCGCGTTTGCGATGCCATCGGCACCGGCATCCTCTCGCAAGACCGGCCGGGACAGAAAGTGGCGGCAGAAAGATCGGGAGACAAGAAAAACGCGAGACGAGGAGACTTTGCCCATCTCTCCCTCTCCAAGTCCCCCACTCTCCCCCTCTCGAACAACCAATAACTCAACCACCACGAATACCCATGAAACTCCATATCACCCTTTTCGCCGTGCTCCCCTTCCTCCTCGCTGCCGACTGGCTTCAGTTCCGCGGCACCGACAGCAACCCGGTTGCTCCGAGTGACAAGCTGCCGACGACGATGAGCGCGACGGAAAACGTCGCTTGGAAAGCCCCGCTCGTCGGCGATGCGGTTTCCGGCCCGATCGTGGTGAAAGGCCGCGTCGTCGTCACCGCCAGTTCCGGCCCGGTCCAGCAGGATCGCCTGCATGTGCTCTGCTTCGATGTGAAAACGGGCAAGCAGCTGTGGCATCGGCAACTGTGGGCCACCGGCCGGCCGTTTTGCCATCCGACGAGCGCCAATGCTGCCCCCACGCCGGCCAGCGATGGGGAGCGGATTTTCGCCTTCTATTCGTCAAACGACCTCGTCTGCCTCGACCTCGACGGCAACCTGCTTTGGTATCGGGGCCTGGGATACGACTATCCCAAGGCGGGCAACGACGTCGGCATGTCCAGTTCGCCGCTGGTGGTTGGCGATACGGTCGTCGTGCAGTCCGAAAGCCAAGGCGATCCCTTCGCTGCCGGCTTCGACGTGGCGACCGGCGAAACTCGCTGGCGGATCGCGCGGCCGACCAAGATGAACTGGGTTTCTCCCACCGCCATTCGTGGCCAAGACGGCAAGCAGGTTGTTTTGCTGCAAGCGGGGGATGGCCTGGCCGCATTCGATCCCCGCACTGGCAACAAGCTGTGGTCGTACGACATCAGCAGCGGGCCGATCCCCTCGGCCACGGTGGTTGGCGGCCGCATCTATTTGCCCGCTAAGGGGCTAACCGTACTCGACGCCCCCGCCGACGCCACCAGCCCCTCGCTCGCCTGGGATTCCAACAAGCTCTCGCCCGGTAACGCCAGCCCCGTGGTCGCCGACGGCAAGGTCTATACGCTGGCCAAAGTCGGCGTCCTCACCTGCGGCAGCGAAAAAGACGGCGAAGTGCTCTGGCAAGTCCGCCTGAAGGGAACCTTCTGGGCCACCCCTGTCATTGCCAGCGGCCACGCCTATTGCGTGAACCAGGAAGGGCAAGCGTTCGTCGTCAAGCTCGGCAAGGCCGAGGGGGAAAAGGGCGAACTGATCCACACTGCCGAACTGGGCGAAGGCTTCCTCGGCACCCCCGCCATTGCCGACAACGCCCTGTATCTCCGCAGCGAGAAGAACCTTTGGAAGATCGCCTCGCCGTGAGCGACTCGCCCGATCAACTCGAGATCGCGCCCGTTACCGCACCCGTTCGCGGCAACATTCGTCCGCCGGGCTCAAAGAGCATCACCAACCGCGCATTGGTTTGTGCGGCGCTGGCCGAGGGAACGAGCACCCTGACCGGCGCGCTCGATAGCGAAGATACGCGGGTGATGATCGACAGCCTGGGCCGGCTCGGTATTCGGGTTGAGTCGCTCAGCGAAGACCGCACGCTCATCGTCCACGGCTGCGGTGGCCGGATTCCGGCCAAGTCGGCCGACCTCTTTGTCGGCAACAGCGGCACGACGATCCGCTTCCTGACGGCCCTTTGCGCGCTGGGCCATGGCACCTTTCGCCTCGACGGCGTCCCCCGCATGCGCGAGCGGCCGATTGGCGACCTGCTCGAAGCCCTCAATCAACTTGGCGCAAGCTGCCGCGGGGAATTGAAGGACGGCTTTCCACCGGTCATTGTCCAGGCCAGTGGCCTGCCCGGAGGCACGGCCAAGATACGGGGGAATATATCGAGCCAGTATCTGAGCGGACTTATGATGTCGGCTCCGTCAGCGGCGGAAGACGTGCAGCTGGTCGTCGCCGGGAAACTCGTCTCACAGCCCTATGTGCGGATGACCCAACGGGTGATGGAATCGTTCGGATCCCAGGCAACAGTCAGCGGCGATTTGTCCTTCTTTCGGATTCCCGGCCAGCAGTCCTACCGGGGCTGCGATTACGCCATTGAACCCGATGCTTCCGCCGCCAGCTACTTCTGGGCCGCGGCGGCAATCACCGGCGGCGAAGTGACTGTCGAAGGGCTGACGAAGGACTCTCTGCAAGGGGACGTTGCCTTTGTCGAGTGCCTGGCACAGATGGGTTGCCGTGTCAGTTACGAAAGAGACAGCATCACCGTCAGCGGCCGGGCCGAGCGCGGTATCGACGTCGATATGAACGCCATCAGCGACACGGTGCAAACGCTGGCTCCTGTCGCTCTGTTTGCCGATGGACCAACGACAATTCGCGGCGTCGGCCACATTCGCCACAAAGAGACCGACCGCATCGGCGACCTCGCCCGCGAGCTCCGCAAGCTCGGCGCGACCGTCGATGAACTGCCCGACGGCCTGCGGATCACTCCTCCGACTGCTCCACACGCTGCCGAAATCGCCACCTACCACGATCACCGCATGGCCATGAGCCTGGCCCTCGCCGGCCTCGTCATTCCCGGCGTCGTCATCCTCGACCCCGGCTGCACGGCAAAGACCTATCCTGGGTATTTCGACGATTTGGGACGCCTCTGCGGAATTAGTTCTCGCTAGCCGCTCGCAACACGGTTGACTTCACGCGACCGTCATCGAGCGGCGGAAACCATGGCGACAGCACCTCGCGAATAGTGGGCGTCTCCCGCTACCGAACCGCGCTGGCGCACGCCCTCACAATCTCCACGAGTCGATCGACCACTTCCTCGGGCGCAAGTCCGTCGGTCCAAACCTCGACCGCCCCAGCAGGCTTCACCAGCGGGCCAACGGCTCGGGCGCTGTCGCGCCGGTCGCGCTCCGCTTGTTGGGCGAATACTTCGGTCAGAGTGATCGCTTCGCCCCGCGCGGCAAGTTCGCCGTGGCGACGGCGAGCCCGTTCCTCGGGCGAGGCGGTCAGAAAAATCTTGCACTCCGCTTGGGGGAAAGCCACGGTCCCCTGGTCGCGTCCCTCGGTGACGGTATCGCGCCGCCCGCCGATTCGCCGCTGCAAGTCCACCAGCCGGCCGCGCACGGCCGGATTGTCGGCCGCCAAATAGACCGCCGCCGAGACCTCGCTGGTCCGAATCGCCTGCGACACGTCTTCCCCGTCGAGGAAGGTGCGGGGACCATCCATTTCGAGCGTCAGCTCGCCGGCCAGTCGGGCGATGGCCGCGCCGTCTTCCGGCCCCAATCCGCCGCGCAGCGCCGCCAGCGCGACCGCGCGGTACATCGCGCCCGTGTCGAGGAACTGAAAACCGAGCCGCTCGGCCAGGCGACGGGCGATGCTGCTTTTGCCCGCTCCGGCGGGGCCATCGATGGTGACAATCATGCGTGCGAAAATGGAGGCCAAGGTCGTTGACGAACCCTATCTTAACAGTCCAGGCGCAAGCGGAAATGACGGGGTAGTGCGCGGACGCGCCCCGCGCGGTTGTTGTCGGCGGACTTCGCGCGGCGTACTCTGGAGGACGTTCCAGCAAAAGAACTTGGTCGAAAGGGGCAAATCATGTGGGGACAACGACGGTTGGCGATCCTGGGGCTGGCGGGCTGGCTGCTGGCGTGCGGAGCGGTTAGGGCGGAAGACTCGAGCGATCCGGCGGGGGATGCGTACTATGCGTTGCCGGAAGGGAACGACGTGGCGGCTTTCGCCAGGTTCCTCCGCAAGCTGAGCGAATTCGAGCCGACTTCGCGGGCCGAATTGCAGCAGTACCGGAAAAAAGCTCCGCTGGCGATGAGCAAGGCGGCCGCCCGCATTTTGGAGCTCGAAAAGGATCCTAAATCGGCCGCGTATCAACTGGCCCGCCGCGTGACGCTGGAAAAGCGGAGCGAAGCCCTGACCGAATCGAACGCCAGCGCGGCCGACCGGCAGGCGTTCTTGGACGAGTTGGCGGCCTTCATCGCCGCCGGGCCGCGCGGCCGGCAAGACCGCGACCTGGCGATGAACTACGCCATGGGGCTCGAATTCTCCAGCGGCGGTACGGAAGCGGCGAAAGCGGCCTATGCCAGGCTCGGCGCGCTCTTCGCCGAGAGCACCGATCCGGCCGCCGCCCGCGCCGGCAAAATGATGCTGGGGGCCGGCCGCCGGCTAGGACTCGTCGGCCAGCCGCTGGAGCTGACCGGAACGACCCTCGCCGGCAAGCCCTTCGATCTGGCGTCACTCCGGGGCAAGGTGGTGCTCGTCGATTTCTGGGCGACCTGGTGCGGTCCGTGCCTCGCTGAAGTGCCCAACATCAAGAAGAACTACGAGAAGTATCACGGCCTGGGCTTCGACGTAGTCGGGGTGAGCATCGACGAGGACCGGACCGCCCTGGAAGACTACATGGCCGACAATCCGCTGCCGTGGACGATTCTGCACGACAAGGAAAACGAAGGCCGCCACCCGGCGACCACCGACCTGGGGATTTTCGCGATTCCGTGTGTGATTCTCGTCGGCAAAGACGGCAAAGTGATTAGCCTGAATGCCCGCGGGGCCGAGCTTGGCAAGCACCTGGCGGAGCTGCTGGAAGAGAAGAAGTAGTGGTTGCTGAAAACCAGCATCCCCCCGCGCCGCAAATTGCGCGATCACGGGATTCGACCCCTCTTTCCTTCGCCTGTCCACCACAAGGGGACGCCCCGCCCAATCCGCGGAGCGTCCCGTATTTCCTCTCTCCCGGCTCTCGCCCCCTGGCCCCTGACTCCTTCCTCTCCCTACCCCTTCGCCGCATATTCGGCCGCGAAGAACTTCTTGGCGTCCTTGGTGTTGATCGTCCGGGCCCCTTCTTTCCAGTTGGCGGGGCAAACTTCGCCGTTCGCCTCAAAGTATTGCAGGGCCTTCACCATCCGCAGCGCTTCATCGACGCTCCGCCCCAGCGGCAGGTCGTTCACCACCTGGTGCCGCACGACGCCCCCCTTGTCGATCAAAAACAAACCGCGCAGGGCGATTCCCCCCGGCAGCAGCACGTCGTAAGCCCGCGAGATTTCCTTGTTGAGGTCGGCGACCATCGGATAGGCGATGTCCCCCAGGCCGCCGTCGTTTCGCGGCGTGTTGCGCCAGGCCAGATGCGTGAAATGGCTGTCGATGGAAACGCCCAAAATCTGCACGCCCAGCTTCGCGAACTCCTCGTTCCGGTCCGAAAACGCGATGATCTCGGTCGGGCAGACGAACGTGAAATCGAGCGGCCAGAAAAACAGCAGGCGATATTTGCCGCTATAGTCACTCAGGCTGATCTGCTTGAATTCCTTGTCCGGCATCACGGCCTGCGCCTTGAAATCCGGAGCCGGTTGTGTCACCAAAACGCCCATGAGAATCTCCTAAAAGGTGGTTGATTGCGTGAAATTGGGTCACACGGCGGACAGCCTCATTATTGACCCGGCGGACAACGCGGAAAGGGGGCCAAACCGCGAGCGACCTCGCGAGCCACTCGCCACCAGGTTGGCAAGTTCACCCCGATCCCCGCGGCAGCTCGCCGGCACCGCTGGCGGACGAGAGCATCGGCTCGTTTTGGCGAACTCGCGGTCCGCTTCGGAAGTCCCCGCCTTCAGGGGGAATCAGCGGTCGAATTAGTTATCAAAAGGCTTTTGCACGTCGATTTTTCTCCCCGATAAACTACCTTAAGTGGTTGCTTTTCAACAACTTACGGCGATTCCATTCCGCGGCGCGCGATAAGCGATCTTAACAATTCCCGCCCTCCATTGCGTGCGACTTTCCTGTCGCCCCTCGGGCTCCGTCCAAGTACGGTTTTCGGATTGGGTGCGGCACCCGAAATTTTCGAGTTGACCGAGTACGAGGGCCAAGCACTGGTGGCCGACCCCTCGCAGCCGAATCGGACTCCGCCCCCGTGTGCCGCTCGCCCGCCGCGAAGTCGCCTCGCGCATGCTAAGTTCCTGACTCCCAATATACTGAACAAAAGAGTCTTTGTCAAGAGGCTGGCCCTCGGATTTTTTCACACCCCACCGCCCCCCCCGTTAGAGGCCCGTGTGACAGATTCTGTCAAAATGGATTGTGAATTCTAGTCATTCGGAAGGGAATTTTCAGTCTTCGCTAGTTGACTTTGCCCTTGCGACCCGTCCTACTGGCGACCAGTCCATTCGGACAGTTTCCGCTGGGGTGCCTGGGTTTCGCGCAGCGTAACACAGCCCTCCTCACGCCAAACCGCAAAACAACCTCGGAGTCCTCTCTCATGCGTCTGCCGCTCTGGTTGTGGAACAAAACGCTGGCTCGCCTCGGATTGCGGGTCGCCCCCCCAACGTAGTGATTCGCGCCGGGGGCCGCGCGGGCGTAGGCTGAGGGTCGAGAGCCTGGAGCAGCGGGCGATGCTGGCGACCCTTTCGGTCACGGCATCCGCCGAACAAGTGCTGGAGGGGGAAGAGGTGACGTTC
>JANRLS010000012.1:0-13547 GCA_033762315.1 Pirellulaceae bacterium
CATGGCGATTGTCGGCGTCGTGATCGCGCTGGTGTCGCCGATCGGCGGTTATCTGCTCGCGGGGCGCACGACCCGCATCCTGGCGAAGATGATCCACAAAACCGAGCGCCTTCGTCCCAGCGAGCTGAACGAACGACTGCCGATTCGAGGCACCGGGGACGAGCTCGATGCCCTCGCGCGCACGATCAACGGACTGCTCGACCGAATCGGCGACTATCTCAAACAAAGGCACGACTTCCTCGCCAACGCGGCCCACGAGCTGCGCACTCCGCTGGCGGCGATTCGCAGCAGCGTCGAAGTCGCGCTTGGAGGCGAGCGCAGCGAAGCCGAGTATCGCGAGCTGCTCGACGAAGTTATTAGCGAATGTGGATCGCTGCAGGCGCTCGTCAACCAATTGCTGTTGTTGGCCGAGTCCGATGCCGACCGGCTGATGGTCAACTCCGAGGCGTTCTCGTTCGACGACCTCGTCCGCCGCTCGGCCGAAATGTTTCTGGGAGTCGCCGAGTTTCGGGGTTTGCGGCTCGTCGTCGATCCGCTCCCCGCCGCGCCGGTGGTTGGCAATCGGCATCATTTGCGGCAGGTGCTGAACAACCTGCTCGACAATGCCATCAAGTTCACCGCCGCCCGCCATGACGCCGCGGCCGGGCAGCCGGAAGCGGGCGAGATTCGGATTCGCCTCGTGCGCGACGACGAGCTAGGCGAAATCCGCCTGTCGCTCGCCGACAATGGCCAAGGCATCGAAGCCGAGCATTTGCCGCATGTTTTCGACCGCTTCTATCGGGCCGACCGGGCACGAACGCGCGATGGCTCGCCCGGCGGCACGGGCCTGGGACTCTCGATTTGCCAGGCGATCGTGGCCGCCCATCAAGGGACAATCCAGGTTGCCAGCGAATTTGGCCACGGCACGACCTTCACCGTCACGCTGCCGCTGGCCCGCGTCGAAGGTGCCGCGACCAGCGAATCGCTGGCCGCCGCGGCGGGCTAATTCGCGGCGACATTCGCGCGGCAGTTCCCGCTAAGGCACGGGCATCGGCTGCGCGGGAGCTTCCGGCACCGCGTCTTGCGGGGCGGCCAGGGGCAGCTCCTCTTCGATCGCGGGCAAGCGAATCGGCGCCGGGGCGGGGCCCGTGCTGACAAGCGGAGCCCTCGGCGGAATCGCCCAAGCGTGGCCGCGCGTGGCGTGCTGCCGGGCCGCATCGACATACGCCTTCTCGGGCCAGGCACTTTCGGCGAAGGCGATGCCCAGATAGTCGAGCAGCGTCCCCTTCTCGAAGTGGACGTTCTTCACCCCGACGGCATACTCCGCCCGCGAGCGATAGAATTGCGCCTCGTCCTCGGCCTGCCGGCGCTGGGCGTCGAGCACCGCGATGAATTCGACTCGGTCGTCCTCGAACGCGCTTTCGACCGCCGCCGCTTGCTGCCGGGCGGCGACCCAGCGGTTGTAGTTCGTCTGCATCACGACATAGGCCCGGTCCATCTCGGCGACGGCTTGGGTGAGGTCATAGATGATCTCGCGCTCTTGCGCTTCGAGCAGCACCTTCTCGCGGGCCAGTCGCAGCTCGGCATTGCGGACGCCGGCGTGCGCCTGGCGAAAGCCGATGGGCATCGATAGTTCGAGGCCCGCCTGCCATTCCTGAAAGTCGCCGCCGGTGAGATTCTTATAGGCGTTGTCGAACTCCGGCTGGCCGGCGCGAACCGGGTTGATCAGGTCGTCGCCAAAGCCGCGAAAGCGATAGAGGCCGACGATATCGAGGCTCGGCAGCAGGAAGTTGCGGCTGGCGAGCAATTCCATTTCGCGGCGTTTCACCTGCCAACGCTGGCGGCGGAGTTCGCTGCGGCGGACGATCGCCTCGGACGCGATCGACGGCCACTCGAATGTGATCGACGCCGGCGAAGGCTCGTCCGCCGGGCGAATAAGCTGGTTCGTGTTCGGCGGCAGGTTCAGCAGCAATCGCAAGCGGCGTTCGCACACCAGCACTCCCGGCAAACCGCGGAAGGTTCCCCCCAGGCTGCCGTTGTTCGTGCGCGTGCCGTCGAGCGGCCGGCCGGCGAGGGAGTCCTGCACTTCCGACTCGAAGCGATAGTATTGCTCGCGGGCCTGGGCTTCCTTCTCGGCCTCGCCGCCGCGGCGTCCCGCTTCGTACAGGGCATGAATTCGCCGCCAGGTTTCCAGAGCCGTGTCGCGCGCCCGGACCTTCGCGGCGAGGTCGCGATAGGCGTAGTACAAATCCCAGTAGGCATTTTCGACGTTGCTGGTGAAATCGCGGAGGGCGATTTCAAACTCCGCCAGCGTGATGTCGGTCCGAATGCGGGCGATCAGCACGCCGTTGAAGTTGCCGGGGGTCGCGCCGGGGCCGGCGATCCGGTTGAATTGCAGCCCCGAACCTTGCAACAGCGGATGCCGCGCTTCCCCTTCGTACCAGACGGTCCAGGCTCCATCGGGGAATTCGTTGCCGGGGTTGTTGTCTTTCAGGAAATCGATGTGCTGCCGCAAATTGAGCTGCGTTCCCGTGGCCGAACGTTTGGTGAATTGCGTGTCCCAGTTGTTGTTGTAGCCTTGCAGCGAGCCGAGCTGCCCCAGAAAGCGGTTATTGAGCCGCCGATCGACCCGTTCGCCGAACAAGCGCGAGTTGAATTGGGCATCGAATGCCGAGAGCGCCCCCGCCACGCCAAACCGCGGATCGGTCTCTTGAATGGCCGTTTCGAGCGACGTGGGAGTCGTATCCGGCGCGCGGACCACGGTGCCGCCAAGATCGCGCAGCACGCGCGAAGTGGCGAGGCCAATGCGCACCGCCTCTTCGAGGCTCAGATCCCAATACTCGACCTGCGACATGTCGCGCAGCGTCGGCGGCGTTTCGAGCGTGAAGATGTCGTCCCGCGACGGGGCCTCGACATCGGGATATTCGACCTGAATCGATTCCAGGTGCGGCAGCGGAGTCCCCGGCGGCAACGTCGCATGGTTGGCGCGCCGAGCGCAGCCGCTGACCGCGGCCAAAGCGAGCGACAGGGCGAGCCAGGAACACGCAAGACGCATGGTTCGGGTGGAATCGTTTGGTCTTGAAATAGCGGATGGTCCGATCGCACGCCGGGTAGCGACGATGGCGAACGACACGGTTATGCCTGAACTAATCATTCGAACGATTGCGCCGGAAATACGATCAATTCCGTCCGTTCTGGTATGCTGTTGGGGGGGATTCGCGCGGTTGCTAGCGGCATCACCGGCACGATCCACACAGCCCGCATAGCCGGCAAAGTCAATCTGCCGGCAAAGTCCGCGCAGGATCCCCCAATGAGCTAGGACTTTACATCCCCCGTAGTTTCGCCCGTTTACGAGTCGCCCCCCATGTCCGCCGCCCATTCGCCCATCGCCAGCGCCGCGGATCGCGGGTGGGAAACTGTCGATGCGGCTCTCGAAGAGCTCGACCGGGTGGCTGCTGGCACGGCCGGCCCGGACGAATTCCATGCCGTGCTGGCGCGGCAACTGGCGGGGCTCGGCTTTCGAGCGGTCGCCCTATGGACCCGCTTGGCCGATGAAGACTTGCGGCTCGCGTTTCAATCTCCCGCGGCGATTGCCGGGCTCGAGGGGCCCGAAGTTCGCGCCGCGCTGGCCAATTGGCTGGAAGCCGACGGCCCGCGAGCCGTCGATTTGGGCGAGAAGCTCGGCCCGGCACTCGTCGCCCCCTGGAAAATCGGCGGCGTACCCGATGGCCTGCTTGTCGCCTGGCGGGCCGATGCCACCGGCGAAACCGCCGGCTTTGCGCGTCTGCTCGGCGCGGTCGCCGAACTGGTGGCGGTGTTTCGCGCTCGCCAGCAACAAGCCGAGCGGCGGACCTTGCTCGAACAACAGCAGCGGCTCGGGCCCTTCACGGAGGGGCTGCACGAAACGCTCGATCTGGACTCGGTCGCCTATCGCATCGCCAATGATGGCCGGGCGGTGCTGGGCTGCGACCGGATGGCGGTCGCGGTTCGCCGCGGCCATCGCTACCGGGTGCTGGCGGTCAGCGGGGCCGAGCATGTTCATCGCCGGTCGGAATCGATTCGCCAACTGGAGAAGCTGTGCGACCGGGTGGTCGCCAGTGGCGAACCGCTGTGGCACGGCGGCCGCCAGCGCGATCTGTTGCCGCAAGTGAGCGAGGCGCTCGACGATTATCTCGACCTGTCGCCGGCCATCGCGCTCGCCATCGTGCCGCTTTTCCGTCGCGACGAGAAGGATCCCGCGCCGCCAGACGGCGTGCTCGTTTGCGAGCAATATGTCGAGCCGTTTTCGCCCGCCACGCGCGGGCAAGTCGAACTGATTGCCGGGCACTGCCGCTTGGCGCTGGCCAATGCCCGGGCGGTTGGCGCGGTACCGGCACGCGGGCTGTGGCTCGCGTTGGGGCGCGAGGGAACGCTATCGAAATGGGGGGTGCGCGGCCTGGCCCTGGTCGCCGTGCTCGCCTTAGCCAGCGGCGTTTTCACGCTCGTGCCGGCTGAATTGCAGGTCAAGGCCCGCGGCGAGTTGCAGCCCGCGATTCGCCACGAGATTTTTGCTCCCCGCGAAGGGGTGGTGACGGCCGTGCTTGTCGATCATGGAGCGCAGGTGGCCGCCGGCGCAAAGCTGCTCGAAATCCGCTCGCCCGAACTCGACTTGCAATGGCAACAAGCGAGCGGCGAACTCGAAACGAAACGCAAGGAGCTGGCCGCCGCGCAATCCGAACGCTTGCAACTGAAGCCCAGCGAGGCCGATTTTCGCACGAGGCAGCGGCGGCTGACGGCGGAAGTCGAGCAGTTGCAAGAGGAAGTGAAAGGGTACGAGCGGCGGCTCGCGCTGGTCGAAACGGAGCGCGAAGAGCTGACGGTCCGCAGCCCCGTGGCCGGCGAAGTAATAACCTGGGACGCCCGCCAGCGACTGCTGACCCGCCCCTTGCGGCGCGGCGATGCCCTGCTGACACTCGCCGACCCGACCGGTCCTTGGCAATTGGAGCTGCAAGTTCCCAGCCGCCTGGCCGGTCGATTGCTCGCGACCCATCGGACCGGCAAGTCGGAGATGCCAGTTTCCTTTCAGCTCGTTTCCGATCCCGGCCACACCTGGCAAGGGACCGTGCAGTCGGTGGCCGAGCGCGTCGAGACCGACGAGGCGGGCCAAAGCCACCTTTTGGTGACCGTGCAATTGCCCGCCAAGGTTTCGGTCATGAAAGTGCCGGGGAGCACCGCCGTGGCCCGCATTTCGTGCGGCCAGGTCTCGCTGGGCGAAGCGTGGTTTTATGAGCTCTGGGATGCCGTTCGTCTGTGGCTGCCGTGGTGAGGAGATTCTCATGTCTGTTTTTCTCGTTGCCTTGTCGCTACTTTCCGCCGATGCGGCCGAGCCCATCGAAATCAGCGGCGCGGTGGTGAAGCTGGTCGATGACGTGGCGGTTCCCGCGACCGAAGCGGGATTGCTCGCGAAAATTCTGGTGAAGGAAGGGGAGATCGTCGCCGCCGGGGCGATGCTGGCCCAAATTCTCGATGCCGACGTGCGGCTGGCGGTCGAACGGGCCAAATATGAGCTGGACATCGCCCAGCGCCAGCAAACGAACGACGTCGATATCCGCTATGCCCGCAAATCGACCGAAGTCGCCAAGGCGGAGCTGGCCCGCTCGCTCGAAACGAACGCCAAGTATCCGAAAACCGTGTCCAACACCGAGCTCGACCGGCAAAAGCTGCTCGTCGAAAAGAGCGAGCTGGAGATCAAACAAGCCGAGCACGACCAGGAAATCGCCAGCCTGACCAGCGACATCAAGGGAAACGAACTGCGAACCGCCGAAGAGCAACTCGCCCGGCGGACGATTACCGCGCCGCTCAAGGGAATGGTGGTCGAGGTGCATCGTCGCCCCGGCGAATGGGTGCAACCGGGCGAAACCGTGGCTCGCGTCGTGCGGCTTGACCGCCTGCGGGCCGAAGGCTTTCTCGCGGTAAAGCACGCCCGGCTCGATCTCGTCGGCAGCAAGGTGAAGCTCGTCATTCCCGATGCGGAGGGGAAGGATCGCGAGTTCGCCGGGGTGATCGTGTTTGTCAGCCCCGAAATCGACCCGCTCAATTCGCAGGTTCGGGTGTGGGCCGAAATCGACAACTCCGACCTGAAACTCCGTCCCGGCGTGCAAGCCAATTTGCTCGTGCAACCCCGATGACCAGGCTTTCCGTTCGCATGCGGCCCGACCTGGTGCTGGTTCCGCACGGCACCGGGGGCGATCGCCACTGGGTGGTGCAAGACCCGGTGTCGCTCGCCTATTACCGGCTGCGCGACGAAGAATGCTCGCTCCTACGCATGCTCGATGGCCGATCGTCGCTCGAGGACATTTGCGAGCGTTTCGAGCGGATGTTTGCTCCGCTCCGCCTCGGCGCGAAGCAACTGCAGGCGTTTCTGTTTCGCCTGCACGAGCTGGGGCTGATTGTGCCCGAAGCTCCCGGCCAGGGAGAAGTGCTGCACCGCCGAGCCGCCGCCAGCCGCCAGCGCATGCTTGTCGCTGCGCTCGCCAATCCGCTGGCCATTCGCTTGCCGGGGCTGCCGGCCGGCGAGGCGGTGGACTGGCTGTATGCCCGCGCGCGGTGGCTGTTCGCGCCGCTGTTTCTCGCGCTGTGCGCGGTGCTGGTGCTAATCGCCGGCGGGCTGGTCGCCCTGCAGTTCGGCGCGTTTCAGGCCAGGCTCCCCGATTTTCAGTCATTTTTCAGTCTCCGCTCGGCGGGCCTCGTCGCAGTGGCCCTCGTTGTCGTCAAGGTGTTGCACGAGCTTGGTCATGCCCTCGTCTGCCGGCATTTTGGCGGACGCTGCCGCGAAGTCGGCGTGATCGTGCTGGTCGGCACTCCGGCGCTCTATTGCGATGTCTCCGATGCGTGGCGAATCGAAAGCAAATGGCGGCGCATCGCGATCTCCGCCGCCGGCATGGGGGTCGAACTGGTGATCGCGTCGGCCGCGACGATCTTGTGGTGGTTCAGCGAGCCGGGGCTCCTCAATGCCCTGTGCCTGCGGATCATGTTCGTGTCGTCGGTGGGCACGGTGCTTTTCAACGCCAATCCGTTCATCCGTTGCGACGGCTACTACATCCTGTCCGACCTCGTCGAGGCCCCGAACCTGTGGCAAGATTCGCGGGCCGTCCTCAAGCGGCTGGTCGCGGGCTGGCTCTGCGGAATGGAACTGCCGGACGATCCGA
The DNA here is from genome assembly GCA_033762315.1 of Pirellulaceae bacterium. Lineage (GTDB taxonomy): Bacteria > Planctomycetota > Planctomycetia > Pirellulales > Pirellulaceae > CAYLLN01. The sequence goes on from JANRLS010000012.1 coordinate 7,167, forward strand.
CGATTCCACGCCGGCAGCGGCCCTGGCTCGCGCTCTATGGCGTGGTTTCGGGCATTTATTGCACGCTCCTTTTGCTGGGAATTTTGTGGTTTTGCTGGCAAGTGGCCGAGCCGCGGGGGCTGGGGCCGCTCGCCCTTGGATTGGCGCTGCTCGTGGCGACTGGCCTGGCATGGCCACCACTGCGAGCGACGGCCAAGGTGGCTTTTGAGCCCCTGCGCTGGCGCAAGATGCGCCGCGGCCGCACGCTGCTGACGGTCGTCGTCGCGATCGCCCTGGTGGCGGCGCTGCTTTTCGTTCCGCTGCCCGCCCGTGTGACCGCCCCCTGTTGGCTCGAGCCGCTCGCCGCCGAGCCGATCTATGCGACCGTCGCCGGCACGCTGCGCGAGGCGCTGCCGGCCGGCACGGTTGTCGCTCGTGGCCAGACCATCGCCACGCTCGACAGTGCCGAGGTGGCCAGCAATATCGCCCAACTCTCGGCGGACCTTGCCCGCGAGCAGCAGCGCCTGAAGAACCTCAAGATTTTGCTGGCCGACGATCCCACCGCCGCGCCGCTCATCCCGGCCGCGGAGAAGACGCTGGAGGATCTTCGTCGTCGCCTGGCCCAGTGGCAGCGCGATCAGGATCGCCTCTCGCTGAAAGCAGACCGGGCGGGAATTATTCTGCCTCCACCGGCGGTCGCGCCTGCCGATACCGAGGCGGGGAGCCTTTCCGCCTGGGTCGGGACGCCGCTCGACCGCCGCAATCGAGGCTGTTATCTCGAATCGGGGCAGCTCGTCGCGCTCGTCGGCGATCCGCAGCGGCTCGAGGCGGTGCTGATCATCGAACAGGGAGACATGCCTTTGGTGCGGTTGGGCCAGCGCGTCTCGTTGCGGGTGGAGCAAGGTCCGGTGCTGTCCCTCTCGGGGCAGATCGTGGAGCTATCGCAAGCTCCGGCCCGCGACCTGGACGAGGGCTTGATCCGCGCACTCGATCTGCCCCAAGCGACAACCAACTCCGCCGGGCCGCGAACGACGCACCAGCATTATCAGGCCCGCGTCGCTCTCGACCCGCACTCCGCGCCGCTCCTGACCGGGATGCACGGCACCGCCAAAATCTCCACCCCCTGGCAGCCGCTGGCCAGCCGCCTTTGGCGCTACCTGCAGCGGACGTTTCCGTTGGCCTCGTAGGCGGGTTGGGGCGTGGATTCCGCCAGAACGGCGCGGATTCGGGCCAAGATCATCACCGCCCGCGTCGCCTGACCGTTCACGCTCGCCGCCGCTTCCGGCCCTGCCGGGTTCCCGCTCGTCTCACGAACCAGCCGCCGCGACCGGCTCGCGCGAGGGTTCGGCGGGGGAACGCTCGGCGAACGAGAGGGCCTGTGGTCCGGCGGCTTGGACTTCGGCGGTCGTGCCGGCCGAATACTGCCGAAAGTTCGCCTGAAACAGCTTGGCCAGATGCAGCGCCTTGGTGTCGTAGGCGCTCGGCTTGGACCAGGTGTTTTTGGGGGTGAGAATTTCGCCGGGAACGCCGGGGCAAGCGGTCGGAATCGCCAGGCCAAACACCGGCTCGGTGCTCGTCGGCGACTTGGCCAACTGCCCGCCGTGAATCGCGTCGATAATCGCCCGCGTATGCGCAAGCCGGATGCGATTGCCGACGCCATACGGCCCGCCGGTCCAGCCGGTGTTGATCAGCCAGGCATCGGCGGCGTGCTGCTCCATTTTGTCGGCCAGCATCTGGGCGTATTTCATCGGATGCCACACCAAGAACGCCGCGCCGTAGCAAGCCGAGAAGGTCGCTTCCGGATCGCGCACGCCGACTTCGGTTCCCGCCACTTTGGCCGTGTAGCCACTGATGAAGTGATACATCGCCTGGGCGGGCGTCAGCTTCGCCACCGGCGGCAACACGCCGAAGGCGTCGCAGGTGAGGAAGATGATGTTTCGCGGATGGCCGCCGAGGCAGGGGGTTTTGGCGTTCGGAATGAACTCGATCGGATAGCTGGCCCGCGTGTTCTCGGTCAGCTTGGCGTCGGCATAATCGACGATCCGCGTCCGCTCGTCGCAAACGACGTTCTCCAGCACCGTGCCGAAGCGAATCGCCCGGAAGATTTCCGGCTCGCGGTCGGCCGAGAGGCCAATGCACTTGGCATAGCAGCCCCCTTCGATATTGAAAGTGCCCCGGTCGGTCCAGCAATGTTCGTCGTCGCCGATCAGCTTGCGGCGCGGATCGGCGGACAATGTCGTTTTGCCGGTTCCTGAAAGGCCAAAAAACAGCGACGTATCTCCCGCGTCTCCCTCGTTCGCCGAGCAATGCATCGACAAAACGCCCCGCTTGGGCATCAGGTAGTGCATGATCGTGAAAATGCCCTTTTTCATCTCGCCGGCATACTGGGTGCCGAGGATGACCATTTCGTGGGTCTCGAAATTGAGGGCGACGCTCGTTTCGGAAGTGATCCCCTCGACCTCCGGATCCGCCGGAAACGAGCCGGCGTTGTAGATCGTGTAGTCCGGTTCGCCGAAGTCGGCCAGCTCGCGCTGGGTCGGCCGGATCAGCATGTTCCACATGAACAGGGCGTGATACGGGCGCGAGCAGATGACCCGAATTTTCAGCCGATGCTCCGGATCCCAGCCGGCGAAGCCATCAATGACATACATCCGCGGCTCGCGGACGAGATGATCGACCGCCCGCTTTTTGCACATGCGAAACGACGCGGCGGGCAGGCGGATGTTGACCGAACCCCACCAGACGTCCCCTTCGACTCCCGGCGTGGCGACGATCCGTTTGTCCTTGGGGCTGCGTCCCGTTTTGGCGGCCGATTTGGCGATGATCGCCCCGCTCGACGCCATGACCCCGGCATCGTGGCGAATCGCATCCTCGTAGAGGACGGCGGGCGCGGGGTTGCGAACCACGCCGGTCGCGAAAACGCCATGTTCCAGTAGCTCGATCCGATGCTCGGACATTCCTTCGCTTCCTCACTGCAGGGGCTGATGCCGAAGCCCGCCAAAGCCGGGACATCCGGCCGCTTCCTTGATTCCCGCATGGTATCGCGAGGGGGAAAAACGGGAAAGGCGAGGAACGCGGGGCCGGTGGCGTGGCTTGACGCCCTTGCCTCGCCGTAGGACACTTTTCTCGCCGACACTCGTGCCGTGAAGAGTTCCCCGCGCCGCTCCAGCCACCTTTGGCCCGACATGAAAATTGCCCGCATTTTTGCCCACCGCGTCGAATTGCCCCTGGTCGAGGGGACCTACAAATGGTCCGGCGGCAAGTCGGTGTCGGTCTTCGACAGCACGATCATCGGCATCGAAACGGATAGCGGCCTTGTGGGTTATGGAGAGGTCTGCCCGCTCGGCCCGTTTTATTTGCCCGCCTATGCGGCCGGCGTCCGGGCGGGACTGGCCGAACTGGGGCCGCATTTGCTGGGCTTCGATCCGCGCGAGATTCAGAAGCTCAACCACCGCATGGATGCCGCCCTCAAAGGGCATCCGTACGTCAAATCGGGGATCGACATCGCCTGCTGGGATTTGCTCGGCAAGGCGACGAATTTGCCCGTGTGCATGCTCTTGGGAGGACGGTTTGGCGAGAAGGTGCGGCTCTATCGGGCTATTTCGCAGCAAAGCCCGGACGAAATGGCGAAAAACGTCGCCGGCTATCGCGCGCAAGGCTACACGCGATTTCAGCTCAAGGTCGGCGGCGACCCCGATACCGACATCGAGCGGATTCGGGCCGTGCGGCAAATGCTGCTGCCGACCGATCGCCTCGTGGCCGATGCCAACACCGGCTGGACGCAGCATGAGGCGATGCGGGTCGTGCGCGGGGTGCGCGATGTCGATGTCTATATCGAACAGCCTTGCCTCACCTACGAAGAGTGCCTGGCCATTCGCCGCCACACCGATCATCCCTTCGTGCTCGACGAGAACATCGATTCGCTCGATATGCTCCTCCGCGGCAAAGCGGACCTGGCGATGGACGTGGTCAATCTGAAAATCAGCAAGCTGGGCGGGCTGACCAAAACGCGCCAGGCCCGCGATTTGTGCGTGGCGATGGGCATCGCCATGACGCTTGAAGATAGCTGGGGAGGTGACATCACCACCGCGGCCATCGCCCACCTCGCCCATAGCACCCCCGAAGAGCTGCGGTTCACCAGCACCGATTTCAACAGCTATGTCACCGTCAGCACCGCCGAGGGAGCGCCGCGGCGCGACAACGGCTGCATGGTCGCGAGCCACGCTCCGGGGCTGGGGATCGTGCCGCGAGCCGAGATGCTGGGGCGGCGGGTCGTCGAAATTGCCTGAGTAAGCCCGTCGAGCATGGGGCGGCCGAGAATCTTTCTGGAACTTCCGTACGAAAAAGCGACCAAACATGGATAGCTCTGTTTTTCGCGGCGTCATTCCGGCCCTCATGACCCCCTGCGGACCCGATCGCCAGCCGAACTTCGCCGCGCTCGTCCGCAAGGGAAAGGAACTGGTCGCCGCCGGCATGAGTGGCGTCGTTTATTGCGGCTCGATGGGAGATTGGCCCCTCCTGAGTGACCAGCAGCGTCAGGAAGGTGTGCGGCAGCTTGTCGAGGCGGGGGTGCCGGTCGTTGTTGGCACGGGGGCGCAAAGCCCGGCACAGGCAGCGAGCCACGCGGCCCATGCCCAGCGCGTCGGTGCCCACGGGTTAATGATCATTCCGCGGGTGCTGTCGCGCGGCACTTCGCCGGCGGCCCAACGGGCGCACTTCGCCCAAGTGCTGGCCGCCGCGCCGCAGTTGCCGGCGGTGATTTACAACAGCCCCTACTACGGCTTCGAGACGAAGGCGGAGCTGTTTTTCGATCTGCGCCGCGAGTTCGCCAATCTGGTCGGGTTCAAGGAATTTGGCGGGTCCAAATCGCTTAGCTATGCGGCCGAGCACATCACCCATGCCGACCCCGATTTGCTGCTGCTGGTGGGGGTCGATACGCAAGTGACGCACGGCTTTTTGCGGTGCGGCGCGGCCGGGGCGATCACCGGCATCGGCAATTGCCTGCCGCGCGAGGTGCTGCAATTCGTCGCCCTCTGCCGGCTGGCGGCACAAGGGGATGTCGAGGCTCGCCGCTATGCGCGCGAGCTGGACGACGCCCTGGCCGAGCTCTCGCGGTTCGACGAAGGGCCGGACCTCGTCCTCTATTACAAGTATCTGCTCTTCCTGCTGGGAGACCGCGATTTCGAGCTGCACTTGCACCCGACCGACGCCCTCTCACCCAGTCAGCGCGAGTTTGCCCAGGCGCAGCTCACGCTGTTCCAAAAGTGGTGGAGCCGCTGGCCGGGAAAAAGCTACGGCCGGTAAGTCCACTCGCCGGACGGGTCGCTACTTAAGCTCGCGAATCTCGATCCGGCGATATTCGACGCCGCTCCCGTGGTTTTGCAGGCCGATGGCGCCACGCAGCGGGCGGTCGGCCAGTGCTTTCGTACTTGCATCCGCCCGCGCGACGACCTTGCCGTTCAGCTTCACCTCGATCTCCCGGCCGCGGCAGGTGATTTCGTAGTCGTTCCACTCTTCGGCACCGCGAAATGCCGACGGCTCGGCCGCCACCGCCCCGTAGATCGAGCCGGTGTATTGCCACGGCTTGAGCTTGCCGGCGAATTGCGAGCCGGCATCGTCGAGCACCTGAATTTCGATCCCCTGCACATGTGGCCGGCCCCCCGCCTTCAGCTCCGGCACGCGGACGAACACCCCGCTGTTGCCGTTGACCGGAATTCGCCACTGGAGCTTCAGTACGAAATCGCCGTACTGCTCCTTGGTGCTTAGCCAGCCGCTACCGGCCTGGGCGGTCAGGATGCCCTCTTCAACCGACCAGCGATGTCCCGGCATTTCGGCCCCCTCGTCGGTTTTAGCGACCCACCCCGCCAGCGTCTGGCCATCGAAGAGGGGGCGAAATTCGGTCGGCGGCTCGGCTGCCAGCACCGCGAAAGGGAACAACAACAGAGTCATCACGGCAAGTCGGCAATGCATGGCGGGGATCCTCGGAAGGTGATTTGCACGGTCAATCCTACTCCCTACCGGTGCGGATGTCGGCGCGGAGTAGCCCGCCTTGGCTGTGGGTTGGGCGCGTGTGGCATGGCGTCCCGCCTGCCCAGTTGAATGCCGCTCGGCCACTTCGCTGTTGTGTGCCTGTCCAGTATTGGACGCCGGTCTCCGACTGTTGTGCGCAGGTATCTGACCTCGAACTTCCAGTGTTGTGCGCAGGTCTCCGACCTCGCACTTCGTCGTGGGAGACCTGCGGTCAAGGCAACGGCGGGGTCGGAGACCCGCGCCGAACTGAGTCCTACTTGGCCAAGAACTTCAACTCCCGATTGGGCGCGGTCGAGCAACAACAGCAGGCCGCCCAATCCCGCCTGCGTCAGGCGGAGGCGACTTTGCTCGACATCCAACGACGGGCGGCAG
>JANRLS010000013.1:0-78872 GCA_033762315.1 Pirellulaceae bacterium
CGGCCGTTGAAGGCTTCGCGCTGCGGCTTGATGCTGATGGTCTTGTCGTAGAGCCAGACGACGAGCGTCTTGCGTTCTTCGAGCGAGAGCAGAATTTCGTGCGTGATCCGGTCGATCGCCCCCGCCGCGCCGGTGGTGCCGACACCCGCCGCACCCTTCACGGCGAGGTTTTGGTTGTAGTGCAGGCCGGTGGCGACTTCGATGGCGTTGTTGATCTCGACGGTGACGTTCGCGTCGGGATTGTTCACCACTTCGAGGTGATTCGGAATCTGCGAGACCTCCGAAATCACCGGAGCCATCGAGAGGGCGACCGCGTCGCCATTGACGCTGTTCGCGCCGACCTGATCGGCCGGTTGCTCGCTGAAATAGAACTCCTCGGGAATCTTGATTTCGAGTTCTTCTTCCTCGGGAGTCGGAGCGGTCATCGTGAGCGTGATCTGATTGTCGCTAAGCAGCACCGGGATGAGCCCCAGCGTGAAGAGCAACACCAGATGCACCACCAGGCTAACGATGAACGCTGGCGAGTCGCCGTCAAAAGGGGTGTCTTCCTCGCCCGTTTGCCGCTGCCACCACTCGCGCAAGCCTTGGATGACCTTCACAGCTTCTCTCCTGTCGGCTGTTCCTGTTTTCCAACCCGGTGATACACGGTTGCCAACCGTGTGATGCAGACCCCCGCCAACAGCGTGCGAAGCGAACGCTTCCCACAGGTTAGGGGGGATTCCAAATTCAATTGCTTGTGATTCTGACAAAAGCTGACATCGGTTGCAAGCAACACGCTGCCAGATTTTTCCGTCCGAAATTGACCTGTTTCTTAAACGACCGGCGAAGCGAAATGTACTCGCCACGAATTCGCATGATCTTTGGCACGGTGCCGAGGTTCCTATTCGGGTCGAGCGGGGGCAATTATTCCCGTCGTGGATTCGCTATAAAGTCAATGATAGAAACAACTTGTGGCTGCTACTCGCGCACATCGTAGCACATCAGCTTGTCCTGGTCGCGCAGATAGAGCTTGCCGCCGATAACCACGGGATGGGCCCAGCAGGGGTTCTTGCCCACCACCACCGGCTTGAAGGAGCCTTTGAGGTGGTAGCCCGAGGGGGTGGCTTCGATCAGGGCGACTTCGCCGCTTTGGTAGCGAAAGACGAGGTGGCCATCGGCATAGGTGACGGCTGCCGAGCCGCTGCCGGGGCCGCGCTGGTCGCCCCCCCAAGCGATCTTGCCGGTCGCCATTTCGACGCAGATCGGGAAGCCGCTGTTATGCGCGTGCCCGCAATAGACGTAGCCGTCCTTCAAGATCATGCCGCCGTGGTGGTTTTGCAGCTTTTCGCCGCTCAGAAAGTAGTTTTCCGCGCACTTGATGCCGTCGCCATCTTTCGTCAGCGTCAAAAGGGCCGAGCCGGTGCGATAGCCAGTCGAGCAGAAAACCTGGTCGCCACTGACGAGCGGCGTGGGAATGTTGGCCGTGCCGTTGGCGACATCGTTGTAGTTCCACAGCAGCTTGCCGTCGCTGGCGCGAATGCCAACCACGCCGCGGCCGACAAGCTGCACATATTGCCGCACGCCGCACGCCTCGCTGACGACCATCGAGGAATAACCCGCGCCGTCTTTTCCCTTGGTGCCGAGGTCTTTGCCGGCGGCCCGCCAAAGGTCTTTGCCCGTCAGCTTATCGAGGGCGACAACCAGCGCATCGGCACCGCCGGGGGTGCAGAGCACCCGGTCGCCATCGACGAGCGGCGATTCGGAAAAGCCCCAGCCGGACATGAGTTTGCCGCCGAAATCGGCGAAATCGCGCGCCCAAACGACGCTGCCGTCCTTGGTTTTGAGGCAGACGATTTTGCCGCTGGAGGCGACAACATAGAGCCGGTCGCCATCGATGGCCGGGGTGCTGCGCGAGCCTTCGTGCTTGTGGCCCGGGGCGGCATCGGTAATCGGGGTGGACCAAACCACTTTGCCGGCAACCGGGTCGAGAGCAGTCACCTTTTGTCCGTCGGGAAAATTGCCCGTGGTGTAGAGCTGGCCATCTGCCAGTGAAATGCTGGCATATCCTGCGCCGAGCCCGTCGGCCGTCCAGGCGAGGCTGGGGGGTTTGGCGGACCAGTCTTTGAGCAGGCCCACATCGGGAGACTGGCCATCGCGTTTTGGCCCGCGCCAGCCATTCCAGCTGCCCAGCGTGGCATTCGGGCTGCTGGTGGCGGGAACCGAATCAGCAGCTGGGGAGATTGCGGGGAGCGGCAGCATCGCCAGAGACACGGATAGTAGGACCAATCGCATCGATCTCTCCCGGTGGAAATTGGGCGAAAACTCGGTAGATCAGGCTCTCTTGGGCTAGTGCGGGATGCGCGAGCGGGAGCGATTATTTGCTCTGGGCCGGCCGGGGGCAAAGAATCACGAGGGGCGGCCGCGCTCCCCACCAAAGAGTCGGCGGGGCCAGAAAAGGCGGCAAATTAGCCGCGAAACGGCCCGTGGCGAAGGATCGCTACAACCGCTGTTTCGCCTGTCGCTGTTACGACTGCCCAAAGTTTCTAAAGTCGCCCGCCCCGCGAGTACGAAAGTAACTATCGGAAGGAGTGTGCCGCGCGGCTGCCTAGCAGCTACCTGGCCCGCGAATTCCGGGGGGAATCTGCTACCAGTCATGGCTTCGCCGCCGTGACTTTTTGGGACGGCGTCGTGACCCAACGGCGCTGCGCTCTTCTGGCATGTTCCGCCCGTCCGTCGCACGCCGAGTATCGGCGGCAAGTTCATCCGGTGGGTCTGGCGCGGTTCTTGGAATCGCCTGGATTTTGTGGATTTCCACAGTTGCCGGATGCATTCGCTGCCGATGTTGAATGTTAAGGCGCGGATCAGAGGGAACTGAACCCAAGCCACCCGAAGCACCGACCACCGCCCCAACCCAGATGTTTGCGCTATCTCGGCACGACCCACTGCCGCCGAGAAGGACCGAGACGATCCGAGACAGCGCAAGCAGGGGCTCCAGCAACGCCCGCGGCTCCTCACCGCGGGTGAAGCGGCCAAAAGTCAAAGTGAGTGTATTGGAGAGCCTGCGATGAAGGTCTTCACTACTGGACAGGTCGCCAAGATCTGTAAAGTGGCCCCCCGCACGGTCAGCAAATGGTTCGATTCCGGACGCCTCAAAGGCTACCGGATTCCGGGCTCGCAAGACCGTCGGATTCCGCGCGAATACTTGATCAAGTTCCTCAAGGAACACGGGATGCCCCTGGGCGACCTCGAAGACGAGGCGATGGCCAAGGTGCTGATCGTGGCCCAAGATCAGATCCTGATCGAGAACCTGAAGCGCGAGCTGCCGACCGAGCGGAGCTTCCGCGTCGCGGTCGCGGCCAGCGGGTTCGAAGCCGGCATTCAAGCCGAAAGCTTCCATCCCGACTGCATCATTACGGACTTCTCGATCGGCAAGATCGAAGCCCTGCAAATTTGCCAGAACCTGCGCAAAAATGCGGACTTCGCCGAGACGATCCTGATCGCCCTGCTGCCCGACGACGGCAGCCCGATGAGCTTCGACCGCTCGGCGATCAATGAGACGTTCAAAAAGCCGTTCGATGCCAAGCTGTTGGCCGAACGCCTCCGGACGCTGATTGGCGCTCGGAAGGAACTGGTCTAACCACGCCGGCCGGGCTATTTTTCCGGCCAGCGATTTGCTTCGCCTTGAAATCACAACCCGCCGCGGTTGACCCCCGTGACGGTTCCTATATACCGAGCCACGGGCACCCTTGCCCGTGGCTCGACAAATCTGGGGCAGGTCGAAAGATTCGACCTCTGGAAGCGGTGGGTTCCCGGCCCATCGCTTTCCCCGTTTCTTGGGGCCGCCTGTTGCGTGAAGTGAGCCTCGCCCCGCGGCGCAGGCCTCTCGCCTGCCATTCGCTTCGCTCTCAGCCGCGCTCTCCGAGCCAGTGTTGGTTCATTCATTATCCTTGTTGGCCAGCTTGCCCCGCTTGCCAAAAGCTCGCCAAGTACGCCGCCGATTGCTCTTCGCGCCACGGGCCGCATCTGTTAATTCAGGGCCGCTTTTCTCGATCCATTCCGGAAGCGAAGAACCCCGGCAGGTGCGACCATGCGGCAAATCCTTGATCTTCTGAGCCGAGCCCGACAGCGCATTACCACCAAGGTGGCTGCCGCTAGCGCGCTGACCGTGGTCGGCGGCGTCGGCAGTTGGCTCGGCTATGGTTACTTCACCGGCGATGCCAAGCCCAAAGAACCGACCAAGCAGGTGCTGACCGGCGTGCAGCCCGCGGCGGCCCTGCTGGCCGATGACCAGCTTCCCGCGCAGTCGCCGGCCGCTTATCAACCGACCGAGTATTCTCCCGCTCCAGCGACCGCTCCGCCAAGTGCCGCTTTTCAGCCCAATCCTTATGCGAGCGCGCCGGTCGATCCCAATGCGGGCGGCGCTTCGCCCTCTGCGGCGATGAACCCCTATGCCGAGGCGGACGCTCCGACGACCGCGCCGCCGGCTCCCGACGCGGGTCCGCCGGCCGAGGGCAACCCACCGAATCCTTATCGCCCCGCCGGCGATGGTGCACTTCCTTACGAAGCGCCGTCGGCGAGTTATGCCGCGACCGATGCCCCCCCGCCGACACCAGTCGCGACGTCTCCGGTGGCGACCGCGCCGCCGACCGATCCGGGGCTGAGTCCTTATGGATCGGCGCCCGCCGAGCTGGCTCCGGTGGCGACCGCGCCGCCGGCCGTGGCATCCCCTCCCGCCGCGGCGCCCGCGCCGCTCCGTTCGCTGGGAGAACCGGCCGGCCTCAGCCCCTATGCCCCCGCGGCCGCGGCGGCTGGCGCGGCGGCAGTCGTTTCCGCTCGGGCCACCGCCACTCCCGGCGAACGCCAGCACGAAGGTCCGCAGCAGCCCACCGTCACCATCGAGAAATTCTCGCCGGCCGAAATTCAGGTCGGCAAGCCCGCCACGTTTGAAATGCTCGTGCGCAATGCCGGGCAAGTGCCGGCGACGAACGTCGTCGTCACCGATCATGTTCCCGCCGGCACGCAGCTGGTCGATGTCAAGCCGCAGCCCGCCCAAGGGGCCGATGGCTCGCTCGTCTGGCAGTTTGGCACCTTGCAGCCCGGCGACGAGCAGCAAATCACCTTGCAAGTGATGCCGCAAACCGAAGGGGAAATCGGCAGCACGGCGCATGTCAGCTTCGCCGCCCAGGCGACGAGCCGCTCGATTTGCACGCGGCCGCAATTGACCGTCGAACACGCCGCCCCGGCCAAAGTGCTCATCGGCCAGGCCCTGACGATGGTCATCACCGTCAGCAATCCCGGCAGCGGGCCGGCAACGGGTGTCATCATTGAAGAGGATGTGCCCCCCGGTTTGTCGCATGTCGCGGGGGCGCAGCTCGAATACGAAGTCGGCACCCTCCGTCCCGGCGAATCGAAGCGGCTGGAGCTGGCGCTGCGGGCCGAGAAGGCGGGCATCGCCGAGAATACGATCCTCGTCCGCGGCGATGCGGGGCTTTCCGCCAACCACAAGGTGGCGATCGAGGTTGTCGCGCCGCAGCTGGAGGTGGAAGTGAACGGCCCGAAAAAGCGGTTTCTCGAACGGCAAGCGACTTATACGCTGTCAATCGCCAATCCGGGAACGGCCGCCGCTCGCGACGTGGAACTCGCCGCGTTCCTGCCGCGCGGGATGAAGTTCGTGAACACCGATTCGCAAGGGCAATACGACCCCGCGCAACATGCCGTCTTCTGGAGCCTGGAAGAGCTGCCTCCCGCCAAAGCCGGCAGCGTGAAGCTGACGACGCTGCCAATCGAGCCGGGCGAGCAGAAGCTGCGGGTCGAGGGGCGGGCCGATTTGGGGCTCTCCGTCGCCGGCGAGCAAAGCGTCCAGGTCGAGCAATCGGCCGAGCTTTTGCACGCCGTGAAGGATGCCGACGAAGTGATCGAAGTGGGGAGCGAAACGACCTATGAAATTCGGGTGTCGAATACCGGCACCAAAGCGGCGACGAACGTCCGGATCGTCGCGCTCTTGCCGGCCGAAATGAAGGGGCTGGCGGGCGAAGGGCCGACCCGCGCGGCCGGCGACGCCAGCCGCATCGTCTTCGAGCCGCTGGCCCGGCTCAACCCGCGCGAGGAGGTGGTGTTCAAGGTGCAGGTGCAAGGGATCGCGCCCGGCGACCACATTGTTCGCGTGCAGCTTTCGAGCGACGAATGGCCGACCCCCGTCACCCGCGAGGAAAGCACGCGGGTGTACGAAGATCGGTAGCAGTCGCTTGAGTTGGATTCAATTCTTTTCAACGGCTGGGCGGTTTGACCCCCGTTGTGCGCGGGTCTCTGACCCCGCACCTGGCGGACCGAAGGTCTCCTTGCGGAGATTGTGGGAGACCTCCGGTCGGAACCACGGCGGGGTCGGAGACCCTCGCCGAACGAGCGGAACCACGGCGGGGTCGTAGACCCTCGCCGAACGACGTTGTGCGCGGGTCTCTGACCCCGCACCGTCTCCTTGCGGCGGAGCAAGCGAAAAAATCTTCGCAGGCGCAAATGTCGGCAGCGCAAGGGGTTGCGCTCGCGGAGTGAAAATTTGGGGCGCTCGGCGTGACCAGACTAGTCAAGGGCCGGGCGTCTAGTTGTGGAGAGTGTTACGAACCATCCAGACCATTCACGAGGGGTGCGCCATGTTTGCAAACGCAAAGACGATGGAAGAGACGTTGCCGCTGAGCGAGCGGGATTTCGCAGTGTTTCAGGCGACTCGGATCGAATATCAATCGACGCGGAAGGTCGCGGCCAGGTTTGGCATGTCGCAGGCGCGAGTGCGGCAAATCGTCGCGCGGGTGGTCGATTTTCTGTTGCGGGAGGGGCCGGGGGACTTGTCGGAAGTGAACCGAGAGCGGCGGATCCATGCGGCTGAGGGTTTGGCGCGGGCTCAGCTCGAATATCTCTACTTGCAGGCGATGGAGCAGTGGTACAAGTCGCGGCAGCCGCGGCAAGGTCGGCAGGGGGCGAGCCTCGGCAGGGTGTGCTACCTGATGGCCGCAGCCCGGATTTCGAGCCTTCTGGCGAAGCTGCCCAACCACCCGCTGCCGGAGTTGCGGGCGGAAACAGAAGAGCAGGGGGAGCAAGCGGAGGCCGCGGAAGAAAACCCCCTGGTTAGGGACTGCGCAGCGAAGGGAGTGCGCAGGGGGAGGGTGGCGGAGTTTGATCTCGGCGCAACTGATTGCAGGAAAATGGGTTACGACGTTTGAAATGGCCAGAAAACCGACGCGAGAGACCCCCTTTTGACACCTGCGCAGTCGGCCGATTTGGCCCCTTGCTGACCCCTGAATCGGCGCGAGCGAAGGGCCCGCACCAAGCCCCTGTTGTGCGCGGGTCTCTGACCCCGCACTTGGCGGCCCTCTGGTCGAATCACGGCGGGGTCGGAGACCCGCGCCGACCGGGGGCGGGGTCGGAGACCCGCGCCGAACTCTGCCTCTGTTGTGCGCGGGTCTCTGACTCCGCACTTGGCGGACCTCTGGTCACTTGGCTGGACCGAAGGTCTCCTTGGGGAGATTGTGGGAGACCTCCGGTCGGAATCACGGCGGGGTCGGAGACCCGCGCCGATCGCGAGACCCGCGCCGATCGCGAACGCGGGGGTCGGAGACCTGCGGCGAACGCCGATTGTGGGAGACCTCCGGTCGAATCACGGCGGGGTCGGAGACCCTCGCCGAACGCCGGCGAACGCCGAACGGCCCAGTCGCCGCTGGGCAGCCGGAACGCTCTGCGCTGCGGGTGGCGAAACGGAGCTTGGTAACGAGAACACGATGCAACGCAAGGTGGTCTTAGCGCGAGGCTGCCGGGCGAATCTCGAACTGAATCGCGACCGGCTGGCAGGCGGCGGCGAGGGCGGTTTCGGCGGCGTCGATGGCGGCCTGAGCCTCGGCCAGCTTGGCGCTGTCCTTGGCTTTGCTGGCAGCCCGCCAGGCATTGTTCAGCGGGCCTTGCAACTGCCCGATCTGATCGACCAGTTTGGTGCCGCGCTCGGCGATGATGCCGCTCGCCACCGTGCTCATGTTCCAGCCGGCGGCCAGTTGCTCGGCGGTCACCTGGGCGGCTTCGGTTCCGTTGGTCAACACGACATAGTCTCCGGCGGGGAGGCCGGTCACCTTCAGCATGTAGCGCGAGAGGTCGGCGATTTCGGGCATCAGCTTGAGGGCGTTGCGACATTTGGCGTGAATGGGCCAGGGGCTCCGTTCGTCGAGGCGCGTGAAGGAAAGCACCCCGCCCGCTGCCTTCACGTCGCTGATTTTGCACCCCTTCGCCTCTTCCACGGTTCCATCGGCTTTCAGCGTGGCGGAGCTGACTTCGCGGTCAACTCCCAGACCGGCGAGAATCGTCGCGGCCATCGTCAGTTGGCCAGTCGGACCGGGATGGACCGGATCCCCTTCGAGATTGATGGCCTTCTCGGCGTCGGCCTTGTTGTTTCCCCATTGCGCGAGCAGCGGGTGATACTGATCGACGAAGAGGACTTTGTTTTCTTCGGCCAGCTTGGCGAGGGCGAGCGTGTAGGGATGAATTCGCCGGCAGCGGTCCCCTTTCCAGTCGTCCAGTTTGCTGCCGTCGTTGACGGGGCTCGACGAAATCAGGACCGGGGTCGCCTTCACGGCCCGAATCTGGTCGATCAGCTTTTGCATCCCGGCGACGTACTTCGCCGGATCATCGCCGGCTCCGACATCGTTCATGCCAAGCTCGATGCTGATGATCGTCGGCTTGAAGGCGGCGAGGTCGTAGTCGAACCGGGCCAAAACGCTGGCCGTTGTGTTGCCGCCGATGCCCGAATTGCGAAACTGCGGCTTGAGCCCCGGATAGCGGGTGCGAAAGAACGCCTCGATATAGTTCGAGTGCTGCCGCTGGGCGGTGATGCTGTCTCCCGCCATGACCCACAGGTCTCCCTCCTTCAGCTTGAGCGCCGGCTCGGCAGCCATCGCGGTTGAAATAGCCCCCAGCACCAATAGCCCGCCCACGAGAAGCCCTTTTGCCGACATGAGAGTTTTCCTTCTTTCTTTCGTCTACGTTGCCCTGGAATCGCCCCGAATCAACTGCGATCAGTATGGCGTGATCGGGCGAGCAAGCAAGCATCCGATGTGAAGCTGCCGGGCTCATCTTCTTCGCCGGATGTCGCCGAAGCGCGGCGGTGTGTACAATTCCAGCGGGTCACGCGCGCCAAACACCTCACGTTTATTCCTACTCTCAGGATCCTTGCCATGGCCACGCCGAATCCTCTGCAAGACAACATCCTCTGCGCGGGGATGACCGCGGCGGAGCTGACGGAACTCGCCGGGGCGTGCGGCGAGCAAGCGATCGGGGCGGGACATGTCGTCCTCGCGGCCGGAGATCAGCAGCGCCGGCTTTATTTTCTGCTCAACGGCACCGTGCAGATCGAGCTGGAAACGCCCCGCGCGGGAGACCGCGTGCTGGCCGAGCTTTCGGCCGGCAGCGTCTTCGGCGAAAGCAGCTTCTTCCACTCGGCATTGCATAGCGCGACGGTCCGCGCGGTGACCGATGTCACCCTGCTGGGGCTCGACCGCGGCCGCTACGAGCAGCTACGCGAAGCCCGCAGCAGTGCCGCCTTGCTGCTGGCGGCGAATGCGGCCGATCTGCTTTCGGCCCGTCTGCAACAGACCGATCACTTCATTATCGAGCTGCTCGAAGCGCAGCAGGACGTGAAGAATCATGCCGCCTGGAAGAAGTTCCGCGAAAAGTTGAGCCACCACTTCAGCTCGGCGAAGGGGGTTGTCGCCCCCGGTGGCATGGCGCTGGGCGATTAGCGTCGCGCGACTACTTCTTCCCCGCCGGCTTTTTGCCGGCCGCGTCTTGCAACGCCTTCTCGAGCAGGGCTTTCGCCTCTGGCGGAAGCTCCAGGCCCGGCGGCAGCGCGGGAAGACCGGGAATCGCGGGCAGCGTCGGCTTGGCGACCGGGGGCGCTTCGGCGGGCAACTTGGCGGCGGGGGCCTCTTGGCTGGTGGTTGTTTCGAGCGTCACGTTGAACGACCCGGAAACGCGAATTTCGGCCGGCGTGAAGCCGATGTCGAAATAGCTGAGGTCCAGCTCCAGCTTGTCTTTCTTCAGGTCCAAATCGCCGCTGTTTTTGCCGAGCTCGGCCCCCTCTTGCTCGGTCCACCCTTCCTTGACGAAGTGGTCGCGCAGGGCCGACAGCGCCGCGGGCCCGCTGCCGGTGGGAAGGGTGAATTCAATCACGTTCTCGCGCGGCTTCTCCAGGTCGGCCGCCTTCGCCGGCAGCGGCACGACGACCTTGAACTTCCGGTTCCGCTCGGCCTCGGCCAGCTTTTGCTTTTCCGCATGCGCCTTGGCGAGCCGTTCCTCCTCGGCCAGTTCAGCGGCCGTTTGATGCAATAGCTTGACGGCCACGCTCTCGTCCGAAACGTCGAGATCGAGCGAGATCAGCTCCTTGGCCGCGTTGCGAAACACCAGGAACGCGGTCCCCCTGGAATCGTCGGTAATGGGCTTGTCGGTGGTCGGTTGCCATCCCAATTTGCCGAGCCGCTCGCGATAGAAGGCAAAGATCGCCGCGGTGTCGTGGCCGACCATTTCAAATCGGAGCGTCTTATGCGCATCGGTATAGTCGAGCTGCTTGGCGCCGGGCGGCAGGGGAAAATCAACCTGCAGCAGCTCGGTGCCATAGCGGATCAGCGTCTTGCCACCTTCGGCCGGCGTCTTCATCACCCACAGCTGCAGCTGGATGGCATTTCGCTTGAAATACTGCATCACCATCTCTTGTCGGGTATCTCCCGCCTCGCCGAAAGGCTCCCAGCCGGCAGCCAGAATCAACTTGCGGCAGGCGGCGGCCGTTTCGGGAATCGTGGCGGTCGTGGTGTAGCTCGCCTCGGTCGGCTGGGGATGAAACGGCTTCACCCCCGGCGGGACGGGGAGCTTCGCCAGATCGACATTCCCATCGTTCACCACCGAAACACTGGCCTGGCCGGGCTCGCCGGTGGTGTTCGCGCTGGCGGTCACGCGAAAGCCCTCCTTGGTGAAAAGGGCCATCACCGTATCGGCCGACGCATAGCCGGGCTGCTCTTGAAAGCCGCGCTTGAGGAGCTCGCCACGCACCACGGCGTAGGCCGCCTTGGGGGTGGAAGTGGTGTCGTAAAGCAACGTGCTGAGCGTGCGAATGCTGGGCTGCACACCCGCCGGCAGCGGGAACTGGCGGAGGTCGATCACCCTGGCCGCTTGTTCGGGGGTTGCGGGCTGGGCCGACATCGTCGATTGAGCCAGCGCGAACGATCCGAGGAGCGGCACGGTAACGATGGCCGCGGTCAACAGGCAAAGGGGAGCAAGTCGCATGGCGTTTTTCCTGATTCGAGTGCGATGGCGCGGACAATACGGACGAGCACCCTCTCGCCGAGGGGCGGAGCGAGTGGCCAGTAGATACCGCCTGGCCGATCTTCTGCTCATCCCAGCGCAGCGGCGAACAATCTGTTACCGAAATTTACCACGGCCTGGCGGCGATGCGGGCGAAAACGCCCATTTTAGGGCTGGGGATGCACCTGTCGCCCGCCGACATAGGTGGCCAGCACCCGCGTCTCGCGGATGTCATCGACCGGGCAAGTGAGCAGGTCGCGATCGACCACGATCAAATCGGCCAGTTTGCCGGCTTCGAGCGTGCCGACTTGCTGTTCGAGGAAGAGGACATAGGCGTTGTTGGCGGTATAAAACCGGATCGCCTGCTCGCGGCTGAGGGCCTGTTCGGGATGCAACTGCCCTTCGAACCAGCGGGCGCGGCGGGTGATCGTCGTCCACATGCCGAGAAACGGGTTGTACGGGTTGACGCTCCGCAGCGAACCGACTTTTTGCATGTGATCCGAGCCGCCACCGGCGATAACCCCCTTCTCGAAGATCGACCGCAGCGGCTGGAAATAGGCGAGCCGCGAATCGCCGAACTGGGCCGAGAGGGTACGGGCATCGAGATAGAGCCAGGCGGGCTGAATGTCAGCGACGACGCCGAGCTTGGCCATCTGGTCGATGGCGTCGGCACTCATGAAGTTGCAGTGCGTGATGCAGGGGCGCGTCGGCCGGACGGGAGTTTTTTTGTTGGCCTCTTCATAGGCATCAAGCAGCGTATGCACCGCCGCATCCCCCACGCTATGAGCCGTGAATTGCAGGCCGTTTTCGACGGCGATCCGCACCGCCTCGTTCAGCCGCTCCGGCTCGATCATCCGCACCCCCCGATATTCGGGATCGCGGATGAGATAGATGTCGGACAGGCCCCACGGCTCGCGCATGTAGGCGCTGCCCGTGAGCATGCCCCCATCGAGAAAGCACTTGGTGCCGATGATTTGCAGCCACGGATCGTCCTGGCGATAGGGATGTTTGGCGAGGCCGCGGAGCTGCTCTTCCAGCGATTCCAGCTTGCCCCCGGTGCTGATTCCATACGATACCCGCATCCGCACCGTCAGGCGGTCGGCTTTTTTGAGGGCCGCGTATTGCTCGACATTGCCGGAGGAGCTGTTCTTATCGGAAACGGTCGTCAGACCGACGGCGTTGTAATCGCGAAAGAGCGCTTCGAGCCGGGCCAGCTTCTCTTCGCTGCTGGCCGACTTGCCCGACGACTTGCTCTTCACATATCGCGTGCAGCTGCGCAGGAGGCCCGTTGGCTCCCCGGTCTTTGGATCCTTCTCGACGATGCCGGTGCCCGAAACCTGAAAATCCTTGTCGATGCCGCTCTCTTTGAGGGCCAGCGAGTTGCACATCGCGTCCGGCCCGGTGGAGAACACGACTGGATGCTGGGGGGCCGCTTCGTCGAGCTCGGATTTCGAGGGGTAGCGCTGCTCGCGCAGGCGCGTGATGAAGACCTGCGAGACGCCGATCCAGCTTCCCGCCGGCAGCGCGGCGGCTCGCGACTTGATATACGCCAGCACATCCCCAATCGATTCCATGTCGGGAATCGGATGGTCGAATTCGTGCATCGCCGCGCCAGTCGGATGGACGTGGCTATCGATCAGGCCGGGCAGCACCATCTTGCCGCCAAGATCGACGAGCTTCGTCGTCTCTCCCTTGGTCGCCAGCACGGCGTCGTTCGCGCCGACCTGCACGATCCGTTCGCCGCGGATCGCCACTGCTTCGGCCAGGGTGAAGTCCTTATCGACCGTCACCACTTTGCCATGATGCAAAATGACATCGGGCGGCTCGGCCTGACAAACGGCGGCAAAGAGGGCGAGCGCGAACTGCGCGCTCGCCGCACCCACGGGGCGGACGGACATGATTGCACCCTCGGCGATATCGGAGAGCAAAACGCTCCGCATGATAGCCGACGAGGGGGCGCAAAACATCCAGCGGCGCTGATGCTATTCTTCGGCCCCTTCAAAGTCGCGCAGCGAGCGGCCCAGCCGCTTGCGCTTGGTGGCGGTCGCCGTGCCCCCCAAGGCGGTCGTCGCGCCGGCCGCCTCGACCGGCGACAAGAGCCCCGCCAGCCGCTCGCGGGCGTTGTCTCCTTCGGGGCTGCCGATCGCCTCGACGGCATCGGAAACCCCCAGGATGACGCTCCGTTTGACTCCCTCGCGAATCCAGTCGAACAGGTTGAATTGCATGGCCAGCTTCTCCTTGGCAACGTGGGTGCGGTGTCCTTCCGCCTGAACCAAATGGGCCGGGAATGTAGCCCCTGGCCCGCCCGTTGTCGAGTGAGATTGGGTAAGGGGCAGTCTCCTCAAGCCGCTCGAGATTCCACCCCTTTGGCCCCAAGATTGCACTGCTGTCCTCGAATGGTCCAAAGGCTGCCATTTCGGCCGGGGTTTCGCCCTGCGCGAGGGGCGGCCAACGTCGATTGACCATTTTCCCCAGTCGCAATAAACTATTGCGGCGGATGAAGTTGCGCAATTTTCCTGGGATTCTATCGGCCGCAGGGAGGGGTGGTTCGCCGGGCAGGGCCTGTCTTTTGGGCAGCCTGGCGAATGTTGCCCTCCCCCGGTCCTTTTGCGGATACAGCCATCTATGGACGTACTTGAGCGTACTTGGGAGGGGGTCGGCAATTTCCTCGGCGGCCTGATGCATGGCTTCGAGCGGAGCGTCACGGCCGTCTTCGGCACGTCGAACGCCCGCTACATCCGCAAGCTGCAGGGGCAAGTCGCCGAAATCTCGGCCCTCGAGCCCCGCTATCAGGCAATGTCCGATGCCGAGCTGCGGGAGCAAACCTTCAAATTCCGCGAGCGCCTCAAGAACGGCGAAACCCTCGATAGCCTGCTGATCGAAGCCTTTGCCGTCTGCCGCGAAGGGGGCCGCCGCTTTCTCAACATGCGGCACTTCGATGTCCAGCTTATCGGTGGCATGGTGCTGCATAGCGGGGCCATCGCCGAAATGATCACCGGCGAAGGGAAAACGCTCGTTGCCACGCTGCCGGCCTATTTGAACGCGCTCGAAGGGAAGGGAGTGCATGTCGTTACGGTAAACGACTATCTCGCCCGCCGCGACATGGAATGGATGGGCCCGCTCTACATGGGCCTGGGTCTCACCGTCGGCACCATCCAAAGCAACATGGAGGTGCTGGAGCGGCAGAAATCGTACAACTGCGACATCACCTACGGCACGAACAACGAATTCGGCTTCGATTATCTGCGCGATAACATGCGCCCCGCCGCCCGGGGCGATAAGCGCTATCCCAACCACCTGCAGCAATCGCAAGGGACGCGCAACTTCGCGATTATCGACGAAGTCGATAACATCCTCATCGACGAAGCCCGCACTCCCCTCATCATCAGCGGCCCCGCCTTCGACAACCCGGCTAAATACAGCGATGCCGACCGGATCGCCCGGCAATTAGTGAAGGACCAGCATTTCGTGGTCAACGAGAAGGACCACAACGTCAATTTGACGGACGAAGGGGTTCGTCAGGCCGAAAAGCTCGCCGGTGTCGAAAGCTTCTACACCGCCGGCAACATGGAGTGGCCCCACCTGATCGACAACGCCCTCAAAGCGCACTACCTGTATCAGCGCGACGTGCGGTATGTCGTCGAAGACGGCGCGGTGATCATCGTCGATGAGCACACCGGCCGCAAAATGGAGGGCCGCCAGTGGAGCGACGGCCTGCACCAGGCGGTCGAGGCGAAGGAAGGGGTGAAAATCAAAGAAGAAACGCAAACGCTCGCCACCATCACCCTGCAAAACTTCTTCAAGCTCTATGGCAAAGTCTGCGGCATGACCGGCACCGCCATGACCGAAGCCGCCGAGTTCTGGAAGATATATAAGCTCGATGTGGTCGCGATTCCCCCCAATCGCAAGCTCCAGCGGATCGAACATCCCGACGTGATCTATCGCGACGAGCGCGATAAGTTCATCGCCGTCGCCGACGAGATTGAGCGCGTTCACAAATACGACGCGCTTGTCATGAAAAACGGAGACGAGCACCTCGGCACGCTCCACAAAGAGACCGACGACTCGGTCGAGTTTCAAGAGCGGGACAGCAAATCGCGCGACGTGTACGCCAAAGACAAGATCGCCAAGATCGAATACAAGGGGCGCCCTGTTCTCGTCGGCACGGTTTCGATCGAGAAGAGCGAGCGGCTGAGCAAGTATCTCGAAAATCGGGGCGTCAAGCACGAAGTGCTCAACGCCAAGTATCACAAGCGCGAGGCCGAAATCGTCGCCCAGGCGGGGCGCTTCGGCGCGGTCACCATCGCCACCAACATGGCCGGCCGCGGCACCGACATCATCCTCGGCGGCAACCCTGAAACGATGGCCTGGGCCATTTTGCAAGACAAGTATCCCACCCGCCTCGACGTCCCCCCCGCCGAATGGGACAACCTCGTCCGCGAAATCGAAGAGCGCGAGCAGATGAAGGCTGAGGGAGTGAAGGTTCGCAATCTCGGCGGCTTGCACGTCATCGGCACCGAGCGGCACGACGCCCGCCGCATCGACCTGCAGCTTCGCGGCCGCTGCGGCCGTCAAGGGGATCCCGGCAGCAGTCGCTTCTATCTGTCGCTCGACGACGACCTGATGCGCATCTTCGCCGGCCCCTGGGTCAAAACGATCCTCGAATCGCTCGGCATGAAGGAAGGGGAAAAGATCGAAAGCCGGATGGTCAGCCGCCGGATCGAAGCCGCCCAGAAAAAGCGCGAAGAAACACACTTCGAGGCCCGAAAAAACTTGCTCGAATACGACGAAGTGATGGACGAGCAGCGAAAGCGGGTCTATGGCTTCCGCCAGCGCTTGCTCGAAGGAACGAACACCCGCGATGTCGTGCTCGACATGCTCAAAAAGCAGGTCGATTCGCACCTCGCCAGCTTCCTCGCCCGCGACTACGGAGCCGGCGTCTTCGCCGCTTTCGCCAGCCAACGCTTGAGCGCCGAGTTCGAGGCCCGTGATTTTCGCGGCATGGAGTTCGCCCAGGCCGACGAATACGCCAAATCGCAAGCCGAGCGCCAGGCCGAAACGCACGTGCAGGATGGCATCGACGAGAACCTTCCCGGCGACGAGGGAGACGACGATGCCGAAAGCGAATGGAACTGGGAAGCGCTCGCCAAAATGGCCCACACCCGCTGGGGTTTGCAGCTCCGCGATCGCGACCTGAAAAAGATCGGCCGCGACAACGTCGGCGAGTACCTGATCGAGCAAGCCCGCGTCGCGATCAACAAAGTCGATCTCGGCGAGGGGGCGATCTTCCTCGAAGAAGATTTCCCCCAGAAAACCATCGTCGCCTGGGCCCATTCCAAGTTCGGCCTCGATTTGCCGCTGGACGAAGTGAAGCGGCTTGATCCGGCGGCTCTCAAGGCGTATGTCCACGGCAAGGTCGTCGCCGCCTACGACCAAAAAGAAGCCGAGTATCCGGTCCTCGCCGGCCTCTATCACTATGTGAAGGGGGAAGGAGCGCAGGCCCGCATCGACCGCGAAGGGCTGGTCGCTTGGGCCACCGAGCGATTCGGCTCGGAGGTCAACCTGGAGACGCTGAAGAGCAAGCAGCGCGACGAAATCCGCGCCGTGCTCGTCGCCCTCAGCCAGCAAACGCAGCAACAGGCGAGCGCCGCCGTGGTCGAGGTGAAACAGCGGCTCGACAAGCTCTTTGACGCGGGCGATCCGAAGCAAACGGCCCGCGCCGCCGCCACCAATGGCCAAATCGATTCCCTGGCGATGTGGCTCGAACAAGCGCTGCATGCCCAATTCAAAACCGAAGACCTCGCCGATCTCGACCGGGCGGCTCTCGAAAACAAGCTCGTCGGCATTGTCGATGATCGCTATCGCCCCGAAATGCGCCGCATGGAGCGGATGCTCCTCTTGCAAATCGTCGATACCGCTTGGAAAGACCACCTGCTGGTGATGGATCGCCTGCGCAGCAGCGTCGGCCTGATGGGCTATGCCCAAGTCGATCCCAAGGTCGAATACAAGCGCGAGGGGATGAAGCTCTTCGAGCAGATGTGGAGCTCGATTGGCGACCAATCGACGAGCCTGATCTTCAAAATGGAGCAGCTGAACGAGGATTTCGTCAGCTCCACCTGGGTCGAAACCTCCGCCACCCATGCCGAGGCGACCGACGACTACGCCCCCAGCCAGGAGCAAAGCGGCGCGGCAAGCCAAGGGGGCGATACCCGCCCCGAACCGATCCGCAACCGCGGGCAGCGCGTCGGCCGCAACGACCCCTGCCCTTGCGGCAGCGGCAAGAAATACAAGAACTGCCACATGCGGATGGGTGGCGGCGCGAGCGTTTAGCCATCGTGGGGCAGGCGTCGTGCCTTGTGGGGCAGGCGTCCCGCCTGCCTTGACGCCGCGTTTGCCCTGAGCCGTCCGAGGATCGGTCGGATGCCCTATCTCCTCAACTTCGCCTATCTCCTGCTGCTGGCGGCACTGTCGCCGTGGCTGCTGTGGCAGGCGTGGCGGACGGGGAAATATCGCGAGGGGTGGGCCGCCAAGCTCCGCGGCCGCGTGCCGCATCGGCAAGGGAACGCCCGCTGCCTCTGGCTGCACGCGGTCAGCGTGGGCGAAGTCAATCTGCTGGCCCCGATCATCGAGCGCTTCGAGCGCCGCCATCCCGATTGGGAAATCGTCATCTCGACCACCACCCAAACCGGCCATGCTCTCGCTCAAAAGCGCTATGCACCGCGGATGGTCTTCTATTGCCCGCTCGACTTTACCTGGGCCGTTCGCAGCGCCCTGCGCGATATTCGCCCCGATTTGCTGGTGCTGGCCGAACTGGAACTGTGGCCCAACCTGGTTCGCGCCGCACGCCTGGCGGGGGCCAAGGTCGCCGTCATCAACGCTCGCCTCGGCGAAAAGAGCTTCCGCGGCTATCGGCGCATCGGCTGGCTCGCGCGGCGGGCCCTGGCGAACATCGACCTCATCGCCGCGCAAAACGGCGAATATGCCACGCGGTTCCTGGCGCTCGGCGCGCCGGCCGAGGCGGTTCACGTCACCGGCTCGATCAAGTTCGATGGCGCGCGAACCGACCGCGCCAATAGCGACACCCAGCGCCTCGCCCGCCTCGCCGAGATCAAGCCCGACGACATGGTGTTCCTGGCGGGCAGCACGCAGGAACCTGAAGAATCGCTCGCCCTCGATAGCTACCTCGCCCTCGCGCCGGCCCATCCCATGTTACAGCTCATTCTGGTGCCGCGTCATCCGGAGCGGTTCGACGCGGTGGCCGAGCTGCTCAATCGCCGCGGCGTGCGCTGGCAGCGACGCTCGCGCCTGGAAGCCGACCGGGCCGCCTCGGGCGTCCGCATTTTGCTGGTCGATGCGGTAGGGGAACTCGGCGCGTGGTGGGGAACCGCGCACATCGCCTTCGTCGGTGGCAGCCTCGGCCAGCGCGGAGGGCAGAATATGATCGAGCCGGCCGCCTACGGCGCGGCGGTGTCGTTCGGCCCCAACACCTGGAATTTCCGCGATGTCGCCGCCCTCTTGGTGCAGCACCAGGCGGCAACGATCGTATCCGGCGGCGGCGAGCTGACGGCCTTCGTCGAGAAATGCCTGACTGACCCCTCGTTCGCTCCATCGCTCGGCCAGGCCGCCCGCGACTTGGTCCTCGCTCAGCAAGGTGCCGCCGACCGAACGCTCGCGCTGCTCGACGCGCTGCTCGGCCCCGATTCCCAATCCGCCCGACACGCGGCTTAAGACTTCTTCTGCGAAAAGAGCCACGCAAACATCGCTGGGTCGGCATAGGTCCGCGACCAGCTATTGTGTCCCACGCCGGGATATTCGGTGTATTTCGGCTTCCCGCCGGCTGATTCAATCGCTTTGATCATGTCGCGGGAGCGCTTCACCTTGACCGCCGTGTCGTCGGAGCCGTGGAAGCACCAGATCGGAATGTCCTTCATCTGGGCCGCCCCGGCCGGGTCGCCGCCGCCGCAAATCGGCACGGCTGCGGCAAACAGATCGGGCCGCCGCTGGATTGCGTCCCAGGTGCCGTAACCTCCCATCGACAGGCCGGTGATGTACAGCCGGTTCGGATCGATGGAGAGTTCCTTTTGCAGCTGTTCGATCACCGCGAACGTGGCGGCCAGCCCCTGGCTCGGCTTTTCGGGCATGGTGTGCGAATCGGCACCCCAATCGACTTCGCACCATTTTTTGCCGCTGGCGCACTGCGGAGCGAGGACGAACGCCGGGTACTTCTCCATGTTGGCGTCCGAGGCGAAATCGGCCATCCCATGAACGAGTTGCCGTTTGTTGTCGTTGCCGCGTTCCCCCGCCCCATGCAAAAACACCACCAGCGGATACTTCTTGTTCGGGTCATAATCCTTCGGCTTCAGCAGGCGATACGGCAGCTCCCCCGCTTCGTCCTTGTAAACTCGGGCCTCGAACCGGTCGAGCACGTCGGCGGCGTCGGTGACAAGCGGCATGAATAGAATCAATGGCAGCACAAGCAGGAAGGACCGGGACATGGAAACCTTGGGGACGAAGAGAGACGGACGAAGGAGAGCCTCAGTTTATCGGGGAGCGACCCGCACTTGCTAGTCGGCCTGATCTTGGACCGCGCTTCCCGCCGAGGCCAATTCCTGAATTCCCAAGTACTCGTCGATGTCGCGTCGCAGGCGGCGAATTTCCTCGGTGGGACCTTCCGCGAACAGCTGAAAATGGATCGGGTTCGACGCCGCCATGCGCGACCGCAGTTCCGCGACAACGCGATACATCCGTTCCAATTGCTCGATGCTTTGCTGAAATCCGAGTTCGTTCTCAATCATAGAGTGATCCTCAGCAGGCCCTTGCGGACTTCGGGACGGTTGCGAACTTGAGAAAAAAACTCGACATGCTCGTCCACTTCCATTTCGCCATCTTGCGCCAGCAAAACATCCATACCAAACTTCCGGCGGATGTGCCGTTTCGATAAGGCATTATACTCCGCCGGACGCAAAGTCGCCGGCAACAATTCGCGGGCCAGCGAGATCACGATCAAATCGATGTCGCTCGGATTTGGCTTTCCAGTTGCGAAGCTGCCATCCACGAAAAGCGATTTCACGACGCCACTCGATCTGGCCTCGCGAACATATTCGCGAAACTTCTCAAACAGTCGGCAGCGACGATCAGAGTCCTGAAACTGCCCAAATCGGGCCTCCAATTCGTCGAGCGTGCAATCATGTATGCCCTCTGGGAGAAATCCATCGGCATTCAAACTGGGAATTGGCATGGCCGGCAAATGCCCTGATTTGGTCCTATTTTTGGTCCAAAAACCGCGCGAGCTCCGCCAGCAAGGGATCGATCGTGAACGACTGAATCTGGTGCGGCGGCCGCCAGGCGATCCATTCGTACGACGGATGCTCGCTCACCACGATCGGCACTTCGCGGGTGAGCCGGGCCAGAAAGATGACCAGCGTCTTTTCGACCAGCCGTCCCGACTTCTTCGACCGCACCTGATAGCGGGTGACGAAGCGGAAACCATCCACGATTTCGATGTCTTTCGCCGCGATGCCGGTCTCCTCCCACAATTCGCGAAGGGCGCACTGCAGCTCGGTTTCGCCGTCATCGACGTGCCCCTTGGGCAAGTCCCAGCGGTCGCGATGCCGCATCAACAGGAACTCATGCGGCGGCTCGCCGCGGTAGATCAGCACGCCGCAGGATTTTACTTCCGTCATCAACCGGCCATTCGCGCGCAAGTGGGGGAATTCCCCCAGCAGACTGGACCGCGCGCCGCCCGTCAAGGCGACCTAGTCCCGCCCCGGCTTGCGCCGTAAGACCAGCACCGTCGCGTCGCTTGTCGCTCGCTGGCCGGTCCGTTCCAGCAAGCGGCGAATGCGGGCCAGCAGCTGCGCGGCCGATTCAGGCTGATGGCGCGATAGCAGCGCGGCCAGCGTTTCCGGACCGATCCGCAGCCCCGCTTCGTCGGTGATTGCCGCCGCCCCTTCGCTGACGAGCAGCAGCACATCCCCCGGCCCCAGCAGTCGTTGCTCGCCGCTAAACCGCGCGTCGAGATCGAGCCCCAGCCGCGGCGCTTGCGGCAAGAACAGCTCGCGCGGACGGTCGTCGCCGCGCAGCAAGATGGCGGCCCCTTCGCCCGCCCGCCCCAATTCGAGCACCCCGGTTTCCGGGCAAACCAGCGAATAAAGCAGCCCCGCCGATTGGTCTCCCGCCGAGCCGGTCCAGAGTGTCTCGTTCACCTTCGTCAGCAGTTGCCGCGCGTCGTGCGCATAGGCGGCATGAGACCGGACGGCGGCGTGCAAGGCGGCGGCATTGAGGCCGGCTTCGACGAGGGTTCCTTGGGCGTCTCCCACCACCAGCGATAACCGCCCGTCGGGCAGCACCTGCCAATCGTGAAAATCGCCGCCGATGCCCGCCGCTTGCCGCGTCCACCCCGCCACCTCGAAGCCTTCGACCAGCGGCGCAACGCTCGGCAGCCGGTCGTGTTGCCAGCGCTCGGCGAGGTCGAGCTGCCGGTCGTTCCGCTTGGCCTCGGTTCCCGCCGCCAGCAGCATCTCGCGCTCCAAATCGGCCGCCAGCCTTCCCGCGACGATTTCGATCAGGTTCGTTTGCTCCGGCGAGAAATCGCGCGGCTCGTCGCAAAACATCCAGAGCGTGCCCAGGGGCATCGTGGGGCTGCTGACGGGGACACACACCGCGGCGGGAAAATCCTCGGGACAACGCCAGTGCGGCAAGAGCGAGGTGTCCTCGAGCACCACCGCATGGCCGACGAGCGCCTCCAGATCGGCCATCGCTCCCCGCAGCGGCCGGGGCGGCGCGAGCAGCCGATCGGCCGGCAAGCCGACGAGGGCCCGCAGCTTCAGCTCGGTGGTCGTCTCGTCGAGCAGATAGAGGGCCGCCGCCTGGCAGCCAACGGCGCTCGCTCCCCCTTGGAGCACGCTCTCCAACCGCTCGGCCAGGTGCGGCTCGTCGTCGGGGCGGGCCGACACGGGCACTCCGGCGGCCAACTCCGCCTCGCGTTGCCACAGGGCGTGCCGCAATTGGTTCGTCTCCTCCAGCAGCGCGCCAATCGCTTGCGCGAGGGGGCGCGCGGCGGCCAGGTCGATTCCCAGTCGCTCGCGGTCGGCATGCAGGGCCAGTCGCGGAGCCGGTTCGCCGGCGGGATTTGCCAGCGGCATGGACCAGGCTTCGCCCAGGCCGGTCGTGCCCTGCACTTGCAGCCGCCAGCCGGTGGCTTCGGCGAACGCGGTCAACAGCGGCGCGAGGCGGGCGTCGTCTCCGCCGGCCAGCAGCGGCCCTTCGGGGAGCTCTTCGAGGTGCAACTTGAGATGGGCAGCCGACTTATTGCTCACGGGCAGCTCGGGGCGGGGGTTGCGAGGAGCCATCCGTGAACGGGCGTGATCGGGCGTCATGTCCGATTCAAGGTGGCATCGGCCCGCCCCGCCGCGAAAATCCAGCCCGATCCAATCCGCTTGCGCCGCCCGCAAAGTCGGCGCAGCCCGGAGCGTGGATATGGTCGGCAACGTCCCGTAAAATGCGGGGCACGTTGCGTTCCCATATCCCGGAGCCTCTCTCATGGACCGCCGCCAATTCATCACCGCCACCACC
This sequence comes from Pirellulaceae bacterium, assembly GCA_033762315.1. Classification (GTDB taxonomy): domain Bacteria; phylum Planctomycetota; class Planctomycetia; order Pirellulales; family Pirellulaceae; genus CAYLLN01. The sequence goes on from JANRLS010000013.1 coordinate 22,882, forward strand.
GCTGCCGGAATCTCGCTGGCCAGTGGGGTAGGCGTCTCGCCTGCCAGACAGCAGCAGCTTCTCGCCGAGGAAATCGCCGATCAAAAGCCCAAGCGCGTCGGCCTGATCGGCTGCGGCTGGTATGGCAAGTGCGACCTGTTCCGGCTGGTTCAAGTCGCCCCGGTTGAGGTGGTGTCGCTTTGCGACGTGGATAAGAAGCACGTCGAGAAGGCGGCCGACATTGTCAGCCTGCGGCAAAAGTCGAAGCAGCGCCCGCGGCTATACGGCGATTACCGCGAAATGCTCAAGGAGAAGGACCTCGATATTGTCTTGATCGGCACGCCCGACCACTGGCATGCCTTGACGATGATCGCCGCCTGCCAGGCCGGGGCCGATGTCTATTGCCAGAAGCCGATCAGCGTCGATGTGGCCGAAGGACAGGCAATGCTGGCCGCCGCCCGCAAGCACGGCCGCGTGGTGCAGGTCGGCACCCAGCGCCGCAGCACGCCGCACCTCGTCGAAGCTCGCGAGAAGGTCGTCAAAGCGGGCCTGCTCGGCAACATCGCCCATGCCGAGGCTTGCTGCTATTACCACATGCGAGCCAACGGCAATCCCCCCGAGCAGCCGGTGCCGGAGCATCTCGACTATGAAATGTGGACCGGCCCCGCGCCGCTCCGCCCCTACGACGGCCTGCCGCACAAGCGCTGGTGGCGAACCTTCATGGAATATGGCAACGGCATCATGGGGGATATGTGCATCCACATGCTCGACATGCTCCGCTGGCAGCTCGATCTGGGCTGGCCGAAGCGGATCAGCTCGACCGGCGGCATCTTCGTGCAAAAGGACGGCAAATCGAACACGCCCGATACGCAATCCGCCACGTTCGATTTCGGCGATTTAGCCGTCAACTGGACCCATCGGAGTTGGGGGACGCCGACCGACCCTGACTATCCCTGGGCCGGCTTCATCTATGGCGACAAGGGGACGCTCAAGCTCAGCGTCAACCGCTACGACTTCTATCCCCTCGGCGCGAAGACTCCCACTCTCAGTGGCACCGCGCTCTTTGATCCCGACGATAAGTATCCCGAAGACAAAACCGAAGCCGAGCAAACCGGCGACAACATGGAAGCGCACGTCCTCACCGCTAACCGGGCCCACCAGCGCGACTTCCTGCGGGCCATTGCCAATCGCAGCAAACCCATTGCCGACATCGAACAAGGGCACATCAGCACCGCGTCGTGCATTTTGGCGAATCTCTCGATGCAACTCGGCCGCTCCCTCATCTGGGACCCTGGCAAGCACGAAGTCGTCGGCGATGCCGAAGCGAATAAGCTGCTGGCGCGGACGTATCGCAAGCCGTGGGAAAGGCCAGAGGTGTAGGCTATTTCGATGGGTTTCTATGAATGCCAAATCTTTTTTCGGAAAACGTCCAAAGGCGAAGCGGGCGTTTCTATCTCCCTACGGTTCCGAAAAACTACGAGGAAGATACGGCATCCGCGTTGAGCTTCAGCCATTAGAGTTTTCAGACCCATCCGAGTCTCCGGAACCTAACGCTGACATCATTCTGGACCACCTTACCCTTCCATCAATTGTTCCCAAGGAACTGGAGCACACGCGATACAAGCCGAATGCTGATGATTATGAAGGCTCCTGCTATTTCATGGGCCAGCACAATTGGGTGGACCTGAACGAGATCCGGTTCCTAACCGCGAATGGTCCTCGTATTCGCGCTGAGTACGACCTGATCATCCATTTGCCAATAGCACTGCCCGACGAGTATCCGCTCGTCCTGACTGTTTCCACGAAGGTGGAGCCCGACAAGCACAAATTTGTGCCGAAACCTGCAAGGGAGGTGCCCGGTATTGGCACGTTCACGGAGACCCGCGACAACTTCTGGGAGTGTCAAAGCGCTTATCACGGCTGCCCCGTTTCAATTCAACTCCACGCGGAACCGGCTTCATTTAAGAAGATCGCCACCTTTGCAAAGGCAGTGCTTGTTGAGAATGCGATTACGCCGACCGACATTCAGAAGGAAATTAAAGAACGAATTGGCATGCTCCAGTGGAAGTTCAAGGAATTCAAAGTTCGTTCTCGCTTCAAGCCAGAAAAATTCTTACCAAACTGGTTTTCGTTTTATCGAGAGCGAGACGCCAACGAATGGAGAATTGCGATTCGTTTGAGCGACCCAGCAGATACCGGCCAATGGTTCCTGCGGTTTCGCGGAACAACCGCGAGCGGTTTGGAATGGGTGCCAAACAGTAAATAATGGCTAGAGTAATGGGCCTGCTTCAGCAGGCTTGCTCCCGTCAGGCCCCGGCTTGAGCCGGGGTAACGCGGCCGACGAATCCCCATTTCCCCAGCCGGCTTTAGCCGGCTGAGGGAGACGTAGGCCATGCTTCAGCATCGCTAATCCGGTGCCGGGCCACTGAGATGCTGAAGCATCACCTACGAAGGCCTATGTCGCCGACCACTCGCGAACGTAGAGGTGGTCGGGATGGTCGTAGTTCTTGAACGTGACTTCCTTTTCGAAGTGCATGCCAAGCTTTTCGGCCACGCGGATCGAAGCCAGGTTGCTCGGATCGATAATCGCCACGATGCGGGGCAGTTGCAGCGTTTGCCAGCCGTGTTGCAGCATTCGACTTGCGGCCTCCGTGCCAGGCCGCGGCCCCAGTGCGAACGAGCGAGACGATAGCCGATCTCCACTTCGGGCTGGCCACCGACATCGGGAAACCGCAACAGACCGCAATAGCCGCGGGCGATGTCGGTTCCATTCTCGACGACGGCCATGCCCCCCAGGCCGGGGCTATCGCGATAGGTCCGCTGGACCTTTGCGATCCAGTCCAGAATCCACGGGCGATGGTGGGTGCCGCTGCCGTAACGCATCACTTCGGGATCGCCAAAGACGGCGAGCATCGCGTCGGCATCGTTCTCGCGAAAAGGGCGCAGGACAAGTCGCTCCGTTTCGAAAATCGTCATCCGTGGGGCTGCTCGTGTGGCGAAGGTGAAATGGTTGCTATTCTCGGCGGTAAGGGGCTTCGCTCACCTCGTGGAAGATGGTGGGCACAACCCTCCCTGATCGCTTGCTCCGGTGTTAGGTTCCGAGCCAGCGAAGGACGCGGAGCCTGTTTTGTTCGAGCACTGCGGTCTATGCGCTCGCCGCTTCCTGCCGTGCGAGCACGATCAACATCACGTCGGGCAGCTTTTCGACACCCAGTTGACGCAGCATGTTGACGACTTGCGCGGTGGTGTACTGTGCGTGCGTGCATACATGCAACAGCACGTCGCTCCGCCGCGACGCGCTGCGCTGCCCCGTCAGCGAGTTCTTCCTCCACACCGGCTCATCGAGCGCTTCGGGCGTGAGTGAGCGGACGTAACTCTTCCAGCGGGCCGCCAGTTCGGTCCACCGCTCGCGCAGCTCGGCCAGCGAGGCAATCGGACTATCGCCCAGCTGATTGCCCGGCAGCTTACCCGCGACGTCTCCCGGCGCGACCGCCGATTCGTCGCCGACGAGTGCCGCGAGCCAGACATACTCGGCCGCATAGAGATGCAGGAGCGACTTATAGATCGAGCCTTGCCCGATCGCGAACTCGCGGCGCAGCGCTTCATCGGCGAGCGGCGCTGCCGCCGCCAGCAGGTTCGCGTTCACCCACAAGCGGTGTTGGTTCATTCGCGCTATCAAATCAACGGCCGTGGACATCCCATCGTCTCCCGATTGTTCTCTTCGTTTGACGCCAGCGACGTAGGCTAGGCTTTACCCACCCCTTGGAAGCCGTCACTAATCATGCCAGCACGGGGTGAATAGGTGATGATATCTCTTGTTGGATCAAGCGGTTAGGATCTCGAACAAGAGATACGGTCATGTCGATGGAAGCGTTGTTCCAGCGGTTTGTGGAGCGGTCGCCGGTAACGGTCATGGTGCGGGGGACGCTGGAGAATCTCTTCCCGGCTCAGGCGGTGGAGGAGATCTTCGCCGCCTCGGCCCGCCGGCAGCGGCAGAGCGAGCTGCTGTTCTCGTCGGTGGTGAATTTGTTGTCGCCGAGGGTGGCGTTCGTGGCGGGGTGGGGAGAATGCCGAAGTGCTGGGCGGGAGAGGAGTTACGGCGATTGCAGGCGTAGTGGAGCGAGGGAAAGAGGCGCGGCGCGTGACCAGACGTGTCACGGGAGCGAAAAATTCGCGGCGCGGTCGTGGGCCAGCAGGACGCCGTTGGTGTACATATTTGATCTAATAAAGGTGGCGAAATTTCCCTTACGGATTTCGCCCCGGAAAATCCGCGCGCTACTTTCTTGACGCGCGCAAGTCGGCTGGCGAAAGTAGGGCTTTCGCAGGCTGCTGGGGGCGTCGCGATTGCGGGGCGAAGCGGGCGAATCCATCGCGCCGCGGTGGGGGGGCTAGCGCTTCGTCCTCATCAAAATTTGGGAGGAGGCCCAAAAATCGGCACGCCCAAGCAAGCGTGAGACGTGGCGCCCAATCCCAAAAACCAACGCTGACCATCCACCAGGGCGCAGGGCTCTTCAGGTTAAGATGCCTTATCAGCGCGGGACGGAAATAAGCGACCTAAGTGTTTTCCAGTAAACGACTTGCGGATGATTCGGCGACCGCGGCAAAATCCAAGCGATAAGTTATTGGCGGGACCGGTGGAAGATTGCGAGGGGCGGGGCGAATAGGGGGGAAGAAGGGAAGAAGACGACTCGGCGGGCGAGACGCCTGCCCCACGAAGGACGCGGCACGGCGGGCAATGGACGACGAGATTCACTTCGGCGAGGTCGAGCACGCCTCCACGCAGCGGCAGTTGCGGCCGGACCGGAACAAGCATTTCGCCGTCGCGGCCTATGAGACGCCGCGCGAGGGGGAGCTGCCGATCTTCGTCGATCTCGATGTGCTTCGCGACATGGAACGGCATGCGGCGTCGGATACGTCGGTCGAGCTCGGCGGCGTGCTGCTCGGCGGGCAATTCGAGGACGACGAGGGGCGGCCGTTCGTCGTTATCACCGACAGCCTGCGGGCCGAGCATTACGAAAGCACCAAGGGGAGCTTCAAATTCACGCACGATACCTGGTCGGCCATTAGCCGCGAGCGGGACCAGTTTCCCGCCGAGTTGGCGATGGTCGGCTGGTATCACACGCATCCCGATTGGGGGGTGTTTTTGTCGCATATGGACCTGTTCATTTGCGATCACTTTTTCAATAAGCCGTTGGATGTCGCCCTGGTGATCGATCCGTGCCGGGGGGACCGGGGGATGTTTGAGTGGACGGCGGCGACGAAAGACCAGAAGACCCTCACCCGGGCCCTCTCCCAAAGGGAGAGGGAGAGGGAGCGGATTCGGCGGACGGGCGGGTTTTATGTCACCGCGAGTCGCTTTCGGGCAGATGAATTGCAGCAATACGTAGCGGAGCTTTGTGGCATGCCTAGCAACAGCGAGCGCGGTTCGGCCGTCGGCTATCCGGCCCCGGTTGTCCATTTGCATCAGCCGGCGGCTCCGCCGCCGCCGCCGTGGCAGGGGCCGGCGATGGTGGGGGTGCTGGTGCTGCAATTTACCTTATTGGCAATCTTGGCGTGGAAGGCTTTTGCGCCGGGCGAAGCGCGGCGTGATGGCGAGCTGGCGGCGGCGCTCGACAAGCTGCACGATTCGCTCACCGAGCGGTCCGCGGCCGAAACGGCCCTGCGAGACGCCCGCGCCAAGACCGCGGTGCTCGATCAGGTCGTCGCCGAGCTGCGCGGCACGGAAGGGGGCTTTGTCGAGCGCTTACAGGAGAAGTTCGATCAGTCGGAGCGACTGAGCGGGGATGTCGCGGCGCGAGCGGCGCAAATTCGGGAGCTGGAGGGAGCGGTCGCGGCGGCCGAGGCGAAGCTGAAGGCCGAAGGGCAGCAATCGCAAGCGGATCGCGAGCGGCTCGGTCAGGAGATTGGTCAGTTGCAAGCGACTGCCGATAAGCTGCAGGCGCAGCTCGACGCGGCGGATCAGCAAATTGCAGCCTTGGCGGCGCGGCTCGAACCGGCGGCGAGTGATAAGGCAGCGGGGGATAAGCCGCTCGTCGCCAGTGACGGCGGAACGTCGGTCTGGTGGTATGTCCTGGCTGGCGTACTGGCTGCCTTGGTGATCGTGCCCGGTGCCTGGCTGGCTGGCAAGATGCTAACCAAACCGGCTGCCGACGAAACGCTACGCGAGGAGACAGCGGCTGCTGATCAGCCTGAAGGAAATCCACCCGCGCTCGATAAGCCCAGCGCTTGTGAACCCCCGGCCAACCCGCCACCGGCGTAGGAGCAATCGGCTCGTTTCGCTATACTCCCTTGATTCCGTGGCCGATAATGTTAACAATGATTGTAAACATTGTCATGTATCGGCAATGACCGCACTTTTTGCCCAAACTCTCCATGTCCACCACCCAACCCGCCAAGCCCAGCCCCGTCGAGGGGGTCAAGGATCAAAGCCGCTTCCTCCGGGGAGACCTTTTGCCCGAGCTGTACGACGGTAACGACCACTTCGGCAAAAACAGCGAAGTGCTGCTGAAGTTTCACGGCACTTATCAGCAAGACAACCGTGACGAGCGCGGGGCGGCGGCGGTGGGCGAGGATGGCAAAAAGTCGAAGTCGTTCATCTTCATGGTGCGGACGAAAATCCCCGGCGGCAAACTGACGAGCCGGCAACTGCTCGACGAGCTGGACCTGGCGGACGAAGTGGGCAACACCACGCTGAGGATCACGTCGCGGCAAGGGCTGCAACTGCACGGCGTGCTGAAGAGCAACCTGAAGCAATCCATCGCCCGGATCAACGAAATTCAGCTCAGCACCCTCGGCGCGTGCGGCGATGTGAACCGCAACGTCATGTGCTGCCCCGCCCCGTTTGCGAGCAACATCTATCGCCAGACGCAGGCCCTGGCCGACTTGATTGCCGAGCATTTTGCCCCCAAGACGAAGGCTTATCACGATGTCTGGCTGACCGACCCCACCAGCGGCGATAAGCAACTCGTCGGCGGCGCTCCAGAAGGAGACGGCTTCGACGTCGAACCGATCTACGGCAAGTTCTATATGCCGCGAAAGTTCAAAATGGCGATCGGCTACACGTTCGACAACTGCGTCGATCTGTATGCCAACGACCTAGGCCTGTTGGCGATTACGCAGGGGGACGAGATTGTCGGCTACAACGTGCTGGTCGGCGGCGGCATGGGAGTGACGCCGTCGGCGAAGAAGACCTTTCCCGCCGTTGCCAAGCGGCTGTGCTATGTGACGCCCGACGAAACGCTGAAGGCGGTCGAGGCGGTCTTCAAGGTGCAGCGCGACTTTGGCAACCGCGAAGATCGCAAGCTGGCCCGGCTTAAGTATGTCGTCGCCAATTGGGGCGTCGAAAAGTTCAAGGCCAAGGTCGAGGAATATTTTGGCGGGCCGCTCGCCGATCCGCATCCGGACGACGTGCACGGCTTCAACGACCACATGGGGTGGGACGAGCAAGGGGACGGCCGCTGGTTCTATGGCCTGAATGTCGAGAACGGCCGGATCAAAGACACCGCCGAAATGCGGCTAAAAACGGCCATTCGCGAGGTTTGCACGCAGCTCAATCCGTCGATCCGTCTGACCGCGCACCAGAGCATTTTGTTCGGCGACATCCGGGCCGAAGACAAGAGCAAGCTGGAAGCGATCTTTCGTTCGCATGGTGTGAAGTTGAGCGAGGAGATTTCGACCGTTCGCCGCTACAGCATGGCGTGCGTTGCCTGGCCCACCTGCGGCCTCTCGATCACCGAAAGCGAGCGGGCACTGCCCGGCATCATCGACCAGCTCGAAGCGGAATTGGCGAAGCTCGGCCTCGCCAGCGACCGGTTCACGGTGCGCATGACCGGCTGCCCCAACGGCTGCGCGCGGCCCTACAACTGCGATGTCGGCCTCGTCGGCAAAGCCCGCGGCAAGTACACGGTCTTCCTCGGCGGCCGCCTGCTCGGCGACCGACTCAACTGGATCTACAAAGATATGATCCCCGAAGAGGAAGTGGCCGCCACGATCGCGCCCGTCTTTGCCTACTACAAACACGCCCGCGAAAGCGGCGAAACCCTCGGCGACTTCTGCCAGCGCAAGGGGCCGGAGGACATTGCCGCGTGGGCGGAATCGGCCGTGGGGCAGGTTTCCTAACCTGCCTTGTCTTTGCCGTTGATGTCGCGCTGCCTCGCATCTATCTTTGCAGTAGGTGAACGACAACCGTAGCGATGCAGCAATGCAGCACCGTGCAAAGAACGCAGGCAATGAACGACAATCCCCCCATCGACGTCGATGATCTGAATCGCCCCAATGACTACACGGGAGTCTTTGAAGCGTTTTGGCCCAATGGCCAGCTCAAGTATCGCAGGCATTTTGTGAACGGCGTCGAGGTAGGGCAGCACATTCGCTTCTGGGAAGACGGAATGCTCGCCCACATCAGTTGGCGCGACCCCGCGGGACACATGCGCGGAACGATGCTCACTTTTTACCCCGGTGGCGACAAAGATACCGAAGAAATATGGAGCGACGACGAGCGCCGACCAGGCACATTTGAGAAATGCTGCTACAACGCGAATGGCGACATATTTCTCAAGACGTCATATCTTGAATTTGAGCAAATCGACTTATGGGAGAGACCCAAGAGTGACGCAGAGCAACAGCAATGGGAGAGTTTAGGCATCGACAAGATGATTGCCGACTCGATCAAGAAGTTGACCGAACTCACAGAACGCAACGACGACGAGGACGACTTTTAGCCGGATTTTGGGGATGGCTGGATATGCCGCGGCAAATCGCGACTTCCGTGGATAACGGCTACGATGTAGCATCCTTCGCCGCGAATCTCGTAGATGATGCGATAGGGACGCATCAACACTTCGCGAAAGTGATCCAGGCCGAACTCCGGCACGACCCAGCCGGCGCGCGGACCCAGATCTAGCTTGTGAGCCGCTTCATAGATTCGCTCGCCAACTTGCAAGGCATAGCGAGGCGAGTCGCGAGCAATGAAGTCCATGATCTCGGTCAGGTCTTCGATTGCCGGGTCAGTCCATACGACGTGGCCCATTGGTCCAGCCTGCTTTGAACTTCGCTTTCAGGTTGCACGCGCCCCTCGTCGATGGCTCGACTGCCGCGGAGGACCTTTTCCCGCACATATAGCTGGTGCTGAATGTCCTCGACGGTGCAGTCGTCGGGCAGGGACTCTATAAGACGAATGACGGCATCTTTGACGGGACTCATCGAACTGGCTCCTCACGGGGTCGCCTATCAGACTACCACGCCGAGTGGCGCCGTTCCAAGGCAGGCGAGACGCCTGCCCCACGTTAGCTCGCATATCCCCGCGGATGGCTTTGGTGCCAGCGCCAGGCGGTTTCGACGATGGACTCGATGGTGGGATAGCGGGGGGTCCAGCCGAGCGTTTGGCGGGCGAGCGTGGCGTCGGCGATCAGTTGCGGCGGGTCGCCGGGGCGGCGCGGGCCAAGCACGGCGGGAATGGGGTGGCCGGTGATTCGGCGACACGCGTCGATCACTTCGCGCACGCTATAGCCGCGGCCGGTACCGAGGTTGAGCGCGAGCCCCTTGCCGGGCTGAATCTTGTCGAGCGCGGCGAGGTGCGCGGTGGCGAGGTCGAGAATGTGGACATAGTCGCGAATGCAGGTGCCGTCGGGCGTGGGATAGTCGTCGCCAAAGATGGTGATCTTTTCGCGCTGGCCGAGAGCGACTTGCAGCACGATCGGGATCAGGTGCGATTCGGGCGTGTGGTCTTCGCCCAGGTTGCCTTCCGGCGCGGCCCCGGCGGCGTTGAAGTAGCGGAGGGCGGCATAGGCGAGGCCATAGGCGGCGGCGTAGTCGGCCAGCATTTTCTCGACGACGAACTTCGAGAAGCCGTAGGGATTGATGGGGAGTTGCGGGGTCGTTTCGGCGATGGGGATTTTGTCGGGATTGCCGTAGGTGGCGGTGGTGCTGGAGAAGACGAACTTGCGCACCCCCGCCTGCCGCACCGCCTCCAGCAGGTGGAACGAGCCAAGCACGTTGTTGCCGTAGTACAGGTGCGGCTGCTCGACCGATTCGCCGACCAGCGCGAAGGCGGCGAAGTGCATGACGGCGTCGATTTTGCGTTCGCGCAGAATGCCGGTCAGGCGGGCTTGATCGGCCAGGTCCCCCTCGATCAGCTTGCCAGGGGGCACGGCCCGGGCGTGGCCGCGGGAGAGATTGTCGTAAACCCAGGTTTCGTGGCCGGCTTGCAGGAGCTCGCGGACGCAGTGCGAGCCGACATAGCCGGCTCCGCCGGTAACGAGGATGCGCATGGAGATTTCCTTGGGTGGCGAACGGATCGATCCGTCCCCCGTTGACTCTGAATCTACCGATTGGGCCGATTCTCGCCAGGGTGGGGAGCGGCGAAGTTGGCTTGGCAAGGTCGAAGGGGAGCAGCCGATGAGAAGGATGGCCGTTCGCCTCGGCAATCGGATCCGATTCGCTCGCGGGCGGCACGCCCACGCGAGCGTGGGACGTGGCACCCCCGGCACCTCACGATCTCATGCAGCGCCTCAAACCCAAGCTGATTGTGCCTGTCGCTCAGGCGGCGGGGGGGCAAGGTTCTCGGTGGGCGGCGGCGTGCCTCGAATATCTGCGGACCGAATGCCACCTGGCGACCAACACGCTGGCCGCCTACACGCGCGACCTCAACCGTTTTTGCGAATGGCTCGGCGGCCGCAATGCGGCGAAGCTGAAGGTGCAAGAGTTGTCCGACTATGTCGGCTGGCTCAAAACCAAGGGGCTGGCACCGCCGAGCGTCTCGCGGCATATCGTGGCCCTCAAGCTGTTCTATCGCTACTTGCAGCTCGAAGGGATCGTGGCCGACAACCCGGCCGAATTGCTGGGGACGCAAAAGGCTTGGCAACGCGTGCCGGAGGTGATGTCGCCGCTCGTCGTGCAACAGTTGCTTGTCGCGCCGCAACCTTACGATGCCTACTGGCGGCGCGACCGGGCGCTCTTGGAACTGCTCTATGCCACCGGCTGCCGGGCTTCGGAAGTGTCGCACCTGCAGCTCCGCGACCTGCACCTGGACGAACGCTATTGCCTGGCGCACGGCAAAGGGAACAAAGACCGGCTGACCCCGCTCGGCGACGCGGCAATCGCGGCAATCAAAGACTATCTGGCCGAAGAGCGGCCGGAGCAAGCGAGCGCGGCCCGCGCGCCGCCACCGTGGCTACTCCTTTCGCGCAGCGGCAAGCGACTGCGGCGCGAGGCGATTTGGTCACTCGTCAAGCGCTATGTTCGCCGGTCCGGCGTCAACGGAGACGTCAGCCCCCACACGCTGCGCCACAGCTTCGCCACGCATGTGCTGGCCGGCGGGGCCGATTTGCGGCAAGTGCAGGAGCTGCTCGGCCATTCCAGCATCGCCACCACGCAAATCTACACGCACGTCGATCAAACCCGGCTGAAGAAGGTCCACCAGCAGTTTCATCCGCGGGCTTAGGGGGCGTCGATGGTGCCCAATTGACAGCCCGCCCGAATGCCCCTAGGATGACCCGTTTGCCTGCCGCGAAATGCCGCCGGCATTGGGCGCAAGTGTTGATAGCGTAGCGAGTTAGAGCCATGGCCGTTCCCAAGCGACGACAATCGAATTCGCGGACCCGCAAGCGCCGGGCTCACGACTTCAAGACTCCCAAGCAGCTTTCGTTCTGCCCCAAATGCAGTACGGCCGTTCCGCAGCACGTGGTGTGCCCAAAGTGCGGCTACTACATGGGGCGCGTGATGGTCGAGCCGGTCGAGGAATAGGCGCGGGTCGGTTCGCCGCGCTCGTTTCGCTTCCGAACCCCGATCCCCAACTCCCGTGAAGCTCGCGTTCCTCTTTCCCGGTCAAGGTGCCCAAGCGGTCGGCATGGGTCGGCAGCTTGTCGAAAGCACGCCGGCGGCTCGCCAACTGTTCGAGCGGGCGGCAAGTCTGTTGGGCTACGACCTGCTGCAGGTCTGCCTCGAAGGCCCGGCCGAGAAGCTCGATAGCACTGCGTTCAGCCAACCCGCACTGTTCGTCACCAGCCTCGCCGCGCTCGAGTGGCTGGCGATCAACAAGCCCGAGATTCATGCCGGTTGCCAAGGGGTGGCCGGCCTGAGCCTGGGGGAATACACGGCCCTCGTGTTCGCCGGGGTCATGTCGTTCGAGGACGGACTGCAAGTCGTGCAAGAGCGTGGCCGGGCGATGCAAGCCGCCGCTGACGCGGTGGCCAGCGGCATGGTGAGCATCTTGGGTTTGGAAGCGGCGAAGATCGAGGTCGTTTGCACGGAGGCTCGCCAGCCGGGCGAGGTGCTGCAAATCGCGAACTACCTGTGCCCCGGAAATATCGTGGTTTCGGGGCACAAGACGGCTTGCGAGCGAGTCGCCGAGTTGGCCATCAAGGCTGGTGCGATGAAGACGATTCCGCTGGCGGTGGCGGGGGCCTTTCATACTCCCCTGATGCAGCCTGCGGTCGAGCGGCTGACCAAGGCGCTGGCGGGCGTGAAGCTGTCTCCGCCGCGCATTCCGGTCATCTCGAATGTCGATGCCACCGCGCACACCGATCCCGAAGAGATTCGCCGGCTGCTCACCGAGCAGGTCGTCGCGCCGGTCCGATGGGAAGATTCGCTCCGCAAACTGCTGGCCGAGGGGTATGCTCCATTTTGGGAAGTCGGCCCCGGCCGCGTGCTCCGCGGACTGCTCAAGCGGATCGACCGCAAAGCCGAGGCGGAGGGAGTGGAGTGTTAGTTCTTACTAACCCGCAGCGTCAGCCAGGGGAGTGCCGGCAATCGCTGGGCCATTCCCCTGGCTAACGCGGCGGGTTGGTGTCATTCGTCCTTAGGATCAGGAGCAACAACGATGGCCGAAGCCACGAACCCCTATGCTTCGTTGAAGGTCGATCTCGCGGGTCAGACGGCGCTTGTCACCGGCTCGTCGCAAGGCCTTGGCAAGGCGATGGCCCTGGCTTTGGCCGCGAACGGAGCCAAGGTTGCCTGCGTCGCCCGCTCGGCCGAAAAGCTCGCCGCCACGGTGGCCGAAATCACCGCCGCCGGCGGTCAGGCCGAGGCCTTTCCGTGTGACGTGAAGGAGAGCGCGGCGGTCGATGCTTTGATCGATGGCCTCGTCGAGAAATGGGGAAAGCTCGACATCCTCGTGAACAACGCCGGCGTGACGCGTGATACGCTGCTTCCCCGGATGACCGACGACGATTGGGACACGGTCATCAACACGAACTTGCGCGGGTCGTTCCTCTTCGCCCGCGCCGCCGCCCGCCACATGATGCGGGCCCGCTATGGCCGCATCATCAACATCAGTTCCGTCAGTGGCCTCATCGGCAACGCCGGGCAGACGAACTACTCGGCCAGCAAGGCGGGCCTGATCGGCTTCACTCGCAGCCTGAGCCGCGAACTGGCCGGCCGCAAAGTGACGATCAACGCGGTTTGCCCCGGCTTCATCGAAAGCGAGATGACGAAAGTGCTGGGGGACATGATCATCGACGAGGCGAAAAAGCGCATTCCCGCGAAGCGGCTCGGCACGCCCGAGGATGTCGCCGCCTGTGTCGTTTTTCTCGCCAGCCCCGCCGCCAGCTACGTCACCGGCCAGGTGCTAACCGTGGATGGCGGCATGACGGGGTGAGGCCAGCGCGGGTACAAGCCGTCCATGAATTGATCGATTGACATGTGGCATTTCCCCGCCCGCACGGTAAGATTGACGGTAGGTAAACAAACGGCGACTTTTGGACGGAATTTCGACGCGCTAGGTCAGGTTTCGCGGTGTCCGTTTCCCAGACAGGAGCAACGGCCATGGAAGTGCTGATGAGCCAGAATTTTCGCAAAGCGCTGTCGGATACGACTGCGCGCACCGCCTTGCGCAAGGCCCTGATGCAGTCGCGCTCGTCTCGCAAGGCAAGTCCGCCACTGGTGGAGATCGATGGCAAAAGCTACCGCATTGTTTTCGGCAAGCCGCGGAACATCAAAAAGCCATAGGCCAAACCCGCCCACGCCATGAACATTGCGTTTTCGGCGTTGGTCATTCTGTTTCTGGCACTGCCCGGCATTTGCTTTCTGTTGGCGTATCGAGCCGAGCGCGGCCGACCCGTGGGGTCCGGCTCGCTCACCGACGAAGTACCCGTGGGAATCATCGTCTCGGTTGCCTTCCACACCTTGGGGCTGATCGTCACTTGGATCGTGGGACGACTTTTCATCGGAGTCGTGCCAGACCTGAAGGCCGCACTAATTGTCGCTGTCGCACCCGCGGCTCGGCAAGGAGGGTTGGCGAGTGGAGTCGCGGAGCCGTTGCTCACGGGCTGGTATCCGTTCTATATCCTGGCGTACTTCACGGTCGTTTGCGGTTGTAGCGCCTTTCTCGGGCGTTGGCTCAAGACGAAGGTGAGGGAGTGGGGGCTTGATCGACGGTATCCCGCCTTACGCTGGAATGACTGGTTTTATCTGTTACGCGGAGAATCGCCCGAACAGACAAGCGCTGCCGAAGAATACGACTCTATCGCCATTTCAGCAGTGGTCGAGGGCACGCTCTATCGCGGCTTTCTCTACGATTTCTTTGTGAACAAATCGGGCGAGCTCGACACGATTGTCCTGGTGCTGGCCGAAAGGCGCAAGCTGGGCGAAGGCGAAGAATCGGAAGGGAGGGACGTGAAGCACCAGCCGTACTACCCGATTTTGGCCGACTATCTCGTCCTCAAGTATTCGACGATCGCGAATCTGGCGGTCACCATGGCCTCGCTCGGAGATCCGTCGGAAGTCGAGGAGGAGGAATCGCCCCCCCGGCGGGAAGAGTTTTTGGATTAGCGCACGGATAGCCACCACCATCAGGTTCATCCAATCGCCCCAGCGCCGGCTGAATGCCAGTTTGCCGCGCCTGGGGGCCGCGCTGGGGGAGAATTGCGCTGCGGTCGGCGAACGAAAACGCCAACCGTGAATGGAGATGCGAACGAGTCCTTACCAACCCATGACCATATTCGACTCGATCACTTTCCGCGAGTTTTCCAGGTCGCTGCCGGTCTCGTGCATGTAGAGGCGGATGGCGTGGACTTTGTCGCCGTGGGCCTTGCTCAGGCACTCGCGGGCGGTCGAGCAAGGATCGACGCGGGTGTTGGTCAGGCCCAAGGCCCCCTTGCTGATCACCCAGGTGTCGCGCGGCCGCTTGGTGAGGCGGATCACTTTGTCGTGCGGATAGGCCTCGCGAACGACGACGTTCGCCGCCGGTTCGTCGGCCGCCCAGGTGATGATGATGTGCGAGTCGGTTTCAACCTCGAACAGTGGCATGACAAGACTCCTTGTTCCGCGCCTGGAAAATTGCCGCGCAAAGGGGAATGAAAGTCGGCGACGCCAGCCGCCACGAGCGGACGGAGAAGAGAGTCGCCCCGCGTCAGAACTGCCCGCTGGTCGAAACTCCACCGTCGTTTTCTGGGTGGGCCCGCGGAAACCGGCCTCCTGACACCCGACAGCATGGCCCAAGCGTTAAGATTTGGCAAGTGGTTCTCTCGCGTTACTCAGCGGCTTTCACATGGCCATTGATACTCCCGCCAAACTGGCCATCCTCGGTGCCGGTCCCATTGGACTCGAAGCGGCCCTCTATGCCCGCTTCTTGGGATACGACGTGGTGATTCTGGAGCGGGGGGAGGTTGCCCAGAGCGTCCGCCGCTGGGGGCATCTGCGCATGTTTACCCCCTTCGGGCAAAGCTGCTCGCCGCTCGGTTTGGCCGCGATTGCCGCGCAGGACGAAAGCTATCAGCCCCCAGCCGCCGACGAACTGCTGACTGGCCACGACTGGGCCGATCGCTATTTGTTGCCGCTGTCGCAAACCGACCTGCTGGCCGATCATTTGCGGCTCGGCTCGACGGTGCTAGCGGTCGGCAAAGAGGAACTGCTGAAGGGGGAAATGGCGGGCAATCCCGACCGGGGGGACTGGGGCTTTCGGATCTTGGTTGGAGATTCGGCTGGCGGCGAGCGGGTCGAAATCGTCGATGCGGTGCTCGACTGCACGGGAGTCTTCGACCAGCCGAATTGGCTGGGACCAGGAGGAACTCCCGCGCTGGGCGAACTTGCCCTCCGGTCGGCGATTGAATATCGCCTGCCCGACCTTCTTGGCCGCGACCGCGCGACCTATGCCGGCCGGCATACGCTGGTGATCGGCGGGGGAGACTCGGCGACGACGAATGTTGTGGCCCTCGCGCGGCTGGCACGGGAAGCACCCGGAACGCGCGTCACCTGGATCACCCGCCGCGAGGGGCCGGCTCGGGGCGGACCGCTGGCGGTCGGCCTTGCGGGTTCGCCGGCCGAACGCGAGCGCCTGGCCGCGGAGGCTAACCGACTCGCGGCAGAGGCGGAGGGCTGTGTCACCTATCTGCTGGCGACCAGTGTCGAGTCGCTGACGCGCGACGCTGCTGGCCAGACCTGGCAAGTCGAACTTTCCGGCCGCCACGCCGGCCAGCAGGCGTTCGACCAGCTGATTGCGAACGTCGGCTTTCGGCCAGATTATTCCATGCTCGGTGAGCTGCAATTTCAGCCTCCGGGCAATGGCGGGCCGACGTCGCTCGTCGGCAGCGAGCCCAACTTCTACGTCCTTGGGTGCAAAAGCCACGGCCGGCGGTCGGGCTACCGGTTCTCGGATGGACTGGCTCAAATCCGCGAGCTCTTCGCCATTTTGGGGGACCGGCCATCGCTCGACCTCTACTCCACTGCCTACAGGTTGCCCCGATAGCCCCCTCCTAGAGCGAAAAAGCACGTCATAACCACCCAAGAGATGGGGGCGTCGATTTTGTGAACGGGGCTCGATTGGGTAAAATGAACGGTCGGTTGACTCTTCCATAACGACCACTCTTGGTCTGCCCACGTACACCTCTTGCGGGGGATGGTTTGGTGCATTGGTGTCGCTTCCTGGCTGCGGGACTCGCTCTTTGGGCATTGGCCGCAGTTGCGCGCGCCCAGACGACACCACCCCCAGCCGGGCCAGTGGCTGGTCCGCCAGCTTTGGAGGCGAGCCCGCTGGAGACCTATTACCTCCGCGATAGCAAGGGCCAACTCGTTCCCGTTCCGGGGTTTACGTACGAAGAGTTCGAGCAACTGTTGCGGCTCAAGCGGGGTTTGGCCCCCCCTGCTCCGCCGGGTTTCACGCTCGATGTCGCCTCGCTGACGGGAGTTGCCCAGCAGGATTCGGCCACGCTGCAAATGGTGGCGACCATTCGGGTGCGCGACGAAGGCTGGGTGCGGGTCCCGCTGGGATTGGATCAGGGGGTGCTTCGTCAGCCCGCGAAACACGAAGGCCCCGGCGAGCATATCCTGACTTTCGACCGTGAGTCCGGAGGATACAACGCTTGGCTGCGCGGAGCCGACGCCAAGCCGCACGTGCTCACGCTGCAGCTTTCGGCCGCGGTAACGCAGGTGGCTGGCCAGTCGCGGCTCGATCTGGCTTTGCCGCGGGCCACTGAATCGTCGCTGCGACTGACCGTTCCCGGCGTGCGGGTCGAGGCGTCGCTCTTGGGGGGGGAGGGGATCGTTTCGACCGCCGCCAAAGGAAACCAGAACGACACCGAAATCACGGTCCTCGGGCCTTCGGGCGCGCTTCAACTTGCCTGGCGGAAAGGACGGGAGCCTGCCGCTCCCGGACCGGCCCTGGTCGAGGCCAGCGGCGAAATCGCGATCAAAGTCGAGGGGGAAAACCGCGTCAGTAGCGATGCCAAGCTGCGCGTTCGCAGTTTAGGCGAAGCGATTGATTCGTTCCGCGTCAAGCTGCCGGCGGGGATGGAACTCGTTCCCACCGATGCGGCCGGCTACACGGTGCAATTGGCTCCCACCCTCAGCGGCGGCAAGCCGGCGAGTCAGATCGTCGAGATCAAGCTGTCGCGACCCACGAGCGGCATTACCGAAGTTCGCCTGCTCGCCGCGCTGGCCCCCGAAACTCGGCAAGGGGTGCTCGCTCCCGCGCAATTCGACGTGATCGGCGCAGTGCGACAAAAGGGAACCATCGACTGCACGCTCGAAGGGGAATGGCTAACCACCTGGAAAGAAGATGGCGGCACCCGCCGGCTCGACGTGGGGAGCGATGCCGCCGCCGCCCGGCTCGCCGCCCGCTATGAATATTTTCGCCAGCCATGCGGCCTGCAGCTCAGCGTGGCCGCGCGACCCTCGCGCGTCAGCGTCGAGCCAACGCACATGGTGTATCTCGAAGCCGAGCAAGCACGCATCGAGACCACGCTCAAGTATCGCCTCCGCGGGGCTCGCGCGGAAAAGCTCGAAATTACCTTCGGGGGCTGGCGGCTAGATCGCATTTCCCCCGGCGAATTGCTCGACATTGTCGGCCCGGAACCGACCGCCGACGGAAAGCTGATCGTGCCGCTGCGAAGCGGTGTCGGTCTGCCGACCGATCTGGAGCTGAAGTTCGAGGCGCATCAGGCGCTGGACAAAGCCAGTGGCACGGTTGCGCTGGTGCTGCCCCATCCCGTGGCCGATGTCGTCGCCCCCGCCGTGGTCATCGTGGTTCCGGCGGACAATGTCGAGCCGCGGCCGCAAGTGGCCCAGATGCGCGGACTCACCCCTGATTCGTCCACCACGCCACTCCGCATTCCCAGCCGGCAGCAGCCTCCGCTTGTGTATCGCGATCTCGGCGGCAGCGAACCGGCGGTTTTCGCGGCGGACATGGTCGTCCGTCAACAGTCGCTGTCCGTGGGGGCGCGCGGCACAGTCCGCCTGAGCGATAAGCAAATCCAAATCGAGCAGCGGCTTGAGTATCGCATCGCCTACGAGCCGCGACGAACATTCGACTTACGCGTGCCGCGGGCCGTGCTGGCGGGGGGCCGGTTGGAGGTTCGCCTGGCCGACGAACTACTCACGCCGGTGCCGGTGGACGATCCCGAAACCGATGCCGAGGGGGTGCGGCTGCAAGTGGCGACGGCGGCGGGGCAAATCGGGCTGTGCCAATTGGTCTGCAATTATTCGCTCCCCATGCCCGCTTGGGATCGGCAGAAGTCGCTTCGGCTGACGGTGCCCATGGTCGTGCCGGCGAGCATGCCCAATTTGCAATTGGGTGGGCAGCAGCTCGAATTCGACTCGGCCGAGGGGTGGCAGTTGCATCCCGATCCGGACGTTACCAACGAGTTCTCGAGGTTTTCGCTGATGTCGCCGGGAGGGCCGTTCGTTTCGTCGCGCGTCGTCGCCGCGTCGCGGTGGATCGTCGATCCGGCCGCCTCCGCGCCTCCATCCCCCGTCGCGATCAGCAAAGCCTGGATTCAAACCTGGCTGGCCGGCAGCCGGCGCCAAGAGCGGGCGGTGTTTCGCCTGCTAACCGATCAGGAACAACTGCGCATCGATTTGCCGGCCACTCCCACCGAGGGGAGCGTTCACGCGGCCATCAATGCCCAATCCGTCACCGCTGTCGTCCGCTCTCCGCGGGCCGTGCGCGTGGACTTGCCAGCCGCGTCGCGTGGTCGCGAGTGCGTGCTTGAACTCTGGTACGAAGTCAGCCTTCCCGCCGCGCGGGCTGGTCTGCGGTCGGCGGCGCTCGAGCCACCGCGGGTGGACGGTGCCTCGTCGCCGCGCAGGCTCTTCTGGCAACTTTGCCTGCCGGACGACGAGCATCTGCTGGTTCCACCCGGCGAACTGGCCGCCGAAATGCGGTGGGGCCGCGCCCAATGGCTCTGGAGCCGGCAGCCCACGCTCGACCAAACCGCATTGGAAGCCTGGATGGGAGCCTCGCGCCAAGACCTTTTGCCCGCCGGAGTCAACGAGCACCTCTTCAGCACTTTGGGTCGCAGTCCGCGACTGGCGTTCACCTCGGCCGGGCGGCGCTGGCTGCTGTTTATCGCTTCGGGCCTGGTGCTGGCGAGCGGACTCGTTCTCTTGCACGTGCGGAGCGCGCGCCGTCCGGAAACACTGCTCGCGGTGGCGGTGGCGGTGGCAACGCTGGCCCTGATCTGGCCCGACGCGGCGGCCCTGCTTGCGCAGGCTTCCGTGGTGGGCCTCCTGGTGACGGCGGTGCTGGCACTTGCCCTGTGGCTGACCGCGGGCCGCGCGTTGTGGTCCCCCCCGCCTCCCGCCGCGAGCGGTAGCATCGCACTCGCGGCCGAGGCCCGCTCGACCGAAGCCCCCGCCGCGCGGATTGATCGTGCTCCGCAACTGACCACCGCCACGGCCCCCGCGCCAATTGTCGCGGAGCCGCAGCCATGATGGCATTTGGTATTCGCCGGTCTTCGCTTTGGGGGGGGCTGCTGCTGCTGGGCGTGGCCCTGGCCACCGCGGCCGAACCGCACGAGCCCCTGCGATACCGCCGGATTCTGGTGCCGGAATCCGAAATCGACGGCCAGGTGCGCGGACTATTGCCCCTGAAGCGTGATGAATTCGAGCGTCGCGTTGCCGCCGCCACGGCCCGCAAAGATGCTCTGCTTCCCGCTGCCGAGGCACGCCTGGAGCGGGCCGAGTATCGCGCGCGACTCGAGGGGGAGCAATTGATCGATGGTGTTGCCAAACTGACCATCGCGCTCGCCGGCGAACCGAACTCTTGGCTCACGCTTGATCCGCTCAATTTGCCCCTGGCCGGGGGAGCCTGGACAGCGACCGGCCAGCCTGCAACCTGCGGGCAAGGTCCGGACGACAAGCTGGCCTGCCAGGTTCCGGCCAGCGGAGAGTTGCAGTTGCAATGGAGCCTGCGCGGCCGCCGCGATCTGCAAGACCTGCTCTTCGACTTCGTTCTCCCCGCCGCTCCCATCAGCCAGATGCGGCTGGAATTGCCAGTCGATTGCGCCGCGAGCGGTGAGTCGGGAGTGCTGGTGACGGCCGGTCAACGAACCGGGGACTATCGCGCCTGGCTTTGCGAGCTGGGCGGCCGCAATCGGGCCGCGCTACGAGTCACGCGCGGCAAGCCCGCCGCCGCGCCCCCTCCGGTTGTCCTGGTGCGCGAAGCGACGACCTACGTCGTCAGCCAATCGACGATCGACGTCGATGTTTCGCTCGATCTGGAAGTGCTCCATCGCCCGCTGCGGCAGATCATGCTGCTGGTCGATGAAGCGCTGCAAACGACAACCATCCAGCAAGGATCGCAGCCGCTCGATTGGACGCCGCTGCCGGTGGTCGGCGGCCAGCGGCGGCTGCTGGTGGAGTTGCCCACGCCGCTCCTCGGAGCCGGACACGCGCTGCAGATTTCCGGCACCGCCGCCTGGGCCGCCCCCGGAGATTGGCGATTGCCTCGAATCCAATTGGCCGAAGGAACCTGGCAAGAGGGACGGACAACGATCTCCGCGGCAGCTCCCCTCGCGCTTTCCGCCACCCCCCACGGCGGTTGCCGGCAAACGGCCTATTCGCCGGCATCGCCGTCCCGTCCGACCGATCAGTTCCAGTTCCAGTCGTTCCTGCCGGACGCCCACCTGACGATTCGCCCCTCGGCGGCCCGGCCAGCTCTGCTGGAAACCAGCGGCCTGCAACTGCAATTCGATTCGTCGCAGGTGGCCGGCACGCTGATTGCCGAACTCTCGGCCGGTTCCGGCGAAAGGTTTGAAATCGAGGGACTTTTGCCGCAGCGGTGGGTGGTCGATTCGGTCGATGTGCAGCCCGCGGAGTTTTTGGAGGACCGCACCCTCGCGCCCCGTGGCCCAGGCCGGCAGTCGCTGCGCCTCGCGCTACGGCGTCCACTGGTGGAGGGGCGGACGCTGCGCGTCGCGATCAAGGCTCATTGCCGCCGTCCCCCCCTCGGCGAACCGCTGTCGCGAGAAGTTTTGGAACTGGTGCAATTCGCCGAAGCTCGGCACATGCGGCGATTTGTTTCGCTACGCAGCCTCGACCCGGCCGTGAATTTGCGGCTGGCCCACGACGCGGGTCTGGTCCGTCTCGATCCCCAGACGCTGCCGCCGGCGCAAGCCAGGCTGTTCGATTCCGTGCCAGGACCCGTTCTTTACGAACAGACCTGCGAAGCCGATTCGCTGCAAGCGATATTGGAGCCCGCTAGCCCGCGCTTTCAGGCCCAAACGCTGGTGCAGGCGTATGTCGAGCAGTCGCAAATTCGCCAACGAATGGAGCTGCGAATCGAGCCGGAATCCTCGGCGGTGAGCCTGCTGGAGGTTCGTGTCTGGCCGCATGCCGAGGCCATCCGCTGGACTCTCGTCGGCGAGCGCTCGCGGGAGCTAGTCGCGCGGCGCATTTCGGGCGATGCCGCCAGCGGCGAAGATTCGCTCTGGCAACTCGACTTGCAGCAGCCGCAGGCCGGCCCGTGCGAAATCGTGGGAGAGTTGACGCTGCCTTTCGACCGGGAGCAATCGCTGGCGCTGATCGCTTTGCCCGCCGCCAGCAGCCAAACGGGCACGATCGAAGTCCACGCCGCGGGCGACTTGGCATTGTCGTTGACGCCCCGCGAGGCGGTGCCGCTCGCGCTGCCCGATGCGGGAGCGGATCGATATAGCGATTTGCGTGGGCTGTATTCCTACGAGCCGGGGCGGCGCGCCGAGTTGCACGTGAGCCGTCTCGCCGCGGCGGCCAGCTTGCCTTTGGGGCTTGTCGAATCGCTGACTGTCATCGCCCGCTTTGGTGCCGACGGAGCGGGGGACCACGAAACCGTGGTGATTTTGGACAACCGTGGCCGGTCGCAGTTTTCCTTTCGATTGCCGCGCGAGGCCAGCGAGGTCCGGGCGACAATTGAAGGACAAGCCGGCTTCGTGGCGCTTGCGCATCCCCAGCCGCTGGAGTATGCCGTGCCGTTGCCCGCCGGTCGGCAGCGGGTGGTCGTGCGCATCCGATATGGCTCGCCGCCGACACCGCTCGGGCACTGGCCGCGCGGAGAATTTCTCGCGCCGAGAGTGCAAACGGATTGGCCCGTGCTGCAAACGCGCGAATTCGTGCAGCTCGCGCCGGGTCTGGCGCTTACGACCGAGGGTGCCCCCGCGCCTGCCTCGGATCGCTCTGCTGGCGATGCCACGCTGGCGAGTTGGAACTGCTGGGAGCTGGAGGCGGCCGTGGGGCCACTCTCCCGGATTCGCGTGTATCGTCCCGCGATGGTGACCGCCTGGGCCTGGTGCCTCGCGCTGGCGGCCGTAGCGGTGGCGTGGCCAATCTTCGCCAGCCGGGTGGACGCGGCGTTCCTCGCGGCTGGACTCGCCTGCGCTTGCGCCATGGCCGTGGGGCCGCTTCTCAAACCGCTCGCCGAGGGGATTGCTTGGGGCCTATTTGCCGCCGCGATCCTGCTGCTTGTTCGGCCGCGCCGGTTGAATCGCCGCGTGCTTTCCTCCGATGTCGGCAGCACGGTGGGAGCGAGCGGCGGGGTTTCTCGCGCGGCAGCGCGCGTATTTACGCTGCTCCTTTTGTTTCTGGCACTGCAAAGCGCTTGGGCCGCGCCACCCGCGACGGACGCTGTCCCTCGGCCGATTTGGCGGGTCGTGATTCCGACCGACGATCGCCAGCAACCAATCGGCGACTATGTCTATCTGGATGCAGGGTTGTACGATGCCCTGCATCAGGCTGACCGGGGCCCCAATGCCGAGCGGACGTGGCTCCTTGCCGCGGCCGAATATCGTCTGGCGGGTCTGCCGCAAGGGGATGCCCCGCGCCGCACGCTGGATGGACTGGTGGCGCGCATCGATCTCGAAACCTTCACGGCGAACGTCGTCGTGCCGCTCGGCTTTCAGCGGACCGAGGTTCAGCTCATCGAGGGGCGGGCTTTGCTCGACGGCAAGCCCGTGCAATGCGACTGGTCGCCCGACGGCCGGCAACTGCGGCTGGAGGTTGCCACTCCGGGCAAGCATCGATTGGAATTGGGCCTGGGCGCGGCGGCCATCGCCGCCGAGGACGGCGTGCGGCTCGATTTGCAAATTCCGGTCATCGCCGCCAGCCGATTGATTGCCACCGCCGCCGCGGCCGACGCGCTGCGGATCGAATCGGCTACCGGCCGCGACGCGCCGGTGGACCTGGCGGCCGAACATGCCTGGCAGCTTGGCCCGGCGAGCAAGCTGGCGCTCTTCTGGCCCGCCGCCGGAAATCCCGCCGACCGCCCGGCACGTCTCGAAGCCGAGCAACTGTTGCTGTGGAAAGTGCGCCCCGGTTCGGTGGTGGTCGAAGGAAAATTTCGCGCTCGCCCGGTGGGGGGCAAACTGAGCGAAGTTGTTTTGCGCTGCGACTCGCGACTCCATCTGTTGCCTCTTGATCCGGCTTTGCCCGTGGCCAGGCATTGGGTCGAAGAGGGGACGAGTAGCGCGATTCATTTGGTGCTGCGCGAGCCGGCGACGAGCGAAATCGATTTGCGGTTGTCGCTATTGTGGGTCGGATCATCGGGCATCGGCAATGTCGCGTTGCCCGAGGTGAAAATCGCCGCCGACGAATTGACCCGACAATGGACGGCCGTGTCGCTCGCCGCTGGTTTGGAATGGGAATCGGCCCCCGCGATTCGAGCTGGCGGGCCGACCGGCGATGATTTTGCTGCCGTCTGGTCGCAGCCTTTGCCCACCGGCATCCTCGCGTGGGATGCCGCGGGTAGGGCACCGCCGCTTTCGATTCGGCCCCGCCTACCAGCGACGCGGGCCGAGCAAAAGCTCGATTGCAGCTTCGCGGCCCGCTCGGCGGTCGTCCGCTATTCGGCCCGGCTCGTCAACTTGTCGCCCGATGTTTTGGGGCATCGACTGACGGCCTCCGCCGGCCTGCGCGTCAAACGACTGACCGTGCTGGAATCCGACCGGCCCGTCGCCGCGCGCTGGACGCAGGAACCAGATGGCACGATTATCACCCATCTCGCCCAGCCGTCGGCCGCCGAGCAGCGGCTCGACATCGAGGGGGTGCTGGATATCGCCGCCAACACGCGCCGTCTGCCCCTCCCGCTGCTTGGCTACTCTGGCGCGGCCGAAAGTTCCCTGGAAGTGCGGATCGACCGGCAGGCCGATGTTCTCGTCGCCTTGCAGCCAGCGCCAAAAGGCTGGAATGCCGTGGCCGATCCGGGAATCGGTCAAACACGCGAAGGTCTCGGCCGGCTGGTGGCCGCGGTGTCCCACTCTGGCCCGGTGGCCAGTGGTCTGGTCGTTACGCTCGCGCCGAACGAGCCTGAAACGACCGGTCGCATGGTCTTGCGGGTCGATCGCGATGGAGGGGGCTGGTTCGCCGTGGCCGATTGCTTACTGGAGGTGACGGGAGGGCAACTCGACGTCTTGCGCCTGCGAATTCCGTCGCAGTGGGTCGGACCGCTCGAAACCACCCCCGCGGTGGAGCAACGCCTGCTGAGTATTCCTGGTGAATCCGCCCGGCACCTGGTCATTCGCCCGCAACGCTCGATCGCGGGACCACTCCGCTTGACGATTCGTGGGCCGCTTCGCGGCGGCGGCGCGGAGCTTGTGTCCGCCCCCGATGCCTCCGTGCTCGATGCTCCGCGCGTCGAGCGGATTGTCGTTCTGCCCGGTCGCGGCGGCACCGAGCGTTTAGCGTGGGAAACTAGCGGCCTGCAAGCGATCGCGGGGACAGCCTTCGATTTGCCTGCTGGGCTGATTCCTCCGGGCAACGAAGCGTTTCAAGTCGTTGCTCCCAGGTTTTCGGCCACCGCTCGCCTGCTCGACCGCCCCACGCAGCGCCCCGCCGTGCGCCTGGCCGACTACGAACTTCGATTCACTGGACAGCGGCTCGTGGGAACCGCGCGGTTCGACGTCGCGCCAGGGAGTGCTCGCCAGGTTCCCCTGGAACTGCCGCCGGGCCAGGAATTGGTCCGAGTTGCCGTCGATGGCACTCCGGCCCAATTGGTGCGAACCGCCAGCCGGCAGTGGCAGATCGGCCTGATTGCCGATGCCCTGCCGCAGCGGGTCGAGATCGTGTTCAGCGGGGGAGTCGGTGCCGGCCCGGACGAGCGACTGGCGGTGCCCCACTTGGGCGGCCTGTCCGTAGCGAAAACGAACTGGACGATTGCCGGTGCTAGTGCCTCGGCTCGCGAGGTGGTGACCCCGGCCAGTCTCCAGTTATTGTCCCTCGCGCGACTCGAAGCGGCCGCCGCCGCGCTGGCCGATCTCTCGGGCCGCGCAGCCGATGGACCTCCCCTCGCCACGCTTCATGCTTGGGGCCTCTGGATGCGTCGCTACGCCGAGCAGCGAACGCTAATCCGCGCCGCGAGCGACGAATCGGCCGTTCTTGGCCAGATCGAGCGATTGGCTGCCGCCGAGAACATGATCCAGAAATCGCGCGAGCGCTTGTTCGCCGCTGGGCTGAAACCTGTCGATCCGGCCGTCGGGGCGATGACCATTCCGGAACCGCAATCCACCGCCAGCTATTTCACGGCGATGGGAAGCGCTGCCCCGCAACTGGCGATGGCCGCCGCCGATCCGGAAGGAGATCGTGGGTGGCTACAAGCTGGGCTGCTCGCAGCGGCGTGCCTGGCCCTGTGGCTGGTGGGTCGCGGTCCGCGGGGCGTGGCCTGGCTGGCCCGGCAGGCTCACCTCGTGCTGGGCCTGGTGGGAATCGCGTGGCTCGCGGCCGGGCCCCTTTCGTGGCTGGGTTGGGGGCTGCTCGTGCTGGCGGCCTGGCTCGCCTGGCGTTTGCCCTTCGCCCAACGAACGAGCGAGCCGCTATCGAGCGTGGTACGCCGGGCAACCCGCTAGCGCGATTCCTCAGCGGTAGTCTTCGCGAATCGGATGGAAAAAGTCGAGCGCTTGCACCGGTTGGTCTCCCGCCACGGCGCTATGCACCACCCCGCCCGGAATCCGCCACATCTCACCGGCTTGCAGCGTCTTGGTTTCGCCCCCAATCGAGAAAGTTAGTTCCCCCGCTAGCAGCATACCCATCTGCTCGTGCGGATGGCTATGCGGCTGAACGACCGCGCGGGGCGCGAATTCGACCAGCGAAAGCATCATTTGCTCTCCTGCTAGAGTAAAAATATGCACGCCGGGAAAAATCTCGTGCCGCGCTGTGTCGGCCCGGGTGGCGAAATACGACATGGTGTCGATCTCCTTGGGGAATTGGCCCTTCGCCCACCCGGGCGGTTTGCCCAGAACTGGTCGGTGGGTCGTCGCGTAAAGCAATTGAAACTCCGCAGCAGCCAGGATAGGCTATCTTGCTTGTTTCGCCATCGCCGCTGGTCCGCGGGCTGATTGAGCGCCGCCAGGCAACGGATGTCCCCAGCCGGTTTTACACACCATCTTTTCGAATTGGGCAAGGAGAATTGTCATGTCCCGCAAAACCACGCGCCGCCGTTTCATGCAAACGTCGGCGGCCATCGGTGCCGGCTACTGGGCTTTGGGGGGAATCGCTCCCCGCGAAAGCCGCTCGGCCATTGAAAAAATCCACTTCGCCTGCATCGGTGTCGGCGGCAAGGGGAGCAGCGACTCGAACGACGCCGGTGCCGCTGGGGATGTCGTCGCCATTTGCGACATCGACGAAGCCCGTCTCGATGGTGCCGGCCAGCGTTGGCCAGAAGCAAAGAAGTATCACGACTTCCGCACGATGTACGATGAAATGGGAAAGAACATCGATGCCGTGACCGTCAGCACCCCAGACCATACGCACGCCGTCGCCGCCGCGATGGGGATGCGGATGGGCAAGCACGCCTTCGTCCAAAAGCCGATGACCAAGTCGTTGCACGAGGCTCGCGTGCTCGGCCAATTGGCCGCCGAAAAACAACTGGCCACCCAAATGGGCAACCAGGGAACCGCCAACAACGACCTCCGCGAAGCGGCCGCAATTCTCAAGTCGGGCGCGCTCGGCAAGGTGAAAGAGGTGCATGTCTGGACGAACCGGCCGGTCTGGCCGCAAGGCGATGATCGTCCGACCGACACCCCCGAAGTTCCCAAGACAATCCACTGGAAGGAATTCATCGGTCCGGCGGAGTTCCGCCCCTATCACCCGGTGTATCACCCCTTCAAGTGGCGCGGTTGGTGGGCTTTCGGCACCGGCGCTTTGGGCGACATGGCCTGCCACACGCTGAACATGCCCTACATGGGACTCGACCTGCGCGACCCGACCACGCTGCAAGCGGTCACTTCGGGCCACAACAAGGAAACCTATCCCTCGTGGTCGATCATCACGATGGAGTTCCCCGAACGGAACGGCCGCGCGCCCCTCACTTTCAAGTGGTATGACGGCAAGAAGGTGCCGACAAGCGCCGAGTTCCTTGAGGCGCAAGGAGTCGCCATGAGCCGCCAAAAGGACGACGCCGGGCGCAAGAAGTTGCGCGATAAGATGGTGTCCGGCTGCTTCGTGCTGGGGGACAAGGGTTGGCTCCTTTCGCCGGGTGACTATGCCGGGGACGGCCTCTACATGCCCGATGCCGAGCTGCCGAAAGTGGAGTATCCCCGCTCCCCTGGCCACTTCAAGGAATGGGTCAACGCCATCAAGGGGGGCGAGCCGGCGATGTCGAACTTCCCGAACTACGCCACTCCCCTCACCGAGACGGTGCTGCTGGGTAATCTCGCCGTGTGGGTTGCCGCGGGCGAGCAAGCCTCGGCCGGTGGCAGCGGCGAAAAGGCCAAGGAAGTGGTCGGCAAGAAGATCGAGTGGGACGCCAAGAACCTGACCGCCACGAACGCCCCGGAAGTCGCCCAGATCGTGAAGCCCGAGCTGCACAACGGGTACGTGCTGTAAGCGATTGCTCCTCGTTTTCGCCTCTCTCAGCCGCGGCTGCCGGATCATCGCCGGCAGGCCGCGGCTGTTTCGTTCCCATGACCCCACGCCTTGCCGCCCTGCTGGCCGATTTGGACCGCGCGGACACCCTCGCGGGCCCCGATCAGGCGCGCGCCGCCCGGCGTGCCGAGTGGCTGACCGAAGCCTCGACGCCGGAACTGGCCGAGTTTCTCGGCGAACTTGCCCCTCGCGCGGCGACCCTTTCGGCTGCCGCGGATCGGCTGCTTGCGCTGTCTTTCGCGGCGGTAGTTCGCGAGCGAAGAAAAACGCCCGTCGCCGATGACGAAGCACTCGTCGAAGCCATCGAGCGGCTTTATCTGGGGCTCGACCCGCAATTCTCGGCCCGCGCGCAGCTGTTGGCCTGGCTGGCGACCGGCGCATCCCCCACCCAACTCGTCGCCTTGGTGCGGCTGCTGCGGGCGGATCCGCCGGAGCGCGACGAGGACGTGGTGCAGGCCCTCGCTCCTCTTTTTCGTCGGCGACCAATCGCCAGTGACCTGCTGTTTCCGGCCCTCTTTGACTGCCTCGCAAGTCCGCAACTGGCCGCGCCAGTGCTCGATCTGGCCAATTTCCTGACTCGCGAAAAACTCGCTGCCAGCCATCCGGGAGCCAGTCGCAGCGGCGAGCTGATCGCCCTCTTGGGCGATCTGGCCCTCACGCTCGGCCGGCTGGAAGAGCAGCCCGACGAGGCGGGACTTTCGCCGGTCGAGCTAAGTCGCCGCGTGTCCAGCAGCGTGGCGCTCGCCGTTTCGCTGTGTGATGCGCTGGCTCAGATCGGCGATCCGGCGGCCATCGGCAAGCTGAATCAGGTCGTCGGCCTCGCGCACCGCCGCCTCCGCACCGAAGCCGCCGCCGCGCTCGCCAAACTGGGGGACGACGATGGCGTGACCGAGCTCGTGCGCCTGGCCGAGCAGCCGGTCGCCCGGCTGCGCGTGCTGGCGTATGCCCAAGACTTGGGGCTGCTCGACAAGATCGAACCGCAGTGGCGCACGCCGCAAGCCCGCGCCGAAAGCGAGCTGGTCGTCTGGCTCGCCGAGCCGACGCAGTTTGGCATCCCGCCGACGCGGGTGGAGCTATTCGACCAGCGGCGGCAGTTTTGGCCGGGTTATGCCGCGCCGGTCGATTGCTGGCTGTTTCGCTTCACGTATGTCGTCGCGGACGAAGCGGGGGAGCGCAGCTACAGCAACATCGGCATCGCCGGCCCGGCGGCACACGCTTTGGTCGCCGACCTATCCGACCTTTCGCCCGACGACATCTATGCCGCCTATGCCGGCTGGCAGGCCGAGCACGAGGACATCCGCGAATACGACGTGGCTCGGCTGAGCCAGAGTGAGAAGCTCGAAGTCGAGCGGCTGGCGCGCCGCCTGCACGATGCCGGCTACGAGGCGATCGAGCCGCGCGAAATGGGGTACTTTTTCGGCGAGAAGGCCCTAATTGCTCTCGCCAGCCGGCAGGGAGTGAGCGGCGTGGCCGTGGCCGATTTCACGGAGATCGCTTTTTTTCCGCAGCGGCACTCGCGCCGTCCGCTCGGTCCGCGCGAGGCGTATGGCATTTTCAAGGGCCGCAAGCTGCTGAAGACGTTCAACCGGACCGGCGAATAAGCGACACAGCTCGGCGTTTCAAAGAAACCCCGCGAAGGGAGTTGAAAATCGCCCGAACGAGGGATATGCTCAGTACCGATTTCTCATTCCTTCTCCTCGGAGCGCCTTCATGCCAAAGCTCATTTGCTCGGCGGTTCTTGCAAGCCTGCTTCTCGGCGGATTTTTCGTCGGTTCCGCGTCGGCCCAGTCCAAAAAGCTCACGATCACGGCCGCCGAAATGTATGCGGTTCCCGCAGGGAATGATCTAGAAGCGTTGCAAACTGCGTTCATTCGGCTCATTTCGTACAAGCCAATGTCGCCGAAAGAGTTGGAGTTGCACAAAGCGAAGTTCGGGCCCGCACTGCAAGGGATTTGCCAGAAGATTGTCGCCACCGATCGCGATCCGCAGTCGGTGCTGCACAAGGCCGCCCGGCACATGCTGGTGACGCTGCGGATGGATGAGCTCATTCAACCGGGGGCCAGTGACGACGATCGAAAGGTCTTTCTTGGCAAGTTTGCGCCGTATCTGGCGGGCCTGCCGCTTGGCGAGCCGAATGTGACCCTGGCCACCCAGTTTGCCAGCGGCCTCGAAGCGGCGGGCTCGTTCCAATTGGCCGCTGAAGCCTATGCGAAGCTGGGCGAGGTTTTTGCCACGGCCGACGACGCCGAGGTCGCCCGCGGCGGCCGCAAGCTCCTCGGCGGGGCCCGGCGACTCGGTCTCGAAGGCCAGCCGATGCCGCTCACCGGCACCACGCTCGACGGGCAGCCGTTTGACATCGCGTCGCTAAAAGGGAAGGTTGTGCTGGTCGATTTCTGGGCCACCTGGTGCCCCCCTTGCGTGAAGGAATATCCGAACATCAAGAAGCACTACGACGCCCTGCACGACCAGGGCTTCGAAGTGGTCGGAATCAGTCTCGACAAGGACCGTGCCGCCCTGGAAACCTTTGTCGCCGAGAAAAAGGTTCCCTGGACCATTCTGCACGAGCCTGAATCCTCCGAAAGCTCCGCCGTCGTGGAGTACGGCATCTTCGGGATTCCGCGCATGTTCCTGATCGATCGCGAGGGAAAGGTGGTTTCGATCAATGCCTGGGGCGAGAACCTGAGCCGCCTCCTCCCGATGGTGATGAAGCAAGGTGGGTAGTCGCAGTGCCCCATTGTGTCAGGCCGCCCAGCCCGCCAGACTGCTCATGATCCTCGCATCCGTTCACCGAGATTGCCATGAGCACACCGAGCGAATTCTTGACCGAAATGTTTGGCCTCTCGGGGCAGGTGGCCGTGGTCATTGGCGGCACGGGGGTTTTGGGGGGCGCGCTAGCCGAGGGAATTGCCCAGGCGGGGGCGACGACCGTGGTGGCTGGCCGCTCGCAAGAGCGTGGCCAGGCGCGCGTGAAAACGATCGAGTCGCGCGGCGGTCGCGGGGCCTTCCTGGCGGTCGAAGCCGATCAACGGGCGTCGGTGCAAGCGCTGCTTGAGGCCACGCTTGCGCAATTCGGCCAGTGCGACATTCTGGTCAACTGCGCCGGAACCAACTCCGCCATTCCGTACGCCCAAATCACTGACGAGCAGTGGCACAGCGTCATCGATAGTCAACTTACCGCCACGCACCTGGGCTGCCAGATTTTTGCCCCCTACATGGCGGCTCAGGCGGGGGGCGGCTCGATCCTGAACATCGGCAGCGTCACCTCGCACCTGCCGCTGTCGCGGGTGTTTGCCTATTCGGCGGCCAAGGCAGCGGTCGTCAATTTGACGCAAAACCTGGCCCGCGAATTCGCCCCGCGAAACGTGCGGGTCAATGTCCTCTGTCCCGGCTTCTTTCCGGCCGAGCAGAACCGCAAGATTCTCGATGCCGAGCGGGTGGCGGGCATCATGCGCGGCACGCCGATGGCCCGCTTCGGCGAGCCGGAAGAGCTGGTCGGGGCGGCGCTGTTGCTGCTTTCCCGGCGGGCCGGTTCGTTCATCACCGGCGAAGATTTGTATGTGGACGGCGGCTTCACCTCGATGAGGTTCTGACATGACGCATTCCGTGGTGATCTTTGGCGCATCGGGCGACCTGACCAGCCGCAAGCTGATTCCGGCCCTGTATTCGCTGTTCGTCAAAGGGCGGCTGCCGAAGGAGACCCGCATTGTCGGCGTCGCCCGCCGGCCCTACACGTCGGACGAATGGCGCGAAATGCTCGCGGGCACCACGCGCAAGTTCGCCGGCAGCGAATTTAATGCCGAGAAATGGCAAGCCTTTGCCGCCAATGTGCTGTATCATCCCGGCGACATCGACCAGCCGGAATCGTTCGTCGAACTGGCGAAGCTACTCGACAAAATCGAAGCGGGCGCGAGTGCCACCCGCGTGTACTATCTGGCGACCAAACCCGATCTGTATGCCCCCGCCTGCGCGCAGCTCGGCGCGGCGGGGCTGGCGGAGGAATCGCGCGGCGTGCGGCGGGTGGTCATCGAGAAGCCCTTTGGCACCGACCTGAAAACGGCCGTCGCACTCAATCACAGCGTGCATCAGGTGTTTGCCGAGCAGCAGGTCTATCGCATCGACCACTATCTGGGCAAAGAGACGGTGCAGAACATCCTGGTGCTGCGCTACGCCAATTCAATCTTCGAGCCGCTCTGGAACCGGAACTACATCGACCACGTGCAAATCACCGTGGCCGAGGAGGTCGATGTCGATAGCCGCGCCGGCTATTACAACGGCTCGGGCGTGCTCCGCGACATGTTTCAGAACCACCTGTTTCAGCTTTTGATGGTGACGGCCATGGAGACGCCGGCCCGCTTTCAGGCCGACCTGGTGCGTGATGAGAAAGTGAAGGTGCTGCGGGCGGTGCGGCCGATGCACGGGGCCGATTTTGCCCGCAACACCCTGCGGGCCCAGTACGACGGCTACCAGAGGGCCAAAGATGTTCCCGCCGGCAGCGAGACGGCGACCTTTGCGGCCCTCAAGCTGAATATCGACAACTGGCGCTGGCAGGGGGTGCCGTTCTACCTCCGGTCGGGCAAGGCGATGAGCTGCCGCACGTCGCAGATTGTGATTCAGTTTCGCGAGCCGCCGGTGATGATGTTCGAGAGCGGCCCGCGTGCCCATCTCGACGCCAACAAGCTCGTCATGCAAATTCAACCAGCCGAAGGGATTCAGCTCCATTTTCAGACCAAAGTGCCCGACGCGGGGATGCGGCTGCAAACGACCGATCTCGACTTCAAATTCGCCCGCGAGTTCACCGGGCAAATGCCCGATTCGTATCAGCGGCTGCTGCTGGACGCGATGAACGGCGACGCCAGCCTGTTTGCCCGGCACGACGAAGTGGAGCTGGCCTGGAGCATCATCGATCCGATTCTCGCCGCCTGGAACAGCCCGGCCGCCCCGCCCCTCGAAATCTACACCAAGGGAGACTGGGGCCCCCCCGCCAGCGACGCCTGGATGCAGGCTCAAGGTCGGCAGTGGTTCGATGTGTGCCCCGTCCTGCACTAACCCAGGGAGCTTGCCATGCGTTGGTTGTGGAAGGCGATTGCCTGCGCCGGTGGACTTTTCGTCGCGGCCGCTGCCAGTGGCGAGGTCACCCGCTGGGAGGTCGTCACCCGCGAGCCGTATGCGGGAGGCAAGGAAATTGGCGATCGCGGCCCGTGCGAGCGGTGGGCCGGCGTTGTCCATTTCGCCCTCGATCCCACGCTGCCGGCGAACCGGGGGATCGTCGATCTGGACTTGGCCCCGAAAAACGACGCGGGAAAAGTCGAGTTCTCGGCCGATTTCGAGCTGTTGCTGCCGCGCGACCGGACCAAGCTGAATGGCGCGCTCTATTATGAGGTGAATAACCGCGGGGGCAGAACGGGCCCGCGAATCATCGATGGCGGAGCGGACGATTTCCTCTTGCGGCAGGGATTTATCGTCGCCGCCAGCGGCTGGCTGGCCGAAGTGCAGCCGGGCGATGGGAAGCTGCGGCTCCAGGCCCCGCTCGCGCTGCAGGATGGCAAGCCGCTGGTGGGAATCGTGCGCGAGGAAGTGATTGTCGAGAAGGCCGTGCCCAGGGCCTCGCTCGCGCATCGGGGCAACCAAGGGCGGCATCCGCCGACGGCCAAGGGACTGGAAACAGCCGTCCTGACCCGCCGCGAGCTGGAGCGCGATCCACGGCAAGTGGTCCCCAAAGACCAGTGGCGCATGGTCAGCAGCGTTGTCAGCGGCGACGGCCGGAGCGGGCAATTGCCGCTGATCGAGCTGGAAGTTGATGGCAACCTCCAGCCCGGCTGGATTTATGAAGTCGTTTACGAAGCCGAAGGATCGCTCGTGCAAGGCGCGGGCCTCGCCGGCATTCGCGATTTTGTTTCGTGCCTCAAGTTCGACCAGACCGACAACAACCCCCTTCGTGATGAGCGCGGCCAGCCGCTAGTACACCGGGCGATCGGCTTTGGCACTTCGCAAAGCGGCCGGCTGCTGCGGCACTTCCTCTACGAGGACTTCAATGCCGACGAGCACGGCCGCCAAGTGCTGGACGGCGTGATCTCGCATGTGGCGGGGGGCGGCCTCGGTTCGTTCAACCAGCGATTCGCTTCGCCGACGCGGACCAACGGCCAGCACGAAGAACATCTCTTCGCGGCCGACTATTTCCCGTTCACCTATGGGGACGAGCGCGATCCCTTCAGCGGGCGCACGGGCGGCATCCTGAAAAAGCCGCGGGCGAGCAAGACCGTGCCGAAGGTGTTCCACACGCAATCGTCGAGCGAATACTGGCACCGCAGCGGGTCGCTGGTACATACGGACCCGCTGGCGACTCGCGACGCGGAAGTTCCGCCCGAAGTGCGCATCTACACCTTTGGCGGCACGCAGCATGGCGCCGGCAGCGGCATCGTGGGGGCCAAGGGGGGCAACCAGTTGCCGAGCAACCCGGCCGATTATCGGCCACTTTTGCGAGCGCTCATCATGGCGATGGATGCCTGGGTGAAAGATGGGCAAGAGCCGCCACCGAGCGTTTATCCACGAATTGCCGACGGCACGCTCGCGGGCTGGCGCAAGAACGAAGCCAAGTGGCCGGAGATTCCGGGGATCAACTATCCCGAAGTCGTTCACCAGCCGCACTTTTTGGATCGCGGCCCGCTGTGGAACGAACAACGGATCGCCACGATCGAGCCGCCGACGATTAAGGGGGACTATGTCGTGAAAGTCCCCGCCTATGACGCCGACGGCAACGAGCGCGGCACACTGCAATTGCCGGCACTCGCGGTGCCCGTCGCCACCTACACCAGTTGGAACCTCCGCGACGCGGCCATCGGCGCGAAGGGGGAGCTCGTCGGCCTGCAAGGTGGCTATATTCCCTTCCTCCGCACCCAGGCCGAACGTGAAGCCGCGAAAGATCCGCGCCCGGCGCTTCTGGAGCGCTACCGCGACTTTGCCGACTACCGGCAGCGGTATCTCGAATCGGGAGAGAAGCTGCTGGCTGGCCGGTATCTGCTGGCCGAAGAATTGCCCCGGCTCAAGGCGCTGTGCGAACAGTTTGAGCCGGTGTTTGGCAATTGATCGTTTAACGATTAGCCGCAGGCGTACGTGTCCTGGCAACCTCCGGTCGCATACGCCGTCGCCTTCGGCTTGCCGTTAAACGAGGAGTGGCTACGCCAGCACGCCCTTGGCTTCCAGCAGCGCCAAAATGCTGGCGACACAGTCTTCGACGCCGACTTTGTCGGTGGCGAGCGCTAGGTCGGGCTTGGCGGGCGGCTCGTAGGGACTGCTTACGCCGGGGAAGTTGGCGATCTCGCCACTGTCGGCCAGCTTGTAGTGGCCGTCGGTATCGCGCTGGCGGCAGACTTCGACCGGGCAATTCAGGTGGACCACCAGGAACCGTTCGGCGCCAATCGCGGCGGCGGCTTTCTGGCGGACGGCTTCGTCGGGAGCAACGAACGCGGCCAAAACCACGATGCCGGCGTCGTTGAAGAGCTTGGCAACCTCGGCACTGCGGCGGAGGTTTTCGCTCCGATCGTCGGCCGTAAAGCCCAGGTCTTTGCTGATGCCGCGGCGCATGTTCTGGCCGTCGAGCACCACCACCGCCCGCCCTTGATCGAACAGCTTCCGCTCCAAGGCGTAGGCGATGGTGCTTTTGCCCGCCCCGGTCAGGCCAGTCAGCAGAACCGTGGCCGGCTTTTGGCCAAAGCGGGCCTCTCGCTCGGCCGAGGTAACGTTGCTCTTTTCGCCGTGCAGGCTGGCGGCGGCGGGGGCATCGTCCCAGTGGTCGTGTCGGCCGTCGCCGCTGGCGCGGTCGAGGATCATACCGGCCCCGACCGTCGCGTTCGTCAGCCGGTCGATCAGGATGAACGAGCCGGTGGACCGGTTCCGCTTGTACGAATCGAAGCAGAGTGGCTGGCTGGCGACGAGCGAGCAGCGGCCGATTTCGTTGAGGCCGAGCGTCGGGGCATCTTTGCGGTGCAGCGTGTTCACATCGACCTGGTACCGCATGGTGCTGATCGTGCCCGGCGTCATTTTGCTCGTCTGCTTAATCCAGTACGACTTGCCGGGAACGAGTGGCTCTTCGGACATCCAGACGACCATCGCTTCGAACTTTTGCTCGACCCGCGGCACGTTGCCGGGGCGGACGATCATGTCGCCGCGGCTGATGTCGATTTCGTCTTCCAGTGTGAGCGTCACCGCTTGCGGGGCAAAGGCTTCGTCCACCTGGCCGTCGAACGTGACGATCGCTTCGACCTTGCTCGTCTTGCGCGACGGCAGGGCCATGATTTCATCCCCCTTGCGGACGATGCCTGACGCGATGGTGCCGCAAAAGCCGCGAAAATCGAGATTAGGCCGGTTGACGATCTGCACCGGAAAGCGGAAATCCTCCAGGTTGCGGTCGGAGCCGATATAGACGTTTTCGAGCAGATTCATCAGCGTCGGGCCGCTATACCACGGCGTTTTGTCGCTGGGCTGGACGACGTTGTCGCCGTTGAGGGCCGACATCGGCAGGAAATGCACGTCCGGCAGGTCGAGTCGGGCGGCAAAGGCCTGATAGTCGGCGCGAATCTTGTCGAACACTTCCTGGCTGAAATCGACGAGGTCCATCTTGTTGATGGCGACGACGATGTGCTTGATCCCCAGCAGCGAGACGATGAAGCTGTGCCGCTTGGTCTGGACGAGCACGCCGTAGCGGGCGTCGATCAGAATGATGGCCAGGTCCGCCGTTGAAGCGCCGGTCGCCATGTTCCGCGTGTACTGCTCGTGCCCCGGCGTATCGGCGATGATGAACTTGCGCTTATCGGTGCTGAAATAGCGGTACGCCACGTCAATCGTGATTCCCTGCTGCCGTTCGTCTTCCAGACCGTCGGTCAGCAGGGCCAGATCGATCTTATCGCCGGTCGTGCCATGCCGCTGGCTGTCCTTCTGGATCGCGGCCAGTTGATCCTCGTAGATCATCTTCGATTCGAAGAGCAATCGGCCGATGAGGGTGCTTTTGCCATCATCGACGCTGCCGCATGTGATGAAGCGGAGTAGCTCCTTGCGCTCGTGCTGAGCGAGGTAGGCGTGGATATCGGTGGCGATTAGGTCGGACTGGTGTGACATTGCAGGCTATTATGAGCCGCGGAGTGGCGGCAAGTAGTTGCCGTAGGCGTCAGCCCACGGTAAGTCCAAAAAGGAACGAATTTAGCCCCGGAGGGGCGGCACGAATTGGAGTTGGGCTCGGTGTCGCCCCTCCGGGGCTTGGATCGCCTTGTTTTGTATCGCAAACCCCAGGCTGACGCCTGGGGCTATTTCATGCCGCCGCTCCACGGCTAAGACAAGATTTCTTAGAAATACCCTTCCTTCTTCTTCTTCTCCATCGAGCCGCTCTGATCGTGGTCGATCAATCTACCCTGTCTTTCCGAACTCTTCGTCAGCAGCATCTCCTGGATGATCTCCGGCAATGTCGTCGCGTTGGAATCGACCGCGCCCGATAGCGGATAGCAGCCCAAAGTGCGAAAGCGAACGCGGCGCATTTCGGGCTTTTCGCCGGGCTTTAGCGGCAGGCGGTCGTCGTCGAGCATGATCATCATGCCGTCGCGCCAGACGATTGGCCGTTCCTTGGCAAAATATAGCGGCACGATGGGGATATTTTCGAGGTGGATGTATTGCCAGACATCGAGCTCGGTCCAGTTTGAGAGGGGAAAAACGCGGATGCTCTCTCCCTTGTTGACGCGGGCGTTGTACAGGTTCCACAGTTCCGGCCGCTGGTTTTTCGGATCCCAGCGATGGAACTCGTCGCGAAACGAATACACCCGCTCCTTGGCCCGCGATTTTTCCTCGTCGCGGCGGGCGCCGCCAAAGGCGGCATCGAATTTGTATTTGTCGAGGGCCTGCTTGAGCCCTTCGGTTTTCATGATGTGGGTATGGACCTGGCTGCCGTGCGTGATCGGGTTGATCCCCTTGGCCCGCCCCTCTTCGTTGACATGCACAATCAGCTTGAGGCCCAACTCTTTGGCGACGTAGTTGTCGCGGAGGGCGTACATTTCCCGGAATTTCCAGGTCGTATCGACGTGCAGCAGCGGAAACGGGGCCTTGGCGGGGTAAAACGCCTTCTCCGCCAGCCGCAACATGCAAGCCGAATCCTTGCCGATCGAATACAGCATCACTGGGTTTTCAAACTCGGCCACCACCTCGCGGATGATGTGGATGCTTTCGGCTTCGAGTTGCTTGAGGTGGGTGAGGGAGTAGCCGGACATGCGCGGAAGGGGGCAGGAGTCAGGGGTCAGGAGCCAGCAGTGGGCAGTATAAAGGAATGCTGGCGGATGCCCAACGGCGTTCGGCGGGCGGTTGCAAATTCAATCAGGCCACCGACTTACTTGAAATGCACCTGGCAGGCCCCGTCGTCGCACGCGGCCGCCGTTTTACCCATCAGCATGTAGCGATGTTTTGCCAATTTGCGGTATCCCCACTGCCAGAGGGGCAATGAAAAGGGGATATGCATAAGCGGGGCGAGTGAGTAAAGACGGGGGAGGCGAGTCGTCAGGTAGCGAAAGGCGGCGGCTCCGCAATGTTTGCGACCGGTTCGATCAACGACGTACATCTGCTCCATGAGCTGATCGTAAGTCAAATCAGGGAAACGCTTTGCGACTTCCGAAACATGCAGCGAAAGGAACGCCAGTTGGCCCTTTCGGTCCCACTTTGCCAGCCGCTCGATCTGCCGCGTGCAAAACTTGCAGTGGCCATCATAAATCACGATGTCGCCGCTGGGGTTTTCAGCCGGCGTTGGCAGGTGGGTCGGCGATGTTTCTGTGGTGGTCGTCTTGGTATCCATAGAGTCTGAACCGGCAAAGGGGTGGCTAAACAACGGCAGTGAAGCCAGTCGGGCAAATCGCGGGTATAAAGCCGCGAGGCGGGCCAGACCGTCGATATTACGGAAGCAGGGGGCTTTTCTGCTGGTATGCCTCTATAATGGCGGGCGGCAGTCGGTGTCCATCACAAAGGGCGATGACCATGGACGAGATCAAGCGGCAAGTGGGTCGGGCTCAGCGGCGACTGGTGCTGGAGCAATTCCTCTGGGTCGTCGGCTGGTCGCTGTTTGCGACGCTCGCGCTCGCGGCCATTGGCCTCGCCGTGCCGCGGATTTGGGTGTTGGCGGTGGATCGGCAAATCTGGGACTGGAGCTGGATCGGCGGCGGACTCGCGGCCGGTTTGCTCCTCGCCGGTTTGTGGACGTATTTCATCCGCCGCAGTTCGCTGGAAGCGGCGATTGAACTGGACCGGCGCTTCGGCTTGAAAGAGCGGGTCTCCAGCACGCTTTCGCTCGCCGCGGAAGAGCGGGCCACCGAGATCGGCCAGGCGCTCGTCACTGATGCCGCGCGGCGCGTCGAGCGGATTGACGTCCGCGAGCAATTCCGCGTGGCCCCCACGTGGCGGGCCTTGCTGCCGCTGGCCCCGCTGGGAGCCATCGCGGCC
Source organism: Pirellulaceae bacterium (assembly GCA_033762315.1). GTDB lineage: Bacteria > Planctomycetota > Planctomycetia > Pirellulales > Pirellulaceae > CAYLLN01. Next base: position 62,860 of record JANRLS010000013.1, read on the forward strand.
ATCGTGTTCCTGCTGGAATACGCTACCCAAAAAGAGGCGGGCGCGACCACCGAGCAGACAGTCGAAATTAAGAAGCAGATCAAAACCGCCACGCAAAAGCTGCAAGAGCAGGTTCGCAAAAAGCAGGAACAGGCGGAGCAACTGGGGCTGAAAGATACGGACGTGCTGAAGGAGATCAACAAGGAGCTCGACAAGCTGGCGACGAAGGAAAACGTCGATCGCAAAGAGGCGCTGCTCAAGATCAACGATCTGGCGAAGGAAATCGAGAAGCGGCGGCAAGACCTGGGTGGTGCCGATAAGCTGAAGAAGGAGCTCGATAAGCTGAAGGACATCGAGAAAGGCCCGGCCGACAAGCTGGCCGATTCGCTCAAGGAAGGGGATTTCGGCAAAGCCCAGGAGCAAATGGAGAAGCTGAAGGAAGACCTGAAAAACAACAAGCTGAACGATGAGGACAAGGCGAAGCTGGCGAAGCAACTCGATCAACTGAAAGACAAGCTGCAGGCGGCCGCCGCCGACAACAAGCAAGCCCGCGAGCAGTTGCAGCAGCAGATTGATCAAAAGCTGGCCGAGGGGAACATCGCCGAAGCCGCCAAGCTGCAACAGCAGCTCGACGAAATGAACCAGAATGCCGAGCAGATGCAGAAGGAAATGCAGCAGATGGCCCAAAAGCTGGGCGACGCCGCCAAGGCTCTGCAAGCGGGCGACCCCAAGGAAGCGGCTGAAAAGCTCGACGAACTGGCCCAGAATCTGGACGAACTTCAAGAGCAGCTCGATCAGATCGAGAACCTGGACGAAGTCCTCGATCAGCTAGCCGACGCCAAGGACGCGATGAAGTGCGACAAGTGTGCCGGTGCGGGCTGCAAGGAGTGCCAAGGGGCCGGCGAAGGAAAAGATGGCCAGTCCGGCAAAGGCAAGGGGCAAGGCAAGGGCAAGGGTGATGGGCTTGGCGAAGGGCAAGGTCAGGGAGATCGTCCCGAAGAGGAGACCGACAAGAGCTTCTACGACACCCGCGTCGGGGCCGATCCCAAGCAAGGGGAAGCCGTGAAGATCGGCGATGCCGGCGGGAAGAACGTTTCCGGCAAGTCGAAAGAGGCGGTCAAGGAAGCGATCGAAGGCTCGCTGAAGAAAGAGCCCGACGCGCTCGAAGATGTGACGCTCCCTCGCGATCAGCGCGAGCACGCCAAGCAATACTTCGAGAAGTTCCGCAAGGGAGAGTAAGCTTCCCACAAGCCCGAAGCACGAGCGAGGGAATGGAGAGCCGTGGAACCCTCGCTCGCGCTTCGGGCTTGTGTGCGATGATCGCTAATTCGTCAGATCGCCCAGCGCCTGATCGACGGCACTTTCCCAGTTGCCGCTGGGGCGGGCCAGCCGCGAGAAGCGGCTGGAGCCTTCGTTGGTCGCTGACAGATAGCCGAGCAGCGCCTCGTCGCTGGCCGTGGCCGATTGGTCGGGGCCTTCCCCTTCGCCGCCGGCTAGCGGGCCTTCTCCTTCGCCCGATCCGCCGGAGGCGACGACCGTGAAGTTCAGTCCTGCTCCTGGTCCGCCGCGGAGCTTGTAGATTTTGCTCGTCCCCTGTGTCTTCATGAGGGTGACACGCGGGCTGGTCGTCGAAATCGTGGCGGCGACGTTCTGGTTCGAGGAATTCTTCCCCTCCACCTTCATCGTCGTACCGGTGAGGGAGAACTTCGCATTGGTGACGGCATTCCAGGCGGGTCCGCTCGTGACGTGCCACAGCTCGTTGCCCGCCGCATCGAGGACGGCAGTGGCGGTGTTGCGCGAATTGGAAGCGTAGAAATCGCTGATGTCGATGATTGCCACCTGCCGGCCGCGCTCGCCGAAGTTGTTGCCGGTACCGGTGGTGTTTTGGGCCAGGTTGCTGATGACGATTTTGTCGTTGACGGTGCTGGTGCCCCCTTGCGAGCCGGGCTTCTCCTTGCCGTCGATGGTGAAGGCGGGCTGGGTCTGCGTGATGGTGTAGTTGCCGGGGGCGAGGTTCGTGAACTGGTACGAGCCATCGGGGCCGGTCTTCAGCGACTGGTTGATCGTCGCCGAATTCGCGTCGGTTCCGGTAAGGGTGATCGTCACGCCAACCATGGGGGATTCGTTCGGATCCTTCACGCCATCGTTGTCGCTGTCGAAATAGACGAAGCCGCCGAGGGTGCTGGGAATAAACGCCTGCACGGTGAGGTTGACCGTGGCGGCGGTCGAAGAGAGCCCCCCCGCATCTTTGATGATGTAGGTGAAGGAATCGGTGCCGGTGTAGTCGGTGGCGGGAGTATAAGTGACGCGGGTGCCGTTATTCGTGATCGTCACTGTGCCGTGGCTGGGCTGGGTGATCGAGTCGATGGTGAAGGTTTCGGCCGGGTCGGGGTCCGATTTGTCGTTGGCCAGCACGTCGAGCACGGCCGGGGTGTTCTTGAAGGCATTGAGCGTGTCGTTCACCGCGGTTGGCGGGTCGTTGGTATTGGTGACGGTCACAGTAACCGTACCCGTGGCGGTGCCGCCGCGGCCATCGCTGATGGTGTAGGTGAAGGTGTCGGTGCCGCGGAAGTTGGCGGCGGGGGTATAGACGACGTTTGTATTGCCCGAGCCGATAGTGACCGTGCCGCCGCCGGTGGTGGGGCTGCTGACGGCGGTGATGGTCAGTGTCTCTCCCGTATCGGGGCCGGAATTGTCATTCGTCAGCACGTTGATGATATTGGCCGAGCTGTCTTCGCTAACGGTGGCGGTGTCGTTCGTGGCGACCGGATTGTCGTTGGCTTCGGTGACGTTCACCTTGACGGTGGCCGTGTCGAGCAGGCCACCGGTGGCTCGGTCGCTAATGGTGTAGGTGAATTGGTCCAGGCCGATGTAATTAGCAGCAGGCGTGTACCTGACGCCGGTGCTAGTGAAGGTGACGGTGCCATGTGCCCCTTGGGTGACGGCCGTGACACGGAGCGTGGAGACGTTTTCGTCAGTATCGACGCCGACCGTGTCGTTGCTTAGCACGTCGATATTGAAGTTTTGGCTATCTTCGGGAACTGCGATGGGGGTAGTCGCGCCGTCATCGATGGCGTTGGGAGCGTCGTTCACCGGTTGGACGCCGACCGAGATGGTGCCGGTCGAGGATTCTCCCGCCTGGTTGCTGACGGTGTAGGTGAAGGTTTCGACGCCGTTGAAGTTGGCCGCCGGGGTATAGGCGATGCGCGTGCCACCGTTGGTGATTTGCACCGTTCCCCCCTTGTCGGTCGCACCGACAGCGGTGATCGTCAGGATGTTGCCGGAACCGGGGGTGATGGTGTCGTTGGACAGCGGGTTGAGGGTGGTCGCGCCGGAATCCTCGTTGACGTTCGGGCTGTCGTTGACCACCTGGAAGGTCGAGTTCACCACGATCGACACGGTCCCATAGTTGATCTTGCCGACCGGGATTTGAGTGTTCTCGGGGTAATAAACTGTGGGGGAGCTGGCAGTGTCCTCGGCTGGATCGCTGGTGAAGGTGAGCTGGCCAGCGGCGGTGGCCTTCATGGGAACGCGAAAGATTTCCTTGAGGCCGGTTTGGTCAGGAATGGCCGATCCGCCGATGGCCGCGGTGAGGATTTCCGCGTTTGTGCCGCCGACTTCTTCGATCAGGCCGGGGCTAGACACCGAGCCATGCGGGGTGGCGGCCGAGAAAACGCCGAACGTCAGGGCGCTCGCGGTCACTTGGGCGCGGGCAGCGGTATAGGCCACATCGAGACCGACGGCGAAGATACCGGTGGCATTGGTGCGGACATCCTGCACGAAAGCACGCAGCACGAACTCTTCGTTCAGTCCTAAGCTCGTCAATGGCGTGCCATCGGGCTTCGTCAGCGTGAGAATGATGTTGATGTCGGGTGTGACCGGCGCGGCGACGTTTAGATTGACGTTTTGCGTGGTGATGTTGCCGGCCGCATCGCGCGCTAAGATCGCGAAGGTCTGGTTGCCGGTCTGGTTCGCGGCGGGGGTCCAGTTGACGACGCCGCTCACGTCGTTGATCGTCGCGCCCGTGGGAGGCGATTGCAGGGCAAATGTAAAGCCGGCAGTCCCTTCGCCGGGAGCCTCGGCGTTGTAGGAGAGTTGCTGGCCGACGGTCGCTTCGGTCGGGGGAGTGGAGGTGAAAGCACCGGGAGGAGTGGTGTCGAGGGTGACATTGAGCCCGGTGGAGGGATCGCTTTCGATGCCGATGAAGGTTTGCGTGGCGGTCAGGGTGTGGAGCCCTTCGCCCAAAACTCCGCTCGTGCTGACGCTGAGTGTAATCGAGGTACCCCCGACCGCGACGGTTCCCTGGGCCAGCACGGTTGAGCCCTTGAGGAGTTTGACCGTCGCGCCGGCGGTGACGCCGGTGATGTCGAACGACAGGGTCGAGGCGTTGGTGACGTTGTCGGTCTGGCTGAAGCCCGAATCGGACCCCGCCTGCAGATCGACGGTGGGTGCGGTGGGAGCGACAGTGACGCTGACGATTTGCGAATCGGTGCGCGATTCGCGGACGGCCACCAGGTTGTAGAGCGAGACCAGGGTTTGCTGCTGGGCCTGCAATTGGGCCTTAAGGGCGGTGTCGCTGGTGGCGTCGATCTGATCCTGCAGCTGGTTGTAGCGGGTGATGATGATCGAGGTGGTGGGGTCGTTCAGCCCGGCTTGCGAAGCGAGGGTGTCAATCTGCGAATCGTTGGCGGCACTGTCGTAGGCGAGGGCCCGGAACTCAAGCGTGCCGACAAAGCCAGCCGGTGCGGTGACGGTGACCGCGCCGGTGGTCTTGTTGACATTGAGCTGGTAATTGATCGTTTCGCCGTTGAGCTTGTCGGCATTGAAGACGATGGTATCCCCTTCGACATCCTGGCCGGAAAGCTGCACGGGAATGGCCTGGCCGCCGACGCCGCGAATCGTCCCTAGGTCGTTCAGGAACGGCGAGCCGTTGATGTTGTCTGGGCCGACGAGAACGCGGAAGGTGCGCTGCGAGGAGTTTCCTTCCGCGTCGGTGACGGTGACGGTGATGTCGGCCTCGCCGGTCTGTCCGGGCGCGGCCTTGAGCATGAGGGCCGAATCTTCAACGCTATTCAGGACGTCCACATTGCTGATGACGACCGGCGTGAGGGGTCGGTCGCTGGAATTGACCGACACATTGCTGATCGCTTCGCGGACCGACTCCCCTTCGACCAGGATGCCGAACACGGTGTGGTTGAAGTCGAGATGTCGAGCGGCGGTTTGGGTGCTCACGCTGACGGTGGGGCTGGTGCCGCCGGTGAGGCTGGCCGCGTTGCCAGTCAGGTTGATGACCTCTTGGTGGCCGAGCGCGCCGGTGAAATCGACTCGCCAGCGGCGGTTTTCGGTCACCTGGTTGCTGCTATTGAGGACCGGATCGTGCGTGACGGTGACATTCCCCGCGCCGATTCGGGATAGCCCCTGCAGGGCCGTCTGAATGGCGCTCGCCATCGTGGTGAAGTTGCCAGTGCTGCTAAAGCTGATCGGGCCGGTGGTCTGATCGAAATAAGTGAGGGTGAAGGTGCCGCCGGTGGGGGTGCCGGTGAGGGTGATGTATTGCGAGGTGTTGCGTTCTTCGGTAACGAAGAACTGCGAATCGTTGGTATCGTCGCTCGATTTGGCCATCGACAACAGGCCCGAGCGGTTGTGCTGCAGATTGACGTTGAACTGGTCGTCGAAATCGCCGAGCGTCGAACCGCCGCCGCCGGTATTCGTCGGATCGCCCCCTTGAATGACGAAGTCGTTGATGACGCGATGGAACTGGACCGAATTGGTGGCGGTCTTGTCGTAGAAGCCGGAGTTCGCCAGTTGCTGGATGCGACTTGTCGCGCGAGGGGCGAGATCGTCGAACAGCAGGAACTTCATGTCGCCGAAGTTCTCGACCTGGACCAGCAGGGTTTTGTTTGTCGATGGGGCGATGGTGCCCGTAATCAGCGAGGGATTGCTGCTTTCGACGGTGAATGTGAGCTGACCGCCATCGGCGTCTTCGCCGTCGAGCGGAATCCAAAGCGGCGAGCCGTTGAGCACGACGGCATTGGCGATGGCGGCGAGGGTGGGATCGGAGGCCATCACCTCGCGGCGTTCCAGAGCCTCGAACGAGAAGGTTTTGCGCTCGCCGCGGCGGCGGTCGAGGCGTCGGCGACGCGAACGCAAACCGGCAAGGTGGTCGAGAGCGCGGCCGACGAATGAGCGACGAGTCTTCTGCATACGAGCGATCTACCTGCTTCTCGAGGTGCGAATCGGGCGCTTCAGGCTGGGGGCACAAAGCGAGACCGGTCCATCGCCGCGCGATCAGTGCGCGACGGATGGGTGACAAGACTTCGACGGGCGTGTGTTCCGGCGCACACCCGGCGGGCGGAGGCGAAGTCGATTTCGCCTCGAACGGGCGGGGGATGAGAATCGTATCGCCGCCCGACTTTCAGCATAAACCAACTCCCCCGAAATGTCATCGTTTTGGTGCGAATTGCCGTCTGCTCGCCGGCTGGGCAATTGACAATCGCCGCCTGGGGGCGTTGTACTAGCCCTGGGGCGTTTGCAAGCAATTGGCGGTCCAGTTGGGCCATTCCCTTGGACGCAGCCAACGGGCGGCGCGTTCACCGCTATTTCCCTATCACTAGTGCGTTTCTGGCAATTCGGCGCAACTCTTTGTGAGACAACAGGATGGGACGAATCGGCTTGGCCTTTAGGGCCTTCTTCGCAGCCTTTGGGAACGCAGCAACTGCCGAGCGCCTGCAATCGGCGCTGCTGGGCGAGACGTTGCCAAAAGCCACCACCGGTGAGAAACCGAAACCAACTCCGCTGCCGGAAACCCCCCCAAAGAGGAGTGAGGCCATCACATTGCTCGCGGCCCTGCAGCGGGAAGCGCGCCTCGTGGATCTGATCCAGCAGCCGCTGGGCCAGTTCACGGACGAGCAAATCGGCTCGGCAGCCAGAAACGTGCTGACCGACGCGGCCGGGGCGCTGAGTCGGTTCTTTGCCCTCCAGCCGGTATGCACGCAGGAGGAAGACGCGACTATTGACGTTCCAAAGGGTTACGACCCGGCGATGTTCAAGCTGACGGGGGCCGTTGAGGGGTCCGGGCCGCTGCGGGGCAAGCTCGTCCACAAAGGTTGGCAAGCCACCACCTGCAATCTCCCCACTTGGACTGGCTCGAAGGAGGCGGCGCTGGTGGTGGCCCCCGCGGAAGTGGAGGTTTGATTCATGTCTGCCCGCTATGTCATCGGAATCGACCTGGGAACGACGAACAGCGTCCTCGCCTTTGCGGAGCTTGGGGCCGAGGTCCCGTTGGTCGAACTGCTGCCGATTCCGCAACTCGTTGCGCCGGGGGTGATCGAAAGTCGCACCTCGCTGCCGTCGTTCCTCTACCTAGCGACAGAGCACGAGGCCCAGAGTGGGGCGTTCGATTTACCCTGGCGAAAGGGAAACCAAATCGCGGTGGGTGAAATTGCCCGCCGCCAATCGGCCGAAAATCCCCAGCGAACGGTGGTCGGGGCCAAATCGTGGCTGTGCCATAGCAAGGTCGATCGCCATCAACCGATACTCCCTTGGGGTGCTCCGGCCGAGGTGCCGAAGGTTTCGCCGGTAACGGCCTCGCGGCGCTATTTGGAGCATCTGGTCGCCGCCTGGGAGCATTCGCACCCGGATGCACCAATTGCCGAGCAGATCGTGGTGCTGACCGTCCCCGCGTCGTTTGATGCGGCCGCCCGCGAGTTGACCCACGAGGCGGCCCTCGCCGCCGGTTTGCCCGCCAAGCTGATTCTGCTCGAAGAGCCGCAAGCCGCCGTCTATGCCTGGCTGACGAGCATGGGGGATCGCTGGCGCAAGACGCTGAAAGTGGGCGAGACGCTGCTGGTGTGCGATGTCGGCGGCGGCACGACCGATCTGACGCTCGTCGGCGTGGCCGAAGAAGGGGGCGAGCTGATGCTCCGGCGTATCGCCGTCGGCGATCATCTGCTGGTCGGCGGCGACAACATGGACCTCGCCCTGGCCCATTTCGTGGCCGGCAAGTTCGGCGAGAGGGGGATCAAGCTCGATCCGTGGCAGTCCGTTTCGCTCTGGCATCAGTGCCGGGCGGCCAAAGAAACGCTGCTGACGGCTGGTGGACCCAAAAAACACCCGCTCAGCTTGCTCGGTCGCGGCAGCAAGCTGATTGGCGGCACCGTGACGGTCGATATCGAGCGCGAGCCGGCCGCCGAGCTGCTATTGCAGGGCTTTTTTCCGCCTTGCCAGGTTTCGGACCGGCCAGCCCGGCGGCGAGCCAGCGGCTTTCAAGAGATCGGTTTGCCGTTTGAGTCCGATACGGCGGTCACGCGGCATTTGGCTGCATTCTTGAAGGCCAACGGCGACGACAGCGGCCAACCCCTCCGCCCTAGCCATGTGCTGTTCAATGGGGGCGTGTTCAAAGCCGAGGCGTTTCGATCGCGGCTCATGGAAGTGCTGGGGTCGTGGGCCGGCGACCAGCCACCACAAATTTTGATCGGCGAGCACGATCTCGACCATGCCGTCGCTCGCGGCGCGGCCTATTACGGTTGGGCCAAGCAACATGGCGGGGTGCGGATTCGCGGCGGCACGGCACGGTCATATTACGTCGGGATCGAAACGGCGGGGCTGGCGATTCCCGGCGCGCCGCGCCCTTTGCGAGCGCTGTGCGTGGTTCCGTTTGGCATGGAAGAGGGAACGAGCGTCGATGTGCCGTCGGGCGAGATTGGCCTCGTCATCGGCGAGCCGGCCACGTTTCGCTTTTTCAGTTCGGCTGTCCGCAAGCACGATGTTCCGGGGGAATTGTTGTCCGGCTGGAGCGACGACGAGCTGGCCGAAACCGACTCGCTCGAGGCCTTGCTTCCGAAGGACGAGGCTCTGGACGACGACTTCGTTCCGGTCCGCTTTCAGTCGCAATTGACTGAACTGGGCATTTTCGAGCTCTGGTGCGCGAGCACCAAATCGGCCCACCGCTGGAAGTTGGAATTCAGCGTCCGCGAAGATGCGGAAGGTTGAGCGGCGTCCGCGCTACGCATCAAATCTTGGCGACGGCTCGCGGCGGACGATTTCGGCGATGTCGGCGGCGGATAGCTCGCCGCGCGGCCGGCCCTGCCCGCGAAAGATCTTCAGTTTGTGCTGCCGGGCGTAGATTTCGCGACGGGTGCGTCCTTGTGGAGCATCGGGCCAGGTTCCCGCCAGCTCTTCAAACTCGAACAGCAGCGGGGCGACACGGCGGATGTATTGCCAGTAGGCCCGGTTATCGGTTTGTAGCACCAAGAGCCCTTCCGTGGATAGCGACTGGCGGACGAGCGCTAAAAACTCCGGCGTAATGAGCCGCTTGTGCTTGTTCTCACCATCGCGAAAGGGCTGCGGATGGTAGAGATGAATCTCGGCGATGCTGCCCGGCGCGATGTATTCGTCGAGCAGTTCATAGCCGCCGATCGCCGCGAGGCGCACGTTGCTCAAGCCGCGCTGATTGGCCCGGCGTGTCGCGTAGCGAAGCACAAGCGGCAGAATGTCGATTCCCAGGTGGTCGCACTCCGGCCGGGCCAAGGCGCTGGCGATGACAAACCGTCCGTTGCCGCAGCCGAGGTCGAGGACCAGCGGGGCAACGCGGCCAAAAATGGCGGCGAAGTCGAGCGTTCCGGGGGGCGGCAGGCGCTTGATCGCTGTTTTGGCCCATTGCTCGGCGGGCAGAATGCGACCGGGAATGGGCACGCCAAAGTCGTCGTCGGAGCTCATCGCGGGTGGTTGGCGGACCTATTCGGCGAAAGGATCGGGAATCTCGCGGGCCAGCGGGTCGGTGGCGGCCAATCCTTCGGCGGGATTGGCCAACTCGGCGCGAATCGTCGTATCGGGCCGAACCACCAGCCGCTGGGTCGAAACCTGAACGACGATGACCGCCTCCCCCGCTTCGATCGACATTCCTTCGGTGACGGCATCGTAGCTCTTGCCGTCGATCAGCACGATGCCGCTGGGGACCATCAGACCGCGAGTGAGCCCCCGCTTGCCGATGAGATCGTCGAGGCCGAAATAGGCTTCGGTTTGCGGGAGCACGTCGTCGGGAGATTTCGGCCGCTGAATGAGGATCAGCCGGCCGATGGGCGTTTCAGGCCAGATTTTGACAGCCGCCAGCAGCGCAGCGGGAATAAAGACGGCCTCGACGATCAAAACCATCGTCCCCGTGAGGGGACCGGCCAGGAAGCCGGTGATGATCGCCCCTAGGAATGCCAGCGCGCACAGCACCGCCAGACTGCCCCCCGAGGGAATGAAGAATTCCAGCACGAGTAGCGCAAGGCCGACGATTAGCAGCAGCAAAGCCCAAGTGGCGAGAGTCATGTGGCGATTGGCCGTTGGTCAGGAAGGGGCCCGCTTCACCAGGACGCGACTGCCGGCAACCTGAGCGACGACGACCGCCTCCCCTTTCGCGAGCAGTTCGCCATCGCTGATGACATCGACCAGCTCGTCGCCAAACTGGGCCTTGCCCGCCGGCACCAGCGGCGTGGTGGTCACGCCCCGTTTGTGTAGCAAGTGGTCCCAGGCGGCGAGCGCTTCGCGCCGGGCGAGCTCCTGGCGCTCTTCGGCGGCGGGGGGCTGCAAAATGAGGCGGTTGAAATACGGCGTGTTCGGCAACAATCGGCGCACCGCCGCGATCGCCGCGATTCCCCCTGCCAAGCCGGCAGCGACCATGAGAAGCGATACCGGAAACTGCCGCAACTGATACGCATTGGTCGGAATGACAAACGTTTGACTGGCGAGCACAATCGAGGCGATGACCATGATCGCCCCCCCCGCGCCAAACACGCCAAAGCCCGGCAGGATGAACAGCTCGATTCCCAGGCACGCAAGGCCCCCGGCGAAGAGGACGATTTCGAGCCAGCCCGCCGTGCCGTGCAAAAATTGCGACCAGAAATAGAGCAGGAAACACAGCGCCGAGATAAACCCCGGCAGGCCGACCCCCGGCGTGGACATCTCGAACATCAAGGCAAACCAAGCGACGAACAGCAGCACCCCGGCGATTCTCGGGTCCGCCAGCCACTCGACCACGGCCAGTGCCCAGTTGGGTCGCAGCGGCTTGATTTCCTCGTCGATCTGGAACAGGTTTTTCACCTCGTCGAAATTGGCGACCGCCGCTCGGGCCGCACCGATTTCGACCGCTACACTCCCGCTGATGCCGGCTCTTGTCTCGAGTGGCTGCGGGGCGCGTTGCCACTGGTCGGCGTCGTCCAGTTGCAACAGCTCGTCGGCGGTCAGATAGCGGGCTTCGCCACCCACGGCCCGCGTGCAGCGAAAAACCTCGACATCGGGGTCCACCAGCGCTAGCCCCAGCGACCAATCGCGGTCGTTCTGCCGCGAAAGAGCCTGCAAGGGCTCGCGTAGGGCGGCCAGTTCGTCGGCCGTGGGGCTGCGCTCGCCAGGACCACCCAGCACCGCGTCCGGACCCACCAGCAACTCGTCGCAGGCCAAGGCAATCAGGGCCGCATCGCCGCGGGCCGCGGAATCGACATAGGCCACGCTATGCACCTTCGGCCCCAGTGCGGCAATTCCCTGCGCCAGCCGCAGGCTTTGCACGACATTTCCCCCCGCCGACCGCAGATGCACGAAGAGCAAGTTGAAATCGCCTCGCCGCTGGTGATCTTGCAAGGTGCGGAGCAGGAAATTGACCTGCTGGGGGTGAATTGGTCCGGTCACTTCCACCCGCAATGGCCGCCAGCCTTCGTCCGGCGTCAGGTGCTTCTGCAGCGCGGCAGGGGGCAATTCGAGAGCGCTGGCGAGGCCCCGCTTGTCGTCGGCCAAATGGCTGGCAAAGCCGAGCGAGAACCGCATCTGCGAGCCGGTCAGCACATGCGGATCGCCCGGTTGGAAGATCGTTTCTTCCTTCGTCACCATGCCCGCCTCGCGCAGCTTGGCGACTTCGTCGGGCAATTCATAGCGGACGCCGCTGGGGGTGGTCACTTTGATTACGCCGACCGATTTATCGAGCAGCCCCAGGGCAATCGCGGGGGGAATGGTGCGCCGCCGCTCGGCGATTTCGCTGTAGCCCCGCTGCAGCGTCGGGTCGATCGCTGTTTCGTCGGTTCCAGCCGCTCCTAGCTCGGTATCTTTTTGCATTACGATTTGCTCGCACGCCAGCACGGGCAGAACCGCGTGCCCCTTCACCGATTGCGGCAGCCAGGCCACCGTACGCACGGGAGCCAGCTCTTCGCCCGATAGGAATCGAGCCAGATTGAGCGCCCGGCCGAATTCGCTCCCCTCGCCGGCCGTCGCGGGTTTGGGGTGAAACTCGAAAATAAAAACTGGCCGCGGGCCACCAGCCGGCAGCTTGCGCAAGGCCCGCTCGACCTGCTGCTTCACTTGCTGATCGACGAGGCCAGTGATCGGCAGGGGCACATCGAACCGCTGCACCACCGGCTCGGCACCCGCGCCAGCGTCCCCTTCGGCCCCCCAAAGCCTTGGCCCCGCGCCGACAATCGCCAAGCAGACAACCGCCGCGCAGACCACAAACCCGCCACAAACTGGCGAACTTCCGTGCTGGCGGCTGCGAAGCATGAGATGGACCTCCTGGGCGGGGCGGTTGGGCGACCGTCTCGCAACATCCGTCAATTATAGGGCGATGGGCCAGCGCGGAGGAAGGAACCGCCACGAACGTTCGCCCCGACTTAACATCCGTCGCCAACAGGCTTTAGGCCAGCCGGAGGCGGCAGAGGCACTACCCTGGAATTATTCGCTACAACCGGCGGTTGGCTTGGTAGGCAAATTATGGGCCACTCCAAAGAAAACGACACATTTCGCCGCGCGCGGTTCGCAAACCGGTATGATTGCCTGAGTTACGTCGAGAGGGGCAAGGCTCGCGACCGGCGCGGGGATGTTCTGGGTACAGCATGGCGTTCGTGAATTTGTCTTTGCTGGCTGGCGGCGTCCTGGTGGCGATTCCGGTCGCCTTGCACCTCATCATGCGGCAAAAGCCTAGGCCGCTGGTGTTTCCCGCCCTGCGCTTCATCCAGCAACGCCGGATCGCCAACCAGCGACGGCTGCAACTGCGGCACTGGATTCTGCTTGCCCTCCGGTGCTTGGCGATTGGCCTGTTGGCGCTCGCCTTGGCTAGGCCCAGCGTTGCCTCGGCGAACCTGTCAAACTGGCTGGCCTTGGCACTGCTCGCGGGAGGCTGCCTGATTTGTACCCTCTTGGCGGTGGCGGCGGCGCTGCAAAAGGCCACTCCCTACCTGATCGGCGGCCTCGCCACCGGAGCAGCCGTGCTGGCGGTGCTGCTGCTGGTGGCTGGAGTGCGAACGATCTTCGGCGGCACGCCGGTGCTCGGAGATCAAGAGGCTCCGGTGGCCGCCGTTATCGTCGTCGATACCGCCCCCCGGATGCAGTATCGCCACGAAAACCAATCGCGACTGGAATTGGCCCGCAACATCGCCCTCTGGCTGGTGCGGCAGCTTCCCGCGTCGAGCGAAGTTGCCATTGCCGATGCCCGCCCCGGCACCGGGGCCTTTGCCGTCGATCGCGCGGCCGCCGAAAAAAACCTGGAGCGCCTCCGCCCCACCGGAACGCCGCGTCCCTTGCCCGAAGTGATCCTCTCGGCCGTCAATCTCGTCCGGGCGAAGCCCCAGCCGCGTAAAGAGATTTACGTCCTGACCGACCTTTCGCGCGCCGCATGGCAATCTCCCGCCGCCGGCGAACTCGCGCGCGAGCTGGCCCAAGACCGCGGAACCTTGCTCTATGTGATTGATGTCGGTGCCGAAAAGCCGCGGAACTTCTCGCTCGGCGATCCGCTCCTTTCGCAAGAGACGCTTTCTCCCGGCAGCCAACTGACGATCGACATCGATGTCGCCGCCAGCGGCATCGGTGGCACGCGAGCGGTCGAGGTGCAGCTGGAGGAATTCGATCCGACGCTACCGATCCTTCGCGATGGCCAGCCGGTGCTCCCCAAATCGGTGCGCCGCGGGAGCCAAGAGGTGCGTCTGGCCGCGGGTGAATCGCAAACGGCCCGCTTCGTGCTCCGCGGCCTGGAGCCAGGCGTTCATCAGGGACTCGTGCGCCTGCTGGGCGAAGATGGCCTGGCCCTCGACGACGTGCGGTTCTTCGCCATCGAGGTGCAGCCTGCCTGGCCGGTGCTGGTGGTCGCGCCGCCCAGCGTTTCGACCGACTACTTAACCGAGGCGCTCGCCCCGCGCGAGCTGCGCGAAACCGGGCAGGCCCGATTTCGTTGCGATACTCTCGATCAGGCCCGCCTGGCGACGCAAGAGCTGGCGGGCTATCGCGCGGTGGCACTTGTCGATCCCGCGCCGCTGACTCCCGAAACCTGGACCAAACTGGCCGAATATGTCGAGCGCGGCGGTGGGCTCGCGGTTTTTTTAGGTCATAAAGCCCAGCCTGTCGCGTCGTTTCAGGACCCGGCCGCGGTCGCTCTTTTGGGCGGCAAATTGACGCGGCAAACGCGCTCGGCGGGCGATCTGTATCTCGCCCCGCGAACCTACGAACATCCGGTGACCGCCGCCTTTCGCCAGATCGAAGCCAATGTTCCCTGGAATCGCTTCCCAGTCCATTACCACTGGAATTTGGACGACCTTGCCCCGACGGCTCGCACGGTCATTCCTTATGGCAATGGGAAGCCGGCACTCGTCGAGCAGCGCGTTGGTCGCGGCCGCGTGCTGACGTTGACGACGCCGATTTCCGACCCCGCGCGCCCCAGTGGCCGAAGTGCGTGGAATGAATTGCCCACCGGCGAGGATGCCTGGCCCTGCTTCGTGCTCGTCAACGAAATGTTGCTGCAAGCCGTCGGCGGCGGACAAGCGAGGCTGAATCTGCACACTGGGCAGACCGCCGTGTTGCCAAGCGACGAGGCGGAGTATCCGACTCGTTATCAACTGTTTACTCCCTTGGAACAGCCGCAAGAGGTCCTGGCCCGCGATGGCCGCGTCATTATCCGGTTCACCGACAATCCGGGCGCGTATCGGCTGCGGGGGCAAAAGGAGGGGCCGATCATTCGCGGTTTCGCGGTAAATCTGCCAGCCGAGACGAGCGATCTTTCGCGGTTGACGCCGGCGGAGCTCGACACGATTCTGGGGCGCGGGCGCTATCACCTGGCCCGCGAGCGCGACGAGATCGACCGGGCCATCGGGACCGAGCGGATCGGTAGCGAGTTCTATCCGCTTCTGGTTTCGCTGTTGGCCCTGGCGCTGGGGCTGGAATTCGCACTGGCCAATTTGTTCTATCGCAAGGACGACTGAGCCGATGTCGCGGTGGGGAGCCGAGCCGATTCTCGACAGCTACGGACTGGTGGCGCTCATCGCCGCCGCGCTGGTAGCGCTGCTCCTCGTGCGTCCCAAGTTTGGCCAGGTCTCGCGCCGCGGTTGGCTCTGCCTGCTTGCGCTGCGACTGGCGGCGATTGCCCTCGTGACGCTGGCCCTCGTGCGGCCAACGTGGGTCACGACGCTGCGCACGCCGCGGACCAGCGTCCTCGTCCTCTTGCTCGACGCCAGCCGCTCGATGCAGCTTCCCAGCGGCCGGCAACAAGAATCGCGCTGGCAAGCGCAGACCGCAGCCCTGGCCAAATCGCGCGGACCGCTTGCCGCCTGGGCGAACCAGGGGGAATTGCGAGTCTATGCCTACGATTCGCGCCTGAAGCAACTCGATTCGCCGGACGGAACCATCCCCCTCCCGGCCATCCCGAGCGGCGACCAGACCGACATCGGCACCTCGCTGTCCGAGGCGCTGCGACCGGAGCAAGGAAAGCGGCTGGCGGGGGTCGTGCTGCTCGGCGACGGCGCAGTGACCGCCTTCGAGCCGCAAGTGGAAACCCAAGAGGCCGCGCGCCAAGTGCGCGACGACTTCGCCGCCCCCCTGTTTACCGTCACTTTCGGCCCCGCTGGCGATGCCGCCCAGGCACGGGACGTGGCGGTCGAACGGCTCGACGAGCAATACACCGTGTTCGTCAAGAACGAGCTGGTTGTGCGAGCCCTCATCCGCATTCGAGGCTACGTGAAGCAGGAATTGCCCGTCGAGCTGACCCTCGAAAACAGCGCGGGGGAAAAGACTTTACTCGGCAAGCA